>JANQMF010000064.1 GCA_028280225.1 Pseudomonadales bacterium | reverse complement strand
ACTTCGGCCCATGGCATATTCTTTAGCCATTTCCAGACAGCTCTCGGCACCACCCAGTTGTTCCCAGGCGAATAAAACCGCGGCACGATTCAATATATTTTGCAGCAATGCCCAGCCCTGGCCATCCGCACCCAGAAGCTCAGCATCCGCGCCGTTAAAGGTTACGTTGGCATGATTGGTGGCCGGATCCAAGGTCTTAACCCCTTCGCAAGAGACCCCATCCTGATTCATGTCAACCAGGTACAGGGAGCAGCCATCACCGCTACCGCTCGCGGCGGCAACCACAATGACGTTGGCAATTTGCGCATCCGCAACTACCACCTTGGTGCCGGTGAGTTTACCGTTGCTGGCCTGAGTGTTCAGACCCTGGGGATCAGTTTCACCCGCGCCCTCGGCATAAGCCAGGGTGCCCACGGCCTCCCCTGCTGCCAGTTTTGGCAACCACTGTTCTTTTTGCGCCTGAGACCCGGCAGCCAGAATGGCTTCCGTGGCCAGGAAAACCGAAGAACCAAAGGGTACGGGAGCACAGGCTCTACCCAGTTCTTCAGCAATGACCACCAGTTCCAGATAGGACATGCCCAAGCCGCCAAATTCTTCCGGAATAATCGTTGCCGTCCAGCCCATTTCAACAATTTTCTGCCATAGATCAGCAGCGTAGAGCTCTTCACCCTCAAGCACCCGCCGTACTACTGCCGGTGGACAATGTTCAGCCAAAAATCCCCGCGCCTGATCACGCACAAGATTTTGGTCATCCCCAAATTCGAAGTTCATGCCTTTCCCTTAATATTTTGTTAGCCCAGCATTTTGCACATAATGATCTTAAAGTGCCAGCAAGGGACTGGTGAGTCTCTGTTGGCAATCATCGTATACTCGGGAAAACCGGACCGGCTAAAGGACCATGACACAAAACTATGGGCAGGCTGATGCCACTTTCCAGGCGGTGGGCGGAGAAGCCGGGGTAAGAAAGCTGGTGGACAGCTTTTATGATCTGATGGATACCCATGCCGCATATCAGACCATACGCAACTGGCATCCCGAAGATCTGACCCTGTCCCGGGATAAACTGAGCCGCTTTTTGTGCGGTTGGATGGGGGGACCACGTTTATACCAGGAAAAATACGGCTCAATCAGCATCCCCGGGGTACATGCTCATCTGGCCGTGGGCGAAGTGGAAAAGCAGATGTGGCTCGACTGTATGACCGAAGCCATGAACCAGCAGGATTTACCTCCAGCCTTAATCCGCTATCTGGGTGAACAATTGTCTAGACCAGCGGATATGATTCAGCAACAATCGGCAAAATAATAACACCTGGCATAGGGGGACCACATGTCGAATGCCCATCCACGGCTTAATCTCGACAACGATGAGTTGCTCAGCACTACCCGCGCGGTGCGCAAGCGCCTGGACTTCGACCGGCCCGTATCTGCTGATGTCCTGGCCGAATGTATGTCACTGGCTGTGCAGGCGCCTACCGGTTCTAATGCCCAGGGCTGGCAATTTGTATTTGTTACCGATGAAGATAAACGCCGGCAGATCGGCGACTTGTACCGGCAGGCGTTTGCCCTGTACCGGGACATGCCGGTGGCCATTCACAAACTCCACGCAAACAGTCAGGACACACAGCTGACCTCCAGCCAAAGCCGTTCCGCTTCGTCCGCGGATTTTCTGGCGGAGAACATGGGCCGTGCGCCGGCCATGCTTATCCCCTGTATTGCCGGACGCACGGATCAGCCGCAAACCAACAACCTGCTGGGCCAGGCTTCAACCTTTGGTTCTATTATTCCAGCCGCGTGGAGCTTCATGTTAGCCGCCAGGGCAAGAGGTCTGGGCACAGCCTGGACAACCCTGCACCTGATGCATGAAAAGGAGATTGCCGACCTGCTGGGTATCCCCTATGACAACTACATGCAGGTGGCCCTTATTCCTATTGCCTATACCTTGGGTACTGAATTTAAACCCGCCTACCGCCCGCCGGTTGAAACCGTCATGCACATCAACAATTGGTAAGGTCACAACAGCGGATAATTTATGGCTACCATGGAACTCGGCATTAACTTAGGGCGTCTGGACGATATTGCAGCCAACGCTCAGCGCGCTGAACAGCAGGGTTATGACTTTGTGGGTGTAGGTGAACACGTCTTTTTCCACGGCCCCATCGGCAACGGGCTGATTACCTTGGCTGCCGCCGCCGGGGCTACCCGATCCATTAAGCTGATGAGCACCATCACCCTGGTGCCGCTGTATCCCGCAGCCTTGTTGGCCAAGCAGGTGGCCACCCTGGATATCATCTCCGGCGGCCGTTTTAATCTTGGCGTGGGTGTAGGCGGGGAGTACAAAAAAGAATTTAGCGCCGTGGGTGTGCCGGTCAACCAGCGCGGCGCCAGAACCAACGAAACACTTGAGGTGCTGCACAAACTCTTCACCGAGGACAACGTCACGTTTTCTGGTAAATTCAACACCCTCGACCAGGTCACCCTGGCACCCCAACCCCGGCAAAAACCTCTGCCCATCTGGATTTCCGGCCGCAGCGAGGCTGCCCTTAGACGGTGTGCCAAATTTGGTACCGGTTGGCTACCCTACATGTACACGCCGGAACAACTTCGCATCAGCGTCGACAAAATTAATCACTACGCTCAGGATATGGGACGCAACAAGCCCAAACCCGGCCAATTTATCTTTTTTGCCGTGCATGAAGACCGGCAACTTGCCATCAACATGGCCGCCGAGCGTCTTTCCAAGCAATATCAACAGGATTTTTCAACGCTGGTGCACAAATACGCCCTGGCCGGAGATCCTGATGACTGTGTAGCACGCATCAAGGAGTACGTGGCTGCCGGCAGCCGTACAGTGATGCTGGCATCCGCCTGCCCCGGTGCCTACACCGGGACCAACGAGCAACTTATGGCAGACGAGGTTGTTCCCAAAATTAAACAACTAAAAATTGAGGACTCACAATGACAGCGGTTTTCCATGATCTGAAAGTAATCGACGCCGCATCTTTCCTGGCCGGCCCCGGTGCTGCAACCATTTTTGCCGACTACGGCGCCGACGTCGTCAAAGTAGAACCCCTGAACGGCGATCGGTTCCGTACCACTGCTGGTGGTCACCCCAGCGATTTTACCTGGCAGCTCACCAACCGGAGCAAGCGCTGCCTGGCCCTGGACATTACCCAACCCGAGGGGTATGCCGCGCTGCTCAAAATGGTCAGTCAGGCTGACATATTCCTGGTCAATTTCAATACAGAGCAGATGGAAAAGTACAAACTCGACTGGCCAACCCTGGAGGCAATCAACCCCCGCCTGATATTTGCCCAGATAACGGCATACGGTTTAAAAGGTGCTGATGCTAATCGCCGGGCTTATGACCTAACCGGTTGGTTTGCCCGCACCGGTATTATGGACCTATTGCGCGAAAAGGATATTCCACCCTCCTTCCCAGTGGGTGGCGTGGGTGATCATGCAACAGCCATGACACTTTTTGGCGCCATCATGCTGGCCCTATACAAACGTGATCGTACCGGTGTCGGCAGCATGGTCTCGACATCCCTGGTGGCCAACGGTGCCTGGGCAAACGGCCTGAATCTTCAAGCGGCTATGGCCGGTATTGATGCTGCCGAGCGCCGGGACAAGGAAGGCTGGTCCAACCCATTGCAAAATGTCTACACCATGCGTGACGGGCGCCACATTTTAGTGGTTATTCAGAACATCTTTAGGGATTGGCCCAAACTGGTGGAATGTCTGGAAGAGCCTGAATGGCTGGCGGACGAAAATCTGCAACCGATCAAACCCCTGTTCCGCAACCGGTTTAAGGCCCGGGAACTGATTGCCCAGGCGATGCTGAAATTTGACACTCCGGAAATGTGCCGGCGCCTGGAACAGCAAGGTATCGTTTACAGTAAGGTAGCCCAACTTGCCGAGGTGATCCGTGACCCCCAGCTTTTGGAAAACGATTTAATTGTGCCGTCCGAAAGTGGCATCCCGGGCATTGAGCAAACCCTGGCCACGCCGTTTCAGGTCAGCAACGAAAGCCAGATGCCTCCTCAGCGCGCACCCCGGGTAGGTGAACAAAGCCGGCAGGTATTGAACAACTATGGTTTCAGCCCGGAAGAGATCAAAAAATTGATTGACGACGGGGTTGTTACCCAGCTTGAGCCCTGAGCCTGCAAACGGCGGTCCCTGGCTACTCCAGGGTGCCCATCCGGCGTTTCTCCGAGGAGGTTTCAGTTAACACCATGTTGACAATCCGCCAACCCCGCTCCGGAAAAAATTCCACCCGGTCTTCATAGGTGCCGATAAATACATAGGTCACCCCATCCGGACGGGCATGCCAGGCGTGCAAATAGCTCAGCAGGGTGGCCTCGCCACCCACCACGCCACCTTGGCCGTCAACGTCAAGCTGCTGAAAGTCGACCAGCTGGGTGCCGATCAAGTGTTGGGTGGCACAGTATTCATCCAAAGCACCGGACACCACGCCAGCCCATTCCACCGGCCCCGTGGCCTGGTAGCCTTGCCCGTCCGGCGATACCGTTCTGATCGCCACATCGGCGCTGAATATGGCTTCATATATCTGTGTTCCGGCAGCAATCTCCGCCTCACCCCCCTTGCCGATCAGGTCCGTTGCCAGGGCATACCGCCGCCTTAACAATTCTATTTCGTGGGCCGCAGCCGCCCTGGCCATGCTATTCATTGGTTTACCCCCTCGAGGCTTGCTTTAATTACCGGAGCCCGCCGGCAGCTCCTTAATGTGAATGTCCTGCTTGGTGTAGGGAATTTCAATGCCTTCGCTGGCAAAGGTTTTATAGACATCGGCAAACAGCTCGTGGGCGATCCGGCCACGCTCGGCAGGATCATCTATCCATGCGAGCAATTCAAAGTCTATGCCCGACGCCCCAAAGCCGCGGATCCGAACCCTGGGTCCGGGCTCAGCGCAGGTGTCTGCATGGCCTGCCCCCAGTTGCAGCAATAAATCCCCAACCCGATCCACATCAGATCCATAAGCCACGCCAACGGGTATCTCTATACGCATTTTCTGATAAGGCCCCCCGCTCTCATTGGTAATTTTGGCGTTTGCGATAACCGCATTGGGGACCGTAATTTCGACATCAGCCCGGGTCAGCAGGCGAGTACTGCGCATGCCTATGGCCGTCACCTGGCCGCGCTCACCGCTGTCCAGATTAATGTAATCCCCAATTTTGTAAGGTGCATCCGCCAAAATGAACAAACCCGAAAACAGGTTGGCCAGGGTGTCTTTGGCCGCAAAACCAATGGCAATACCCACAATACCCGCGGAAGCAAGCCAACCCACGGGGTTGATACCCCAGATCAACAACAAGGCATAGCTGGATACCAGTAATAAGGTCAGCTTTGCCGCCAGATCAAACAGCGGTGTTGTCCGTGCTTCCACCATGGCAAATTTGCTGCTTTGTGTGGCGGCTGACAACAGCGCGGTGGACAGGCGAAAGCCCGCGAGCATCCAGGAAATCACCACCACTGAACTCAACAGGTTAACCAAAACCCCACGGCCAAAGCCCAGGGCGGAAATCTGGATAGCCAGAATCAACCCCAAGGCAAAGGTGGTGACAAAAACCGGCCGCCCAATGTGCGCCAGGACAGCACCACCCAGGATATTTCCAGGCCGGTCAGCCCAGATATGCAAAACAAAGTTAAAAACAAGACGGGTCCCCAGGGCAAGCAGATAAGCCAGGAGAATCAATAACAGCGCCCCCAACAGCGGATACGCGGCAATCAGATCCCACATCGGCTGCCAGGCTTGCGGTAGCCACCCCTGATCAAGGAATTCAGCCAGGTCCGGTCCAAATACCTGGGGGGGTTCTTCCGCCCCGCTGCCCTGGGCAAGGATCTGATCCTCTCCCGGCCCCGGCTCCCCTGTCGTGGGTTGCTCTGTTATACCCGGCGAACTTGTCTCAGCCATGGTTGTCCGTGTCCTCCCCGAATTCACCCTCGGTATGCTCTACACCCCACCGGCTGGCCCCTGCCCGATACCTGCGGATTAATCATATTCGCTGGTTAAGGATATAATATTGCTGCGTCTGGTGGGGAGGCTATGATCAACTGCATCCACGGCAATGACCACCCAGACCAACCCCGGTCATGTGGTAGGGGGGCTAAGAAAAAGCTATAATTCCCCGCCGCTTTATAACTACATATTATTACGAGGCCAGCAGATGCAGGATAATAACGCCAAGCTCAACGAAGCTGAGCTGCCTGGGTCACCCCAGGAAAAAATGCTACAAGAAAAAGTGCAAGCCGCAATGCTGGGTGGTGGTGAGCATCGCATTAAACAGCAGCATCTGAAGGGAAAACTCACCGCCAGAGAGCGGATAGAGGTACTGCTGGACGAAGGTAGTTTCGAAGAATGGGATAAATTTGTAGAGCACCGTTCCCACGATTTTGGCATGGAAGAACAAAAGATTCCCGGGGACGGTGTTGTCACCGGATACGGTACCATCAACGGCCGTCTGGTTTTTGTCTTCAGCCAGGATTTCACCGTATTCGGCGGGGCGTTGTCCGAAGCTTTTGCAGAAAAGATCTGCAAAATCATGGATCAGGCCATGAAGGTAGGGGCACCGGTGATCGGCTTAAACGACTCCGGGGGTGCCCGCATCCAGGAAGGGGTGGCCTCCCTGGGAGGTTATGCAGAAATTTTTCAACGCAACGTCATGGCTTCCGGTGTGGTGCCGCAACTTTCCGTCATCATGGGGCCCTGCGCCGGGGGTGCGGTTTATTCACCCGCCATGACCGACTTTATCTTCATGGTGGAAGATTCTTCTTACATGTTTGTCACCGGACCCGACGTGGTCAAGACCGTGACCCACGAAGAAGTCACCCCGGAAGATCTGGGCGGTGCCAGCGTGCACACCAAAAAGTCGGGCGTGGCTGACCTGTCTTTCGAAAACGATATTGAGGCGTTGTTGCTGACCCGAAAATTCTTTGACTATTTGCCCGCCAACAACCGTGAAAAGCCGCCCCGCTGGCCAACTGACGATTCAAGTAAGCGTCAGGACTTTTCCCTGGATACATTAATCCCCGCAGACTCGACCAAACCTTATGACATTAAGGAAGTCATTCACAAGGTGGCTGACGAGGGTGAATTTTTTGAACTGCAGCCGGACTATGCCCAGAACATGGTGATTGGGTTTATTCGCTTGCAGGGTTCTACGGTGGGTGTGGTGGCCAACCAGCCCATGGTGATGGCCGGCTGCCTGGACATTAATTCCTCGAAGAAAGGCGGGCGATTTGTCCGCTTCTGTGATGCCTTTAATATTCCAATTCTGACCCTGGTGGATGTAACCGGTTTTATGCCCGGTACCGCCCAGGAGTATGGCGGCATTATCAAAAACGGCGCCAAGCTGTTGTACGCCTTTGCCGAATGCACGGTGCCCAAGGTGACCCTGATTACCCGCAAGGCGTACGGCGGGGCTTACGACGTGATGGCCTCCAAACATTTGCGCGGGGACGTCAACCTGGCTTGGCCCACAGCGGAAATTGCGGTGATGGGCGCCAAGGGTGCGGTGGAAATTATCTTCCGCAAGGACATTGGCGACGCTGAAGCCATTGCCAAACGTACCGCTGAATATGAGGATAAGTTTGCCAATCCCTTTGTGGCGGCAAGCCGTGGCTATATCGACGATGTGATTGCACCCCACGAAACCCGCGAGCGCATCTGCCGGTCCTTTGCCATGTTACGCGATAAAAATCTGGAAAATCCCTGGCGCAAACACGGCAACATCCCGCTCTAACGGCTCTACGAGAAGATAATAATGTTTAAAAAAATTCTAATAGCAAACCGCGGCGAGATTGCCTGCAGAGTGATAAAAACAGCGAAACGCATGGGCATAAGAACGGTTGCCGTTTATTCCGATGCAGACGCCAATGCCCTGCACGCCCGGATGGCGGACGAAGCGGTGCATATTGGTCCCTCGGCCTCAGCGGAAAGCTACCTGCGGATCGACAAAATTATCAACGCCTGTCAGTCCACCGGTGCCGAAGCGGTCCATCCCGGTTATGGCTTTTTGTCCGAAAATGCGGAGTTTTGCGAAGCTCTGGATACAGCGGGGATTGCCTTTATTGGTCCCGGGGTGAAGGCGATCACCAGCATGGGAGACAAGATCACCTCAAAAAAACTCGCCCAGGAAGCCGGTGTAAATACCATTCCCGGTTATACCGACATCATCAACGATGGTGAACATGCGGTGCAGATCGCCAAGGAAATTGGTTATCCGGTGATGTTAAAAGCCAGCGCCGGTGGCGGCGGCAAGGGTATGCGCGTGGTCTGGGACGACGACGAGTGTCGCGACGGTTTTGAGCGCGCGGCCAACGAGGCACGCAGCAGTTTTGGTGACGACCGGGTTTTTGCGGAAAAGTTTATCGAAGAACCCCGCCATATCGAAATCCAGGTGTTAGCGGACAAACACGGTAATACCGTTTTTCTGGGCGAGCGTGAATGTTCCATTCAGCGCCGTCATCAGAAGGTGATCGAAGAAGCACCGTCACCCTTCCTGGACGAGGCCACCCGCCAGGCCATGGGCCAGCAGGCCATCGCTCTGGCTGAGGCGGTGGACTATTGTTCCGCGGGAACCGTGGAGTTCATTGTTGACGCCGACAAGAACTTTTACTTCCTGGAGATGAATACCCGTTTGCAGGTGGAGCATCCGGTCACCGAATATATCACCGGCCAGGATCTGGTTGAGCATATGATCCGGGTAGCCAACAACGAAACGCTGTCCATTACTCAGGATGATGTCAAACTTACCGGCTGGGCCATGGAATCCCGGGTCTACGCTGAAGACCCGTTCCGGAACTTTCTGCCCTCCATTGGCCGCCTGGTTAAATACCAGGCACCGGACGAGTCCGATACCGTGCGCGTGGACACCGGTATCGAAGAAGGCAGCGAAGTTTCGATGTTCTATGACCCCATGATTGCAAAGCTGGTGACGTACGGTGCAACCCGCGAACAAGCCATTGCACACATGGCGGATGCGTTGGACGCTTACTATATTCGCGGCGTCAGCCACAATATCAGTTTTTTGAACGCCCTGATCATGCATCCGCGTTTTGCTGAAGGCCGGTTAACCACCAACTTTATTGCAGAGGAATATCCCGACGGTTTCCACGCCTCGGACGTTCCCCAAAGCGACCCCTTAATTCCCGTGGCGGTGGCTGCGGTTGTACATACCGTCCGCGAACGCCGTACTCACCAGATCAGTGGTCAGACGCATCGGTTTGAACCCGCCCAGCGTGATGAATGGGTGGTGGTGGCCAATAAAACCCAGTACCCGGTCTGCGTAAGCCACAACGAGCAGGAATACCAGATCGAACACAAGGGCAAGGTGTACAAGGTGCATACCACCTGGCAACTGGGCGAAAACGTGGTTGAGGCTGAGGTCAACAACGTGCCCGTGAGTATCCAATTGGATCCGTACCGCGCCGGCTACAAGATGTTCTTCCGCGGCAGTGAGATAGATCTGACCATTCTCAATCCCTCCACTGCGGCGCTGACCACCCATATGCTCGAAAAACAGCCGCCGGATCTGTCAAAGTTTCTGCTGTCGCCCATGCCCGGGTTGCTGGTGCGTTTGAGTGTCCAGCCCGGTGACGAAATTAAGGCCGGCGAAGAACTGGCGGTGGTTGAAGCGATGAAAATGGAAAACAGTCTGCGGGCTGAAGAAGACGTGGTGATCGCCAAGGTAATGGCTGAACAGGGTGACAGCCTGATGGTGGACCAGCCGATCCTGGAGTTTGAGTAGCCCGCAACCGCTTTTGGCCGTTCGGGCCTGAGGCAACCGGCCTGCCTGCCAACCAGGCGGTCTGAAATTCAGGCCGCTTTCACCTCTTCCAACTCAACCAGGGTGCCGCAAAAGTCCTTGGGATGTAAAAAGACTACCGGCAGCCCGTGGGCACCTATGGACGGCTTGCCATCTCCCAGCACCCGGGCACCCTCCTTTTCCAGATGTGCAATGGCAGCATGAATATCTTCCACTTCGTAGCACACGTGGTGCATGCCGCCAGTCGGGTTGTTGTCCAGAAACTTCTGCACCGGCGAAGCCTCACCCAGCGGGTGCAGCAGCTCAATCTTTGTGTTAGGCAGTTCAACAAATACCGTGGTCACCCCATGGTCCGGCAAATCAACGGGTTCGGTCACATTGCCGCCAAGGGTTTGCTTGTACATGGCAGCAGCGGCTGCCAGATCCGGGACCACAATGGCCACATGGTTCAGTTTTCCAATCATTTTTTTCCTACGCTGGATAAAGTTATGTAAATGTCCCGCACTAGCGGTTTTTGCCCGGGATAAGCTTGAGGATTTGACTTGCCGCTTCAGGGATATTGCTGCCGGGACCAAATATGGCATGCACACCGGCATCATACAGCGCTTGATAATCCTGTTGGGGAATGACCCCGCCGGCAACAATCACCACATCCTCCAGGCCTTCCGCCTGCAACAGCGCTATCATTTCCGGCACCAGGGACTTATGACCACCGGCCAGGGTGGATACACCAATCACGTCCACACCTTCCCCCTTGGCTTGTTTGACCGCCTCCGTTGGGGTTTGAAAGAGTGGGCCCATGGTGACTTCAAAACCAAAGTCTCCAAAGGCGTTGGAGATCACCTTGGCCCCCCGGTCGTGGCCGTCCTGACCCATCTTGACCACCAGTATACTTGGGGCACGGCCCTCCAAGTCGGTAAATACCCTAATTTCATCGTGGACCTTGCCAAAGGCCGGGTCGTCTCCGTAACTCTGGGCATAAACCCCCGGGGTCATTTTGGCCTTGGGTTCGTGACGGGCATAGACCCGCTCCAGCGCGTCGGATATTTCCCCAACCGTGGCTCGGTGCCGGGTGGCTTCTATGGCCAGGTCCAGCAAATTACCGGAATTTTCCTTCGCCGCTTTGGTCAGCGCATCCACGGAAGCTTTTACGTTATCTTCATTTCTGGTGTTGCGAATTTCCGCCAGACGCCGCACCTGTGCCTCCCGGACCTTGGTGTTGTCCACGGACAAGACCTCCAGGTCACCCATTTCCTCCTCAACCTGATACTTATTGACACCCACAATGACATCCTCACCGCGCTCGATACGCGCCTGGCGCTGGGCTGCCGCCTCTTCGATACGCTGTTTGGGCATGCCGGCAACCACTGCCTTGGTCATGCCGCCCAGGTCATCCACTTCCTGAATCAGTGCCCGGGCATGGGTGACTATGGAGTTGGTCAGGCTCTCCACATAGTAGCTGCCCCCCAGAGGGTCCACCGTGCGGGTAATCTGGCTCTCTTCAGCCAGAATGATCTGGGTGTTGCGGGCAATTCGTGCAGAAAACGGGGTGGGCAGTGCAATGGCTTCATCCAGGGCATTGGTATGTAAACTCTGGGTGCCTCCCATCACCGCCGCCATGGCTTCAATGGTGGTACGGATCACGTTGTTGTAAGGATCCTGCTCCTGCAGCGATACCCCGGAGGTCTGACAATGGGTGCGCAACATCAACGAAGCCGGGTTCTGAGGGTTGAATTGACTCATCAGTTCGTGCCACAAAATTCGCGCCGCGCGCAACTTGGCCACCTCCATGAAAAAATTCATGCCGATACAGAAGAAAAAGGATAACCGCCCGGCAAACTTGTCAATCTCCTGCCCCGTGGCCAGCGCCGCCTTAACATACTCAATGCCGTCCGCCAGGGTAAAGGCCACTTCCTGCACCGCGTTGGCGCCGGCTTCCTGCATGTGGTAACCGGAGATGGAGATGGAGTTGAAGCGCGGCATATGTTCAGCGGTATAACCGATAATATCCGCCACGATGCGCATGCTGGGTTCAGGCGGATAGATAAAGGTATTACGTACCATAAACTCTTTCAGAATATCGTTCTGAATGGTGCCGGCCAGTTCCTTTTGCGCCACCCCCTGTTCTTCTCCGGCCACCACATAGCCGGCCAGGACCGGCAAGACCGCCCCGTTCATGGTCATGGACACGGACATTTCATCCAGCGGAATACCGTCAAAGAGGATTTTCATATCCTCCACCGAATCCACCGCCACGCCGGCCATGCCGACGTCACCGGCCACCCGGGGGTGGTCTGAATCAAAACCGCGATGGGTGGCCAGATCAAAGGCCACGGACAATCCCTTCTGGCCTGCAGCCAGATTTTGCCGGTAAAAGGCATTTGACTCTTCCGCCGTGGAGAAACCCGCGTACTGGCGGATGGTCCACGGCCGATTGGTGTACATGGTGCCCCGGGGGCCACGCAAAAAGGGAGCAAATCCCGGAAAAGAATCCAGATGCGCTATGTCTTCCAAGTCTTGTACGCTGTAAAGCGGCTTGATGGGAATCCCCTCGGGGCTCTGCCACGTCAGCTCATCCAGGCTTTTACCCCGCAGTTCCTTTTCTGCAAGCGCCTGCCATTCCTTTTTATTCATGTATTTTTTCCCACCATGCAAACTTGCGCATTATACAGTCTTAGCGGCATTTGCGCCGCGCGCCGTGATTACCCTATACCGGCTGTCCCGTACCGTCGATAATTTGATACCGCTTCACAGGGCTTAGTAGGGTGCCGTTCCGCCATCAACGCTGAGTGCTGCCCCGGTGATTCCCCCACCCGATTCACCTGCCAGCAGCAGCGCCAGGGCCGCCACCTCCTCAACGGTATTGGGTCGCTTCAGCGCTGATTCCTGCGCAAATAAGTCTATCATTTGCTCAAAGGTCAATCCCATGGCCTGGGCCGTGGCCGGCCCGTTGCTTTTGACAATATCGGTCACGATCAAACCCGGACAGATGGCATTTACCGTCACCCCTTGCGGACCCACTTCTTGCGCCAAAGCCTTGGTCATGCCGTTAATGGCATGCTTGGCGGTTGAATAGGCGGTAAAGACCGGTTTACCAACCTTGCCTTCAGTGGATGATATGTTGATGACCCGGCCCCACTGTTTTTCGAGCATACCCGGTAAAGCTTTGCGGGTGGCCCAGAAGGTGGAGTAGACATTCCACTTCATCGTTTCATCAAAGGTCTTATCGCTGAGTTCCACCAGGGGAAGCAGATCACCGGCCCCACCGGCATTGTTGACCAGAATGTCCAGCGCACCATATTGCTCTACGGTGGCATCAACAAATCCCTCTACGTCCTCCTGCCGCATCACATCACCGGAATAAAATCCAATCCGGTCATGCGCCGCCAGTCCCGCGATGACCTTTTCCGCCTTTGCCGCATTTCGCGCCATCAACATGACCCGGGCGCCGGCAGACAAGAAGGCTTCGGCAATGCCAAGACCTATCCCCGCCGTGCCACCGGTAATTGCTGCTACCTTTCCCGCCAATTCAGCCATACTTTGCCCACCCTGTTCATTATCCTGTTTGTGGCGATAAAGTTTACATGGATATTTCCTTGCAATTTAGCTTGCAAATGACACCGGGCAAGACATAATCCACCGCATCTTGGGCAACAACTAAAGGAGGTGATCAGTGATATCTATTGCGAGTTTCGAGGGTCAGCTCACGTAGTTGGTCCTACAACGAGCAAAGAAGGGTCGGTGCAAACCGGCCCTTTTTAGTTTTAGCGCAAATAACCCGGGTATGCCGGCCCGGGCACAAAGACCGGGAAGTCCTTTTTCCGGATAAGAACAATCCGGCAGTCCACTGAAAAGCAAACGCCTCACCTAAACCGTCCAAGTGTACGGCCAACTCCGCGCATCGAAAATAAACGGCGAATAGGCACAGTTACCCCCGGATACCCCAGGTGAGGTGCCGCTATTGACTTAATTAATTAATATGTTAAACATTAACATATTAATTATATTCCGGGAGAACGTTATGGGTATTAAAACCGGGGCACAGTACCTGGCATCACTCCAGGACAGCCGTTCGGTATGGCTGCGGGGTAAACAAGTTGAGGACGTCACCACAGAACCCGGCATTGCCAATGGCGTGCGGACCCTGGCAGGTTTTTTAGACCGGCAACAATCCCCGGAGTATAAAAATTCCCTGACTTATCAGGAGGATGGTGAAACTTTCTCCATGTCTTTTTTAAAACCCAGGTCCGTGGAAGATGTGCAGCGCCGGGGTGCGGCTTATTATGCATGGGCTAAGTGGTCCAACGGTATGTTCGGCCGGACACCGGATTATAAAAACGCGTCGGTGATGGCCTTTGCCGGTGCCGCGGAATTTCTAAACGAAAATCGGGATAACCAGGCGCCCACCAATTTTGCCCGCAATATGGAAAGTTACTACGAAGAAGCCAGAGGAAACGACTATGTACTGACCCACACCTTGGTTAACCCCCAGTTTAATGCTGCCCTGGCCAAGGAAGGGCTATCCAGTCCGGAAGTAGCCCTGCGTTTGATTGGGGAAAATAGCCGGGGGATTGTGGTCAGCGGTGCCCGCCTGCTGGCAACCCTGGGCCCAAGCGCCAACGAAATTGAGGTTTTTCCATCCACATTGCTCAAGGCTTCTGAAGAAAATATTCCCTACGCCTTTGCATTCTCCATCCCGATTGCCACGCCGGGCCTGCGCATGATTTGCCGCGACAGCTACGAGCACGGCAAGTCGACCTTTGATGCCCCTCTGGCCGCCCGCTTTGAGGAGATGGATGCGGTGGTGATATTTGACCGGGTTGAGGTCCCCTGGGAGCGGGTATTTATGTACAAGGATCCTTTGCTGTGTAACCGGGCTTTTGCGGAAACCAATGCCGTGGTGCATATGATGCACCAGGTGGCCTGCGGCAAGCTGGCCAAGGTAGAGTTTATTGTGGGTCTGTTATGCGCCATGGCCCACGCATCCGGCAAGGACAAGGATATGGCGGTTAAGGGCCAGATTGCTGAAACCATGTGGGTGGCCGAAACCGTCCGGGCATTGTTGTTCAGTGCCGAAGCCCATGCTGAACAGGACAAGTGGGGCCTGTTCCATGCCGCCAGAAGACCCCTGGATACCGCGCGCAATCTATTCCCCCGGCTGTACCCCAAACTGATTGAAACGGTCCATATGCTGGGCTCAAGTTCACTGATGGCTACCCCTTGTGAAGCCGACTTCAACGGCGACATTGCCCAGGATGTGGAACGGTATTTTCAGCTCACCAATATGCACAGCAGAGACCGGGTGGCCCTGTTCCGCCTTGCCCACGACGTGGCCGTATCCGGCTTTGGCAACCGCCAGGTGCTGTATGAGCGCTTCTTTTTTGGGCCACAAAATGTCATGGCCTCGATATACTATGATCTGTACAACAAGGATGAGATGATTGACCGGGTTAACGAAACCCTTAAGGGTTTGTAATCCGCCGGTTATTGATCATACGGCCCGGATAATTGCCCGATAATTGAAATATGACTGAAATCTCGCTGCCGCTACTGGCAAGCCTCTTACTGATCGGCACCACCAGCGGTTTTCTGGGCGGCATGCTGGGTATTGGCGGCGGAGTTGTCATTGTCCCTGCACTGATCTTATTGCTTGAGGGTACCGGCCACTCTCCGGCTGAAGAAATTACTCTGATCGCAGTGGCTACCTCCTTGTCCTGTATCGTCTTTACCTCTGCCTCTGCAGCGTATACCCAATACCGGTCGGGCAAGGTACTTTGGCCGTTGTTCCGCCGCTTGATGGTGTTTTTTGTATTAGGCAGTTTTTGTGCCGGGGTACTCAGCCCGCAACTGCCGGCCCAGGCCTTGCGCGTGGTGATCGGCTTGTTTTTGGCATTTGTGGCCTTGGTCATGTTGACTAATTGGCGGCCGGCAGCGCATCGGGAGTTACCCAAGGCGCCGTATGGACAAGGCATCGGCTTTGCCGGTGGCTTGATGTCCGGCATTGCCGGTATTGCCGGCGGTAACGTGATTGTGCCCACCCTGGTGTACTTCAACACGCCAATCCACAACGCCACCGCCACTTCCAGTGCCCTGGGCGTACCCATTGCCGCCGCGGGCGCGCTCAGCTATATCCTGTCAGGCAACACCCTTGCTGGCGTTTCCGCCTGGCAGCTTGGCTATGTGGATGTTTCGAGTTTTGTGGTCATCACGGCAGCAGCGGTTCTGTGCGCGCCACTGGGGGTGAAATTTGCCCATCGGGTACCTGCAGATCTATTAAAACGGTGTTTTGGTGTGTTGCTGGTTTTTGTTGCCGGCCGCATGGTTTACAGCGCGCTGAGCCTGTAGCGTCCCCTTATTTAACCGGGGATATGTAACTGAGGAGATGTAACCCGGGAGCCAGGCTACTGGAGAGGTATGCTGCTCAGGCGTGCAGTCCACATTCGCGTTTTAGACCAAAAAAACGCACTTCGCTGGGGTCTTCCACCTCGTGCAGTGCCTTAGTGGTATGTACGTCACCAATGGAAATGTAACCCTTGTGCCACAGCGGATGGTACGGCAGGTTGTGGGCAGACAGATAGTCATAAACATCCTTGTCCGTCCAATCTGCAATTGGCGACACCTTATAACACCCGTCTTTAAACTGTACAAAGGGGGTCTCTTCCCGGCTGGTGGATTGGGTCCGGCGAATACCGGAAAACCAGGTTCCTACCTGCAGTTCTTCCAAGGCCCGCTGCATGGGCTCAACTTTGTTATCAAAATTGTACTGATCAATACCGGCCTGGCCTTGCAGCCAGCGTTTACCATACTTCAGCTCCTGCTGGGCCGGTGTCATCTCGTTTCGATACACATGCAGGTTCAGCGACAGCTGCTGGGTCAGTTCTTCGACAAAGTCATAGGTTTCCGGGAAAAGATACCCGGTATCCAGCAGAATGACCGGGATGTCCGGCCGGGCCTGACTGAGCATGTGCAGGCTAACCGCGGCCTGGGCACCAAAACTTGAGCTGAGCACATGTGCACCGGGAAATTCTTCCAGCGCAAGCCTTACCCGGGCGATGGCGTCTAACCCGGTAAAATGATCATTCCAATCGGCCAGTTGATCCTGGTCGAATACAGCTTGAGAAATGGCGTTTGATGCTGGCATACGCACACTGTAGGGGCACCCAGGCCGAAACAAAAAGAATCAATTGCCATACTCAAATAAGCATAAGTTATAATCAATTTGTCTTATATAACTTAAGCACTTACATCAATCGGAGGCACCTCAAAAGCTGCCCGGCCGGCAATTTTAGCGCGCACTTCTCCGTTTTTGCCCTGTGTCAGCAGATCCACCACCTCCGCAGCCAGTTCTGACGCAGGCATGATGGTGGCGGGGTCCCGGAAAGCATCCGGAACAATGGCGGTGTCCACAACGCCGGGACAGATGACATTAATCCGCACCGGCCCGCCCTCGTTGGCACCGGCCACACTGCGGGCAAATCCAATGAGCGCGTGTTTGGTGGCAGAGTACATGGGATCGATGGGCAATGAGCCAAATGCCGCAACCGATGCGGTGATGGTGATCGCCCCACCCCTGGCCCGCATTTCCGGCAACAGGGCTTTTACCCCATAAAATACCCCATTGAGGTTAACCCCGACAATCCGCTGATACTGCTCCACACTGACCGTTTCGATGGCCAGGAAATCACTTCCCGTGGGCACGGTCATAATGCCGGCATTCAAGTGCGCATAGGTGGGTGTGCCCAGGTCATGCCGGCATTGTGCCACCGCCGCCGTCACGGATTCGAAATCCGTCACATTACAGTGGTAAAACCGCCCCCCAATGTCTGCCGCCAGGGCCTCACCCTGGCTTTCGTTCACATCCAGAATGGCCACCCGGGCCCCCTGTTGCGACAGCAGCTGAGCTGTGGCGGCACCGATGCCCGTAGCCCCACCGGTAATCAGGGCAATATTCTGTTCACTCATGCTAAATTCTCTCAGCGTTGCCGGGGTTCGCCATCCACCCATTCCGTATACAGGTTATGGAAATGGCGTAACTTCAGCTCGTTGTAGTCGCCCAGACGCAAATGTTCCCGGGCGGTTGCCTTCATGCCGGCATAGACATGAGGCAAATTACGCAAATCCTGGTTAAAGATTTTGGTCAACATGCCCAATTCAGCAGCTTCGGTCCAATCGTCGTCCGGGCCCAGCCAGTGAATTTCACCCACGGGAGTGTACTCGCCGTTTTCCGGAATGGGCGCCATGTACATACACTCCATAATGCACTCTTCGTGATTGTCCCCATTGGGCCTGAACCGGTAGTTGATCAAGTTAAACGAACCCCAGGGATGCCAGTTTGGGAAGACAGTGAAATACATTGAAGAGTGCAGCTCCACATCCGGGATATTGTCGGCAATGGAGGGCACCACATCTTTGAGCATGAGGCGCTGCATGCGGGCCTGCAATTGCCGCAGAGGTACTTTGTCCATTTCCGCCTTGGCCTCATCCGACAATGCCATGTCCCGGGCCCTGGGTGCCGGGGCGGACGCGGGTAACTGGCATCCCCCCGCCCACAGACAAAGGTGTGGATTGGCGTCTTTCAACTCCCCCTCCAGCCACTCAGCGTTGGTGGTGAACTTTCCGCTTAGCCCCTTGGGTGTGCTGACCTGGACCACCCCATCTCCCAGATGCTCATAGACCCAGCCGTTGAGAGGATGGCGCAGACAGGTAGTGCCATTTTCGCTGGTCAACGGCTCCCAACTCGGCAAGCCTTCAGTTTCCAGGGCGCCACAACGTATGGCTCTGGAATAATTGCCAAAAGCGTCGTACTTGGTACACAAATCGTGGGCGCCACCGGTGAGGATCTGGGGGTGGGTCATCAGCACATGGTAAGACTCCATAAAGGCTTCCTGGACCACCTTCCAGTTGGCGCGAATAATCTTAGCCACATGGGCTTGTTTAAAACGGCGCTCATAAGGCAGCACCTCAAAGTGATCAGCCAGGTCACCCAAATGCGCTTCCAAGGGTGCACAATCCGGATCGGGATTTATAAACAGGAAACGACCCCAACGACTGAGTTTGACCTCGGGCAGAGACTCTTTGTCGCGGTCCAGATCCGAAAAATCGTAAGCACAGGGCACCTGCTTCAGCGAACCATCAAGATTCCATGCCCAGCCATGAAAGGGACAACGTATTTCATCCAACCCCTTGGCTCTGACTTCGCGCAGCTTTCGCCCACGGTGCAGGCAGGCATTATAATAAGCCTTGTATTCATTTTCGGCGGTTTTCACAATGAGGTAAGAGCGAGTGGCGATGTCATAAGGGACTACATCCCCCACTTCAACAAAGTCGTCCTCGTGGGCGGCCATTTGCCACACACGGCTCCATAAATTTTCCTTCTCCAGCTCGTGGTACTTTCGATCGATATACCGGGCCACCGGCACCAGGGTGGGTCCCGCAGGCAGGGGCGCATTGCGGCGCAGTGCGTCGGTGATATAGTCCGGATTTGAATCTGCCGCCAGCATGTCCGCAAAAGCGTCATCCATGGTGCGAACACCATTATTTTGTGTGCTACTCATCGTGTCCTCAAACAAGCCTCAACAACTTATCTTGGAACGTGTACTAAATTTATTCAAGGGTTTATATCGCCGCGGCTGGCTTGAGCAAGGCGCTTACAGGGCGGATACCAACGCGGGATAGTCCAAAAAACCCAGTGTTTCGCCAATTTCTTCCTGCCAGGCGTCCACCATCATTTGCCGGGTGGCGGATGCAAGGGTCACCTTTGCGCCGGCCTTACCCACACGAACTTTAGCACTGTCGCTGCCTGGCGGCAGGTCGCAGACAACCTCGCTACGCGCGCGCAACAGGGCATCGTCAAAGCGATCCTTGTGCTGCAACATGAATTCGATGGACGAGTGCTCCAGGGTCATGGCCAACAAATTGTCATCCAGGGTCACACCAATAAATTCCGCAATGCGCGTAATGGTTTTTTCCGGGTCCGCCAGCATGTGTTCGTAGGCGAGAAAGAGCACATCATCGTCGTGACGCCGCGGCCACCAGGAACGCAGGTGTTTGTAGTAGTTGCGTGTCCGCAAGAATTCTTCTTTGATAAATTCGTCCACGGTAACCGCGCCGGGTTCCAAAAACCAACCTTCCTGGAACTTGAACATGGATACCGCGGCATCACCGGGATCACGCACCACGTTGATGTAACGTCCACCGTGAGGCACCTGTCCCCAACCCAGGTGGCTTTTGAACGCCCGGGGAATTGCTTTTTGCTCAGCCTGCAAGTCCAGGCCCAGGTCCGCGCTGGTTTCCAACCAGGGGACAACCCGGGAAATGTCGTCAAAATCCATATCACCCCGGGTGCGCAGGGTATGAACAATCTGTTGGGTCCAAGTGGTGCCGCTTTTGCCGTAGGGGGTGATGACCACGTCCGTGGGCCGCAGCTGCATGGCCATACCCTGTTTGACACTTCGTTCCGTAATTAAGTGTTTTAACCGCTGGCGCATTTCTTCTAGAGAACGCGGTCGGGATGCCTGGGTCAAATTATGCTCCTTAAGACAGTGGTTAAAACAACTCTTAAACACCGGGAGCCGGCAGGTATTAAGCCACACCTGCTCCCCAATGCGAGGCCAGAGCTACTTCCGGAGACTTTATACTTGATCCGTTGGCTTCGTTGAAGAGGTCACCATCGGTAAAGTGTTCCAGCATAAACCCCTGGGGGTCTTTCCAATAGTCAAATACCTGGCTGCCCAAAACATGTTTACCAATGCCCATGGCGTGTTCGTATCCTTGTTCGCGCAAGCTGTCATGGCCCAGCAGCAAGCTGTCCCAATCCGCAACTTCAAATGCGGCATGATTAAAATCACTTTTACCGGCGTTGATTAGAAAGAGTGTATGGTGATCAACATAAACCTCTCCCCGGTTACAGCGCAGAAATGCCCCGGTGGGCTTATCTTCGCTGGCGCCGGTGATTTCATCACTGGTTAACATGCTCAACCGGCTTTTGTACCAGGCTTCGGAGGTTCGAAAGTCGTTAACAAATAGTACACAGTGGCCTAACCGTTTTACTATGGGTCCCTGGTGAGGGAAACTGACCCTTTCACCCAGGCGTTGCTTAACTTCACCCGTATTCAGCGGAGCACGTCTTGGCGGGGTGATGGGCTGGGGCTGTTCCATACCGTGGACAATACGGACCGCTACACCGTCAGGATCGTGTAAAAGTACCCCGGAACCGCCACCCGGAAACTCCAGGGCAGATACTTGCGCTTGTTCCAGGGCAGCAATCTCCAGCATTTTCTGGTGGCTGAGTGCTTCAAATCCCACCTCTAGGAACTTAGCGGGCCCTTCCTCCGCGATATAACAGTATCGGTTAGCGTCGGTGCCCCGGGCCAGCAGATAACCGTCTACCCGCTCCACCGCAAAGCCAAAGTGCTCCAGAAAGACTTGTTGTTTGGCCAAATCTTCAACTTGAAAGCGCACGTACAGAATATCCGCTATACCCTGATTAGGCACAGTCGTGTCAAGTGGGGTTGTTTGCTCACGCACCGTCGCAGTCCTTATTTTGTCATATAGCAAATAATTTATATTAATACTTGTAGTATTACAAGTTTAAAGCTAACCTTGCTGATCTTGACCCCTGTTTGAACCGTTACATGTGGATGGCACTGCCTACACACAAACAGTTGCGTATCAATCCAATCCGGGAGGACTACCATGCACCTGATCTCTTTTACCGAAGGCAACCTAACGCGCATTGGCCGGCTGGAGGGCACCCGGATTATTGACTTGAGTAAGGCCAACCCAAAACTGCCCACCAGCCTGGTCGACCTGCTGAACGGTGGCGAAGATGCCTTACAGGCTGCTGCCTCAAGCCGCAGTGCACCCCATTTTGACCTGGCCGATGTGAAACTGGAAAGCCCCGTTCCCCAACCCGGGAAAATTCTGGCCGTGGGCCTTAATTATCGCGCGCACGCAGTAGAAAGCGGCATGCCAATTCCCGAACACCCGGTGATTTTTACCAAACAGAATACTTCCATAACCGGGCCTTACGATCCCGTGCACAAACCCGCAGAAACCAAAATGCTGGACTATGAAGGTGAACTGGCCTTTGTGATAGGTAAAAAGTGCCGCCGTGTTCCCGCTGACAAAGCACCTGAGGTAATTGCCGGTTACACCATCAACAACGATGTAAGCGTGCGCGACTGGCAACTGCGTGGCACCCCACCCCAGTTTACGATGGGCAAATCCTGGGATACACACTGCCCGCTGGGACCGGCCCTGGTCGTCGACGAGGGATTGGACCCACATCGCTTACAGCTGCGCACCCTGGTAAACGGCGAAGTGCGTCAGGATACCAATACCAACGACCTGATTTTTAACTGTTATGAAATTCTGGCGTACCTGTCCACCGCCTTCACCCTGCTGCCCGGTGATGTTGTCGTCACCGGCACCCCTGCCGGTGTGGGCATGGCTATGAAACCACCCAGCGCCCTATCCCCCGGTGATAAAGTGCGTGTTGAACTTGACCAGCTTGGCTACATAGAAAACGAAATCATCGACGAGCCAGCTGACACCACCTTGTTCTAACACCCAAACCGCTAACGTTGGGGTCAGACCCCCGCGTTAGCAGTTTTCGAATTCGCTTACGCTGGGGTCTGACCCCAACGTTAGCGAATTCGGCGGCAGGGTTTGTCGCAGCCTACTGAGGTTTGTTAGATTATTCACAAACCTGAGGGGTTAAACGATGGCTATACATGAACTTGACGCTGACTATCTCGTTATCGGCAGCGGCGCCATGGGGATGGCGTTTACCGATGTGTTAATGGAAGAAACCCAGGCCCGCGTGGTTATGGTTGACCGCCACCACCAGCCCGGGGGACATTGGAACGATGCCTATCCCTACGTACGCCTGCACCAGCCTTCCGCTTTCTACGGGGTAAACAGCAAACATCTGGGCAGCGATGCCATCGACCAGACCGGGTGGAACAAAGGGTTGTACGAACTGGCCACCAACAGCGAGGTTTGTGCTTACTTCGATCAAGTGATGCAGCAGCAATTTCTTCCCTCCGGGCGCGTGAACTACTTTCCCATGTGCGAATACACCGGCAACGGCGAATTCCATTCGCTGGTTTCCGCAGCCAAGTACAAGGTTGAGGCCGCCACTGTGGTGGATGCCACCTACATGAATGTCACCGTGCCATCCATGCGCCCTCCCCAATACCAGGTTGCTGACGGCGTACATTGTGAACCTCCTAATGCCCTGCCCCGGCTCACGGGACAGTACCAGCGTTACGTTGTTGTCGGTGCCGGTAAAACCGGCATGGATGCCTGCCTGTTCCTGCTGAAGAATGAGGTCAACCCGGAACATATCTTTTGGATCATGCCCCGGGACTCCTGGATGCTGGACCGCGCCAACATTCAACCCGGTGATCTTTTCGGCGAATCCGTGGGCAAGGGTTTTGCCCTGCAAACCCGGGCCATTGCAGAATCCGGGAATATAGAGGAAGTTTTTGAAAAAGTAGCGGCAACCGGGCAACTTATCCGCTTTGATCCCGAAGTTATACCCACCATGTACCGGTGCGCCACCGTCACCCAGGCGGAACTTGAGCAGCTCCGCAAGATCCCCAACATTATTCGCATGGGGCGCGTGCAACAAATCGATAAAACAAAAATCCACCTGGACCAGGGTGAAATACCCACTGACTTACACACCCTCCACATCGACTGCAGCGCAGACGGCCTGGAGCGCAGACCCCAACAGCCTGTATTCGAAAACGGAAAAATCACCCTGCAATCCGTGCGCACATGCCAACAAGTATTTAGCGCGGCGTTTATCGGCCACATCGAGGCCGCATATACCCATCTACCCATACAGGACAAAAACCTCCTGTGTACCCCGGTACCTCATCCAGATTCAGATATCGATTTTTTGCGCACAACTTTGGCCAACAATCTGAACACCCTGCGCTGGTCTCAAGATGCGGATCTGCAGGCGTGGTTACGCAATGCACGCCTTGACGGCTTCAGCATGCCCGGCGAACCCAATGAAATATCAGCCGAACAAGCCACCATGCTGAGTCGGATGCAACAAGACAGCAAACGCTCCATTGCCAATTTAGAGCGTATGTTAGAAGAACTTGATGGAGCCTGACACTTGATGGAAATCTGTACCAATAACCCCCAGCCAACAAGAGATGAAATACATTTCATGTGTGAGCTGTTGCCGCTGGAAAATGCCCATGTTCTGGAACTGGGATGTGGACGCGGAGAAAAAATCCGTCAGCTTGCCCTGGCCAGTCAGCTCACCAAGGCTGTGGCGGCTGAAGTTGACCCAATCGCCCATCAACACAACCTTCAACAAGACATACCACGGGTAGAGTTTGCCCACTTCGGCGCGGAAGATATTCCGGCACCCGACGCCAGTTTTGACATCGTGATTATGATGAAGTCGCTACACCACGTGCCGGCAGACTTGCTCAACCGGGCCTTCGCCGAAATAGCCCGGGCGCTTAAACCCAATGGTTGGTTGTATATCTCCGAGCCGGTATTTGCCGGTGACCTTAACGAAGTGATACGTCTGTTCCATGACGAACAGGCTGTCCGCCAGGCGGCCTTTGCCGCCACCGTTGAAGCCGTGGACTCGGGCCGCTTTCGCCTGCAGCATCAGCACTTTTTTTACGCCGACGTCAAGTTAACTTCATTTGACCAGTTTGAAGCCGGCATCATCAACGCCACCCACACAGATCACAATGTCGATGGCGAACTGTTGGCCCTGATACGGGAAAAGTTCGAAAGCCACCGGCAGGACAACGACCCACCCTTTCAATTCAAAACACCTAACCGGGTAGATCTGCTGAGATTGAACCCAACGTAAGGAATTCTACAACAGAAATCGTGCTTGAAGTGCCTGCCGGTCCCCCTGGCTCAACCCCAAGGCATCGGTGATATAGTGTTCCACACCTTCAAACTCAGCCTCCATGCCCGCATAGGCGGCCTGGAGATATTCTTCCCTGACGCCAAACAGGGCCATGACAGATTCTTTATCAGGCAGTTGCTCAGCATTGCCATTCTCTTCGGAAAACCGGGCCACCCACTTGGGTAGAATATATCCTTCGTAGTCCATGCAGTTGTTGGTAAACAGGTAGTCTTCAACAATCGTATGCCGCGGCACACCCAGGGCATGTAAAATCAACGCAACAGCAACGCCGGTACGGTCTTTACCGGCCGAGCAATGCACCAGAAAGCCGCCATCATCCATGCTTAACAAGCCATCAAACATGCTGACATAGTCGGGTGCATGATCACGGGTTAACTCACCGGTAAGGCTGGTCATATAATCCACCCGTTCGGCAAGGGTGAGGCCGGTATCCCGCAGGCGTTTGCGCAACTCCACGGCACTGCCCGGATCAATAGGTATTTCCAGCCGGGTGGGCTGATCTGAAGGCAAGGGCGTGGGCTCCTCCGTCTTTTCATCCGGCCGGCGCAAGTCGCAGATCAAGGCAACACCCAGATCGGCAAAAGCCTGTTGCCCCTCAGCCGTTAGATGAGTCAGGGTGCCCGAACGGAAAAGTACACCGCTGCGAACAACACGCCCGGACTCGGTCCGGTATCCTCCTAACTCCCGCAGATTAACCGCTCCGGGAATGTTGATCACCCGCTGGGCTGCCGTCATGTCTGCACCGCCGGGTGCCTGTAAACAAAGTCAAGAATATAGTTAACGCGATCCTGCCAAGCCTGGGCATCAGCAGGCTTCCAGTGTTCTCCTGCCCCTTCGCGAACCACCTCAATAATGGCTTGAAAAAACGCCGTGTACATTTCCTTGTTAACCTGGTACGCCATCAGGTGGTTGTCCAGTTCCCAATTAAGGTAACCATCTTCACCAAAGTGCTGGTCGGACATCAGCAATTCCAGGGTTTGTTCAAACATGCGGCCGCGCATATGGTCATCAGAGTGTGCCATTAATTCCGCGGCACCTTTGTCCAACGCAAAAAAGCGCTGATATACGTCGGGTACAATATCTCCACATCGTTCTGCGCATATTTCCAGGGACGGCAGAATATCCTCTGCACTGCTCATGCCGTATTTTCCTCTAGCTGCCTGTGTTCACCGGTTTGGACAAAGCCTGCTTGCCGCTTAAACTCAATCATTAGATTCGTGTTAAGGTTTTTAACCATCCACAAACCAAGCACTATATACTGATGCCGGATAAACAACCATATGACGCAATTGTCCTGGGTGTGGGTGGTATCGGCAGTGCTGCCCTGTATCAGCTTGCCCTGCGCGGGGCGTCGGTTTTGGGCATCGAGCGCTTTGATGTTGCCCACAGCCGCGGCAGTTCACATGGCGACACCCGGGTAATTCGCAAAGCCTATTTTGAACATCCCGACTACGTTCCCTTGCTGGAACGCGCTTACCAACTGTGGCAAACCCTGGATGCGCCCCAACCCCTATTTCACCCCTGTGGGGTGTTAAGCATGGGATCTCCCAAAAGCGAGATTATCAGCGGCATCCAGACTGCCGCCCGGATGCATCATTTACCCATCGAGGTCCTCAGCCCCACGGATATCAAGGCCAGGTACCCGGGGCTCGTGCCCCACCCCGACCACGTTGGCTTGCTTGAAAGTGATGGCGGTTATTTGATGGTGGAAGACGCTATCCGCTTCCAGGTCAAAGAAGCGCTTAGATTGGGCGCCAGGTGTTTAACCAATACCCGGGTTGAATCCTGGAACGCTAAAGCCGGTCACAATATTACGGTGCATACCTCCCAGGGTACCTTCGAGACCGCTCAACTTATTATCACTGCCGGAGCTTGGGCCGGTGATTTCCTCACGCACTTGCAATCCAAATTTAAGATCCTGCGCAAGCACCTGCACTGGTTTGGCAGTGAAGATCGTCAAATGTCTGATCTGCCGATTTTTTTCTTTGCCTTGCCTGACGGTTTATTTTATGGTTTTCCTCAAATTGATCAGTGGGGTGTAAAGGTTGCAAACCACGCGGGCGGGGAAAGCATTGCCAATCCTTTAAAGATCAGTCCCGCACCTGATTCTAACGACCTGGCTACAGTCCGCAGCTTCTGCGCTGAGCACCTGCCTACCCTGGGTGGCCAGCAACGCCATGAGGTGTGCATGTACACTCAGTCACCGGACGGACACTTTGTCGTGGACCGCCACCCGGAGTATGACAACGTATTCTTCACCGCCGGCTTGTCCGGCCACGGTTATAAGTTTGCGCCGGTGCTGGGTGAAATTCTGGCTCAATTGGCCTTGGATAACAAAACACCCCACCCGATAGATTTTCTGTCTGCAAAGCGCCTGTTCTGACGGTTATGAGCACCAACACACTCTCCGCACCGGAGTTAAAGGCTTATCACGAAGATGGGTATGTTGTGCGTCCGGGAGTGTTCAGTCACACAGCCATGACGGCCCTCGCAGACGCCGTGGAAGAAAGTGTTTTGCGCGCCCGGGCGGAAGTGCCCCACGGGCATACCTACTATCTGGACGGTAAACGTTTTGTCGACACTACAAGTTGCACCGTTCAATTTGAACATACTGCGGACTCCGACGAGATTCGGGTGATCGAACCCATTCACCATTTACACGCCGCCATCAACGCACTTGTAGACGACCCCAAAATTACCGAACCCATGTGTGCAATTGTTGGTCAGCCACGGCTTGCCCTGTGGACCGCCAAACTAAACCTTAAGCGAGCGGAAGCCGGCTCCGGATTCGGGTGGCACCAGGATTCACCCTATTGGATGCACAACTGTAACCATGTAGACCTTTTACCCAATGTGATGATTGCCATTGATGAACAAACCCCGGACAACGGGTGTTTTGAGGTGATCCGGGGCAGCCACCGGCACGGTATACTGCCCGGAACCGTTGACGGCAGCCGGCTTGGGGGATTTTTTACCGACCCAAAGACATTTGATCTCACCCAACGTCAACCGTTAACCGGCCCGGCGGGTTCCCTCTTTTTCTTCAGTCCCCATTCGGTGCATGGATCACAACCTAATCACTCCAACCGGGCGCGCCGTGCACTCATCTTTACCTACCAGCCCGCGGACAAGCCCATGTTGAAAATTAACGCCGTGCGCAATGTCGCAAGTTAAGCGCTTCCTGCGCCTTTACCTACAGTGCCTTGCAAAGGCCACTACTTGACCGCCTCAGCGGCGGCCGCCATGGTCGCGTAAGCTACCTGCCGGCGATCCGTACCCCACGGCATGGGCATCAGTACCGGATGTTCAATACCGGCGTCAACATAACTTTTGACAAATTGGGTCACGTCTTCTCCGCTGCCGATAAAATTGATTGCCTGAATCATCTCTTCGGAGATTGCCGCAACGGCACCATCCCGGTCGCGCTGGGCCTGACGCTCGCGCAAGGTATTCACATCATCCGCAAATCCGGCTGCGCGAAACATGTTGGCATAACCGTCCGCCATGGCGTAGTTAAACAGGTCCTTCCGCGCCGAGGTTGCGGATTGTTCCAACTCACCCACCGCTGCATGAACGTAGGCAAAAATCTTCGCGTTCCCGCCTTTACGGACTTGTTGTACCGATACCGGGACATGGCTGACCGGAATGTAGTTAAGCAACACTCCATCCGCAATTTCACCCGCCAACTTAAGCATCTGGGGGTTCAGGGCGGCCATCACGATCTTGGGACGCCTATCTCCCAGGCGTATCCCCAGTCTGAAACGCTTAACCTGCCAGAAGTCCCCCGCAAAAGTGACCGCCTCGCCGGACAAGCACTCCCGTAACAAGGCAACGTATTCACGCATCATGGCAATGGGCCGCTCGGCAACCGCTTTGCCATGCTGGCGTAATATTGCCGGTGCGGAGACACCAACCCCCAGCCACACATCAGCATCCGGGCTCATGGCTTGCAGGGTTGCGGCACTCATGGCGACCAGGGGCGGGGTGCGCAGTTGGATGGGTATAATCCCGGTAGCCAGATCCAGTTCCGGTGCAACCGCTGAGACACCTCCCAACAAGCTGAAGGCATCGGTACCCGTGGCCTCCACCGTCCACAACGACCGATAACCCATGGTCCGGGCCTGTTCCGCCACTTCTAATACCGCCCGGGGGCCAAGTACACCGAGGCTGCCAAATGTGACCCCCAAGGGGGTGCGTGTCTTTGTCATTTATGATTTTCCTTAGTTAACAGGTCCACTGTTTCTTGTACACTTTGCTCAAAACTTGAGAGGCAGCCGGAGATGGTTTTGCAATATCCAATCCCGCTGCTCAATCAAGCCTGCATCCCCTCCACCCAGAACGGCGCTGCTGTAGTCATAAGACTTACGCAAACCCGCGGGCATGGGACACTGATCATCCGGTAACGTCTTTAGTATCTGGGAAAAAAAAGCCCAGTAGATGTCCAGCGCGGACAAGGAATCACCAATTAAATAATGGGATTTGCGCTGAGCGGCAAAAGCCGAAAATTTGTCCATAATTAATTTGGCTTTGTCCGCAGCCGTTTCCCGGGCGGCTTCGCTATACCCGTACTGGGCGTACATGGGGTTCCTGGTGGCTGCTTGTGCCGCTTTTTCCGGCCCGGCAAGACCCAGCATGACCAGGCGCATTTGCCAAACCCAGCCCCCCTCGCCGATTAATTCATTGGTCCACGCCACCATTAACATGCGTAAGTCAATATCCTCCGGCAATAACCCCGGCCCTCTACCCAAACGCTCCGCCAGGTTCAGAATCTCCAACCAACCTGCTCGAGGGGCTTCGTCTTCATAAACGGCTACGGGTGCGTTCCTATGTCCGGTCCACTCAACCAAAGCCTCATTACGCCCCGCCCCCTGCTGCAAGACGGGGACATATTCAACTTCCTTGATATCCAATATGGCCCGGGCAGACATCGAATAGGGCGCCGGGGCGCCCGCCGTCAGTGCCAGGCGCAGTCCGGGTAAGTCGCGGGCTTCCACCGGATCCAGGTAGTCCATCTGTTGTATTCCCTATCTCGAAACACGCCACGCTACAACATTTCCATTTGAGCATCCAGCCGAGTTTCTGCATGCTTGACCGGTGATTTGTCATCTTGGCCAAACCCCATGACTGAGGGGCCATTTCGCCTGATCGCCTGGAATATCCGCGCCGGGGGCGGCACGCGTGCCGGAGAAATTGTCAAGGCCTTGTTAAGCCAGCAACCCGACGCCATCATCTTGTCCGAATTTCGCTCCACCCCGGCCAGCCAGAGTATCGCCCGGGCTCTGGCAAGCGCCGGGTTGGGTCACCAGGCGGATACACTCAGCGAGGTTGCACCGAAAGTAAACGCTCTGCTGATTGCCGCCCGCACGCCGATTAATCGGGTGGCCTTGCGCAGCAAACCCAGGGAAGCGGGCCGGTGGTTGATGGTGCGTCTGACCCGGCCAAAATTAGTCCTGGGCGGCATGCACATCCCCAATCAGCACACCGGCCGCAAACCCGCCTTTCATGAGGCAGTTGTTGATCTTACCCGCCGGTGGCGCGGAGGACCGGCAATTCTGGCCGGGGATACCAATTCCGGCAAAATTGGCGAAGATGAGGAACGTCCGGTATTTAATCAAAAAACTCACCGGTGGTTTCAGCAACTCGAAAACAATGGTTGGGCGGATAGTTTCAGGCATTTGCACGGTGACCGGCGGGAGTACACCTGGTATTCCCCCGGCCACAACAACGGATTCCGCCTGGACCAGGCGTTTGTTTCGCCTCATCTAAAACAGCAGATTACCGCCGTCAGACATCTTTGGCTCGCCCACCCCGGACAACCTCAGCGTCGTGACGGACTCAGCGATCATGCTGCTCTGGTGGTGGACCTTGATACGTCAAGCATCAGCTAAGCCAGCCTGGCCTGTTGGGACAGACTGACAGTGGGCAGGCAGCCGTCAAAAAGTGCCTCGATGTCGCGCACCCAATATTTACCCAAGGGCGTTACGGTGATTTGCCGATCATCAATGACTACCAGATCCTGCCGGCTGAGCTCATCCAGCACGGCCCATTCGGGCACAAAATAATCGGCAAAGTGCTGTCCACTGAGCTTGCTGAACTCTTGCAGATCAAGGCAAAAGCGGCTCCCCAGCATGCGTTTAACAAAGCGCCGCAATTGATGGTCCACGCTCAGCGTTGTGCCGCTTGCCACGGGCATCTGGTGAAGCTCAAGACTGGCCGTGTACGGGTCCGGGTCAACATGGTTGACCACACGCATTGCACCCAGTTCACTCACCCCCCCTACTCCGACCGCCAGGGTTATCTCAGGGTTACATGTGGTATAGCCAAGGCGGTTGGGGCTGAGCGCACCTTTTTGCAAGGCGCGGCCAAAGCTACTGTCTTTGCGGACAAATTCCTTGGCAGCCACGTGCCTGTAGTCGTCGAGTTCCGCCCAACTCTGCCAAGTGCAGTCTTGCCGAAAGGTTATTTTCTCCGGTTTCCACGCCAGCCGGTTGGCTACGGGAGCCGAGCAGCGTAAGTCAACACATTGAAAGCCGGCATACCGGCAGGCTTGTATCTGTACCCCGGCCGCTTCAAGGCCGGCGCCGTCCCCGTTGTCCAACTGCACGTGGCCAAAACCCAATCCGGCCAAAAAATCATAGTCCACCGGTTGATCCCGGTGATCATCTGACTGGCCGGCGTCTTCAGGGCCTTGCGTCACCCAGAATTCCCGGCCCCAGACCGGTGCCACGCGAAAGGCGGTCAGGATCTGGCCAACAATCCGCTGCAGGTGATCCTGCTGCAGGTAGGCGATTTCACCGGCACCAACCGACAATTGCTGTAATACACATTGCGGGGACAAATGGGCGGCTAATATGGATAGTTCACGACCCAAGGCGCCTGCATAAACGGCCCTTTCACCGGGATCTATCCCAGCCCATGCCGGGGGCGTGTGCAGGGAAAGGGCCAGCTTGGGTTGGTGAAAGCGCTGTCCAGCCCTATGCAAAGCACGCAAATAGGCGTCTGACCAGGATTCCTGAGAGTCCGGCGGCGCTTTGTACGGGGTAAGCAGACCCGAGTCAGCGGTCATAAGGTTGCGTCGGCGGCCAGTTGCTGCAGCGCTGAGAAGTTCCTGATATTAATGTGATCCCGCCTGGCCAGGATCACCCCCCTCGCCTGCAGTTTTGAAACAACCCGTGACAAGCTTTCCAGAGTCATACCCAAATGATTAGCCATATCCGTGCGGCTCATGGGGGTAGGCAGAAAGTGTTTGCAACGTCCTATGGTGGACAAGCGCTGTGCATAGTTGAGGCAGAAGGCGGCAAAACGGCTCCCTGCCGCTGTCTGGCTCAACAGTAAACGATGCTGTAAATCCGCTTGGGACTGTTCGCCAAGCTGTTGAACAATTGCCCCGACAAAATCGCCGTGGGCTCCCTGGTTACGCAAAAATGTGTCCAGATCCAAGCGACATACGGTTGATGCATCTAAAGCAACAGCACTCTCCGTATAACAACCATCAGCCCCGGCACGGCCGATAACTTCTCCGGGCAGATGAAAGCCGGTGACAAATTCATCACCACTGGCTTTGAGCGTGATGGTCTTGAACATCCCGGAACGCACATGAAACAGCCGTTTAGCGGGTTCTCCCATACGGTACAAAACCGTACCCTGACACAGCGCGCCGCTGGTACGCATCCCCGGCGGAAAGGTAAATTCCTCCACCGCAAACTTCGAAGCCACACACGCCGCGCGAGCCTGACAGTTCTTACACGCTATCGCCGGCTGCACGGCGTCTAACGATAAATATTTTTCTTTACCCGCGCAGCCCCCGAACCGCCGTTCAGGCTGACTGTTATTCCTTATTATTGCGGTATTCATAAGCGCAGTATTCACACAACCACATCAAGTTCTTCCATGTGCAAAGCTTGACAACATCAACCTTAAGAACGTATCCGGGATAGTACCTAATTTGATTGTTATCAAATCCATAACACCCAAAAGCGTTCAAAGTACGCACCGTCATTTTTTGTCTTTGGAGCGTGTTCATGAAGTTCTTTTCCGTGATTTTCTGTTTGTTGTTAAGTCCGGGTCTGGTGCTGGCAGAAGCCGGTGACTGGCTGGTTCGGGTAGGCGCGCACACCGTGGATCCAAAATCTGACAACAGCGATATTGTTGAGGTCGACGCCGGCACCATGGCCACCTTTAACGTCACCTACTTTGTCAACACTCACTGGGCGGTGGAGTTGCTGGCGGCGTTACCCTTTGAACATGACGTTAATCTGGTCAACGGCCCGGAGGTTGCCCAGGTCAAACATCTGCCCCCCACTTTGAGCGCTCAATATCACTTTCGGCCCGGACACAGCCTGCGTCCCTATCTGGGTGTTGGCGTAAACTACACGTTGTTTTTTCAAGAAGACACCAGGGGACCGCTGGACGGCACCCGCCTGGAGTTGGAGGATTCCGTTGGCCTGGCGGCTCAAATTGGTGTAGATCTGGATATCAGTGATAAGTGGTTTGTTAACGCAGAAGTACGCTGGATAGACATTGGACCCAAGGCAAAGGTGGATGGCACAAGCTTGGGGCGTGTTGAGATAGACCCCTTTGTTTACGGGATAAATCTGGGATTTCGCATTTAGCGAGTTCGCACCCGGAACGTCACATTTGCACCAAAACAGCGAGCCCCGGGACAGGGCTCGCAACTTTTCGCAGGAAACAGGCGGGGTCTAGGGGCTGACTACCAGCACATCCGAGCGGGCTTTCCATAAGATTCTTTCAGCCGTATTACCCAGCCCCATGCTCTGCTGCACCTTGTGCGCACAAGACCCCACCACCACGGTGCTGGCCTTCAGGTCATAAGCTTGTTGGTTGATGACCTGGCCAGCCTTGCCCACAGGGAAGTGCAACCGGTTTTTGGGTAAACCGTAAGCCCGGACCGTACGATCAACCAGCGGTGCTATTTTCTCCAGGATCTTCTTGCGGCTTACCTTGGCATCCACCAGATCCAAGTCACGCAGCACCTGGGAGATTTCCACCGCAAAGACCACATGCAGGTCCGTGCCCAACAGTTCAGCATAGTCCGCGCCGGCTTGGAGTACTCTGGCATTTAAGTGGCGGTGTTTTGCATCCGCGGTTTTAAAGTCCAGCGCCGCCAATACCGGCCCTTTCTTCTTGGCTGCTTTGAGCGCCTTACCGCCGGTCAACAGCACCGGTACCTTTACCGAACGCAGAATCTTCCAGTCTGTGGGGGTGTAGAGCAGTGTCTTGTTCTTGTGAATCGATTTCACAATCAAATCGTATCGCCGCTTTTGCGTTTGCTCACTCAACCACTGGGCAATATCGTTGGACCATATGGAGCGAAATTTCAGGTTATGGTCTTCCCGGTGCCGGGTACTGATCTTGCTGTGTAACAGGTCTTCCTGCCACGCTTTAACGCTGGTCAGCATCTCGTGGCGCATTTTGCGGCGCTGATCCGCGCTGAAAGTGGTTGCGCTATCCAGCATGGCATTCCAGTAGAAACTGACTAGCTCCGCCGAGCCCGCACCATGCTGCTGTAACCACAAAGTCTTGTTTAACGCAGTTTGGCGATGTTTGGGTTTATCCAAAACGGTGAGGATCGACGAAAAATGCATATTAACTCCCTGTTGCTTTGTTACCGAGCAGTTGCAGACGTATATAGGTTAACCCCGGAGATAACGCGGCTATCCAGGCAAGTTGAACCTTGTCGTCACTAGCTTCATCATACTCGGCAACGGTTTTTAAAAGCGCTTCAAGCCAAGTATCTAGAAGATTAGCATCGATTCCCAGGGTCGCGTGTATCTGACTGATCCGGGCAAGTTCCGCAGAAGGGATGCCGGTGACATAAAATCCCACCAGGTCATAAATTGAGCGCTTTAACATACTGATCTGCTTGGCCATATCTGTATGCGCAAAAAGCCGGCTGACTTGTGGATGCTGGGTAAAACGTTGATAGAAAGACGCAAAAAAATGTTCCGCCAGTTCACTGTCATCAGTACCGAACAGGCGCTCAAAGCTTGCATCAAATTCTGCAATGGGGGTCATGGCGTCACCGTACCCCGGCCATCTATGCGGAACCTATATGGGAATCTACTTAAGATCAGGTGGTGAGCTAGGGTGAACTACGGATATGGCAAGGAGCAAGCCGGTTCGGTTGAGGACAGGTACCATCGATCACAGGTACCTGTCGTTGATCGGTAAAACCTAGGCGGTTTGTTCCACATCTTCTTGGGGCAGTTGGATCAGAGGCCAAAACAGCTGTTCAGCGGCAGAGGTTTCCGGCAGGTTTTCCACACCAAATTCCGCCGGATAGCGACGCGTGATTTTGGCTGTGCCAAACAATACATCCCAGAAAAACAACAGATTGCCATAGTTTCCTTTGTAATGAGTCACCCCGTCAGCGCTGTGTTTACCATGATGGGCGCTGTGTGTTGCCGGTGTAGAAATCAGCCGCTCAACCAGCCACATCAGTGGATGAAGTGCCTTAACCCGGTACAGTGGCGCATCCCAGCGCACATCCGAATGTGCACCAAATATCACCGCCATTTTGATCACGATGTATACCGCATAGACCCATCCACCCCCTAAATAAAGAAGCACCCCGGACAGCCACAAACCGGGCATTAACAAGTAGTAAAACAAATTGTTGCGGTAGACCACCCGGATAGACAGATACGGGGCGTTGTGATGCGGCCGATGTAATTTGTACAACCACGGTACCGTGTGAGACAGCCGGTGCCACCAGTACTGGGTAAGATCATCAAATATCAGGAACAATCCAAATACCATCACAAAGTGCCATTGCTCCAGTAAGCCCTGGGCACCCGGAAACAGCAGGGACCCCAGATACATCCCTCCGGCAACGGCAAAAGGTTGTGTGAACAGAGACAGGGTGGCGGTACTGATCAGCTCAACCGTGGCGTCTTCCCTGGTTTGGCCATTTTTGGCAAAAAATTTGGTGAATAGGATTTCCAATAGAATAAAGCCCGCAAATAGGCTGAAGACCACAATAATTTCCGGGGCAATACCTGATTCCGGGTAAGTCATATCCACGCTCCTGTTGGTGAGGGTGGTCAATTTAGCCCTGCTAACCGGAAGAGAATGCTAAATTCTTAGCATTTTGCCGTTAATTTGAGAGAATACACCTCCCGCCGGGGCCGACATCCATGGGAAATGATCTATGCACGACCTACTGCAATCTCAGGCACCGATGTTAAGCGACTTGTTGCCAACACGTTTATCGGATGCACTCAAAGACATCGCTACAACCGTCAACTATCGGCACGATCAGATTGTTCATCATCGTGGGGATGACAAACCCGGGTTGTCGATTGTGCATAGCGGGCGGGTCAAAGTGGGGAATTTTGGCAGTGATGGTTCTTATGTCTCCACCTCAACCCTCAGCGCCGGTGACTGTTTTGGTGAACATACATTGTTTGCCGGCCTGCCAAGAACCCACAGCATTGTCGCCTTGGGTGATTGTGCCATCGACCAGATTCCCGGCCGGGCCTTTATGCGCTTGTTCAACGCTGAGCCTGCTCTGGCCCACGCCCTACTAACGATTTCACTGGTTCGCAGCCACGCGTTGTTGGAGTTCATGGACGATCTGCGCCGCCTGCCGCTACCAGTGAGGGTTGCCAAGGTATTGCTCAATGCTGCCGCACACAACCGGGACTTACACACCCGCCAAGAGGATTTGGCTTATACCTTCGGTGTATCCAGAGTTTCCATGGGTAAAATTCTAAAACAACTGGAAGAGGACGGTTTTGTGCAACGCGGCTACGGCAAGGTAAGCCTGGTGGACGTTGACCGCCTCGCCGAGTGGGTGGCCAAACGCCAGGTTGTACCGCCTTTGTCGCCGCGCTGAGGTCAGGCAGGGGTAATTGTCCAGTTTACCGTCTGATCTTGCGCATGCCACTCAAGGTTTTTGCGCACTTGTTGAGATGCCATGCTGCCCACCCAAAGTTGTGCCCAACAAGCCAGCAACAACGAACCTTCGTCTTCCGCCAGCCCTCGAACCACCCTCAACCCGGATTGCCGGACCAAGGCCGCCTGGCCATCAACATCTACCTCAACCTTATCGCCCATACCCTCAAACATACGGGCCATATAACGGGCCGCGTCGCTGACATCTCCGTCCACACAACCAACCTGGGCTGCGGTTTCGCCAAAATATTGCAGGCCAATCAACCGGGCCGCCAAACCTGCCAGTTCCTGAGTTTCTTCCCCGCCAATGACCTGGGCCAATTCACTCAGTCCATTGCGAATATAGTCCAGTGCATAATTTCTGGCGGCTTTTTCCAGGCGTAAACTGTCCCATTGGTCACTGGGTGGGGCTGGCTGCTGGGCCGGGTCAAAGGCCGGCGGTTGTTCCCCCTTGGCAAACTGTAACCGCTCCTCCGGGGTGAGGTCGTGATCATACTCTTTGAAATAGCCACACAGACCAAATTCACCGGTCATGTCCTCTGATACACAAACATAGCCAAGCCTGGGGTTACCCAGGGACACCCCATTGTGGGCATACCAGCCACGCAAAAACCCACGGCTTACCTCCACCGGAATTCCGCACACGGTTGGCCCGTGATACATCCACCTGGGATAACGGAACCTGACCCATGCCTTGCGATCATTTTCCGGCAGATACTCCACCGCCACCCCGCCGATACCGTTTGACAGGACATGGTATTTTGCACACGCCACCGCATCCGGAAGATCGCCAAGACCCAACTTTTGAAAACTGGATAAGAACTTGTCCAAGTGCTGACGCCGGAACAACCGGAACATCCAATCACCCATCACCTCCGGCCCTTTGCGGGTGGCGATCATCAATTGCAATCCCAACAGATAGGCATGGTGCAGATGAGCTTGTGCTCGAATAAAACGCACATCGGGCTGATCAGCAGTCACAAACATCCCCCAACCAAAATCCGCACGTTACAACATCCCACACACACATAAAACCGCTTACGTTGGGGTCAGACCCCAGCGTAAGCAGATTAGGTCGCAGTCAGTTGGCTACCCTTAGCACAATTAACGAGGAAGACAGGAAACAAATTGCCCAGGAAGTGCTTTCTATGCAGAGCCTTGACGATGAGAAAGAAGACATTAATACCGAGACAGAGGTGAGTCCTAAATACTACGGCCTGGTAGTCCAGGATATGAATAGAAAGCCGGACGATGAAGGAGGATACTATTTCATTCACGAGCTTAAGAACCCCCTGGCCAACTTGCTTAAGCAGTTCAGTAGCTATTACATCGACAAACAAAAGACTCATACGTGGATATTCCTGAAAAGTTCAGAATTTACAACAGCGCCTTCAACAAAAACAGAGGGTTACAGTACAACGGTTGGTTACAGATTCAATTAGCGTCCCGGGTCATTCGGAATTTTGATCCGCAGCAGTATCTGAAGCGCAAATCTATGCAACCTCTGGTAAACCTGTTGAATTCGTATAAACCATTAACGGATAAGGACTTTATCCTGATCCTTTCTTCAGGGGAGATCTTAAAGACCAAGAAAGAGTACGTCTCCGGAGAAATACATGTACTGCCCTGTTTTTCGCCCCAGTACATCGACGAACTGGTTAAGAACATCGTGGCAAAATCCTAGCTTTGATTCGGCGTGAAGACTATCTGGTTTGAACGATGTTGCGCACGGGGGGCATAAAGCCTTTCAGAATTCACCACCAATTCGTGACTCGTGTCCATCCCTTATTCCTGATTGTTGGATATTCTCCATACGCTAAATAATCAACGGAGCAGAAGCGATGGAAGCATGGGTGCAACATATAGACGAAGACAATGGGATATTTCACTTAGCGACCCACAATGAAGACGATAGTGTGACGGTGTTCGAGATACCATTTGCAAGCACAAAGAGCACCCAAACTGGCGGATCGACCCCGCGACAGGTAGCTTGCATGCTTAGTCAGGAACTGGCATCCAAGCAAACAAAGTAGGCATGGTCAGGTTTGAACAGCGTGTCAACCACCTTCTCGGTCTCGATAGTTATCTGACTATCCACCCAGAGCCCACACGCCACGTATAGGTTCAATCAAAACAATGTAACGTTCTTTTTGCGACTTCAGCATCACCATCGATCGACGCTTTCCCGGTGGACAACAGCAAATTTAAGTCTTCGATCCGGAGCACCATTTCCACCCAGTCTTTTCGGTCAATGGAGAGCGTTGCATTGACTAGCTCGCCACCCGACCGCACGACTTCGGCAACGCCAGGTCTCAGGAGGATGTTCCATGACATATCGAGATCTGAAAATCTTATCGCTACCGCCGAACGAACACCTCTGCACGTTGTCGCATCCAATTTCGTTTCAAGAAGCCTGATCGTTGTTCCAGGTGGCGTTGCGAGCAAGCTCTTTGTATCCACCTCGCCAAAGAACGCCGCTGACAACGGCGCCATCCGATCAATCTTTTCTTCCAGATCGCGCGCATGAGTAAGCATGAAGTTTCGCGTCTGCAGAGAAGGAGTGGTTTGCGCCATCGCTCTGAGGGCGTCTGCTTTGAGTTGCGCAGCGTCTCTATTGCCAGGATTCGATGCCAAAACGAAGCTTAAGAGCTTAGCTGTTAGATTGTACTTTTTTTCATCAAAGGCCTGCTGAGCCCGACGAACAATTTTGTCCTCACCGCCAAATCCCTCAATCATCACAGCACCAAGCTCTTCCGGCCGCGGAGGATGTAAGTCCGCCGAATCCTCCGCAAACCAACCTACAAGACCACGATATTGAGCTCTAAGATTGTACTCGTGGTCCACATAACCAGGAAACAACCAGGGGTGCGCAGCAAGGTGTCGAGGCAGTTTTATCTCTGCGACCATATCATCGGGGGTCTTTCCCTGATTGATGGCTCGTATCGCCTGATTGTAAGTAAATGAGGCCGCATCGCGATGAGCAGTGGCAACGTTGTACGCTTGTTCGCGATCGGTCAGCGGGGGTCCATGTGCTCCAACCAAGTATTGAGGGCGAATGGCTCTTATCTTGTCGACGCCAGCAATTAGCCCCACGGGATCGCGATGGTAGTCTCCTCTTAATGTATACATTGGAAACAGCGAAGGTGCGATCATCGAGTTATGCAAAACCAAATCCAGCGACGGAATATGGACGGCTAGACTGTCTGCGGTGTCAGACTGAATGTGGTGAAACACCACCTTAAGACCGTCGATTTCAACGCTTTCTCCATCAGCGACGTTATATGTCACCGGCAGGTGCCCGTTTGCTCGCAAAGCAGGGTCCTTGAACGTAGGCTCGGCAATCATGGGCATTGCATCGGGTCCTTCATGCGGCAGATAAAAACCAAACTGAGTGCCGGTCCGGCGTACCTGCATCGGACCCAGACTTGAAATCGTCGAAAGCAAATTCTGCTCAACGTCAGGGTGGGCATATATTTCTATTTCATCCCTGTTGCGCCCTTCTAGATAGGCGGATGCTCCGCCAGTGTAATGATGATGGGAATAAATGATTGCAATGACTGGCTTGTCGGTGACCCTCCGGATCATTTCGATCGCGGATTGCCCCATGCCAATATTATTACCTGTATCGAATGCGATTAGACCGTTTTCGCCTTCAACAAAGGAGTAGTTCGAAATGCTCAGGCCCGTTATGGTGTGCACCCGGTCGTTGACTTGCACTACGTTCGCGCCCTGCGCCGCAAGCAATACTCTCTGGTGATGGTCTGCGTTTAGGATAGCGCCGTTTGCCGATTCAACTTTCTTATGATCGAGTCCGCCACGGTAGAAAGGGACATCTTGCGCGATGGCTTCTCCGAGGAACAGTAGGGCAACTAAACCAATCGGCAGTCTCTTTTTGGCTTTCTGGATCATGTTTTTCTACCTCCTCAAATCAATTTGCGCGCGCTCGTTCGCGGGCATTCGAGCAAAACACCCTACAACTCAGGTTATGTATGCTTTTGAGTCATCAGCAGACATTTGTAGACTACCTAAATTGCCCCGTTTAGTTAGCAAGGCGGACTTCAGGGTAGTCAGTGAATCGTCGAAGAACGATCTCTATGTTTGCTCCTGAACTCGATAGTTCGATGCATCTGTGTCCGTGTTCATGGAATCAAACGCTCCATCGCTTAAGTAAGACTTCAGCTTCTTATCCGCATATCGCTCACGGAAGTTTCGCCCACCGGGGATATTTCCAACCAACTCTACAAAGGCGTACTCGGCAAATTTAAGACCGGCATGCGCGTAGAATGCTAGGCGGTTGAGCACATTTGACCGAACGCCATATTCAGCTGCTGGTTTCTCCCCAACCGTGTTGACATAGTAGTGTTTTGCCCCAGATCGATCCAAGTGATCTACCAACTGACTCCACGCAGACTCATTCGGCTGCAGATAACAATTCAGCGCTGCTTTGACCATGGGACGATACCGTTCAGGATCTCGCTTTGCGCGATGTGTCGCAAAGCGCATTTCCCATTTATCGACAATTTTTTGCGGTGAGTTTATTGGCGCATAGAAATCGTGTACCCCCATCAAATGGGTCAAATAACGGTGGTAGAGATTGTCCGCAAGCTCTTGTTCATTATACTCCCGCCCTTCTCGAAGGCATTTGAGGGCGCTCGGATAGGTTTGATACTGGACCGGACCTGGTGTGTCTGCTTGTGGTAACGGCACGCCATATTTATGAATGTCCCAAACGTCGGGCTTACGTAGTAGATTTACACGCACCATGGCATGCATAAGCCGGACGCGACAGGCCATGCGGTAACCAACTGCACCATGGCGCATCGCCCCTGGAAATACCGTGGCGCGAACCATGCTGGTCGTATCCTTGATTCGTTTCGCAGCACCTTTTTCAGAAAGCCCGCCGGTGATGGCCATTGGCATAGAAGCATAGTCATTCTCATAGACGCCAAGAAAGCCGCCACGCAAAATTACCTGGAACAAGCAGGCAATGACCAACCGTTGGCGATCGTTACGACCTTCGATGACATCGTGATCGAGCCATTCCGGGGTACGTTCCTGGTGGCGGAAGAAATCAACCATCGCTTGCGGCGCACCCTTCACTCTGTCAACGCCATGCATACTGGCCTCGTGAAAGAGCGCTTTGCCTTCCTGCATACCCATCTCATCCATCATGACAGCAGCCAGTTCATCCGCAAACGGGTCACCCATGAGACATTGCTGTCGATAAAATTCTACAAGTTCTTCATCGAACAGCGCCAAGATCTCATCTTCAGTGTTGTGTGGTGATTGCCGCTTAAGATCTGAATCCAAAAGCGAACCTGCGGTCAGCGGGTCGTAAAAACGCTCGGGTATAAAATCCAGGTCAAGGTTGCCATAAACCGTAGGGGCAATCTCTTTCTGGGCCGTAATGCAGTCCATGAAATCGTAGGTTTGATAACTCATCGTTAGTCTCGGTTTACCATCTTCCTAAACGTCTATTCAGTTAAAAACCGACACACGCTTGCTTTTGCGAGGACGTTTCTCGCAAACAGCGCAACATTATAATGCGAGTATTATTTCTAAAATACTCGCTTTTTGCTTTTCACCAAAAAAGACTAACTTATTGAGATAATTGAACTTATTGTCCGTTTACACCTAAAAGCCAAAAAACGTCAAAAAACACTCGCGTAAACTCAAAACGTCGAAGCCACCGATCCCTTCTACACAGGCCGATTGCCAGCTTCCACCAACGGTGATCCGCTATAAACACAACGATTAGATACGGCTGACTAAGCTCAAAGACAGCCTAGGAGGATACGCTAGACCTGCTCAACAAAGAGAAAGTCGAACGTGAGATCGGTTATCAAGTCGACAAAGCGATCTAATGGGATACGACTTTCGGCTTCCACGACGTAGCGTGAAACTAGATGTGACAAGCTTGTGATGACGATTCGTTGTGACTCCTCCGGATGCTTGTGTTTAAACTTAACACCCAAACCGTTCACAAATGCCCATCCGGCATTCATGAGTGCGGTTTCAAATAAAGACTCTGTATCCCGTTTGCGAGCTACTTCACTTAAGCCGGTGTATAGCACTTCACGCTCAAGCACATAACTCGTAAATGCGTACAACAAGTCATAGATTACTCGTCTCGCGGGCACCAACTCTGATTGACGATCCATCTGAGCGATCAAGTGTTCAAGGATGTCCCGAAAGAAAGCCTTCTCTACTTCCGAAAGAATTGCTTGTTTGTTTGGATAGTACTGGTAGATGGAACCCACACTGATCTCTGCAAACTCAGCAATACGATTCGTAGTAACTGCACCAAGCCCCTTGGTCACGATGATGCGCTCCGTCGCTGCCCGAATCTTCGCGACCATCTGCTTCGATCGTTCCTGCTTAGGATCTCGTTTTCGAGTTGAAGTTGCTTGTGCCGAGGTCTCCTTCATATCGTCAAAGACTCTAGAATTTCCGTTGTATCCGCAAATACTAGTACCGGCTTACCATACTTAGTCTGTCTCCTGAAGGTAAGATCATCAGTACCGCTGATTCAGAGGTATCGAACTACCCATACATGGGCCAGCGCGATCGCCTTCATGCAACACCCGAGCCTATAGGCACAGCAATATCGTGCGAACTGATCTATCCGAAATAAGCTCTCAGCGCGACACAGAACACTCCTTGCGTGCCGACTAGGTTTCGGCATGCGAAATTGTTGCTGCACCGCTGTTTACCGCACTCAACATGACGTTTGTTGTGCCGCCATCTACCAACAAATCTACGCCGGTGACAAACGACGCTGCGGGTGAACACATAAAGTGAACCACCTCCGCTATCTCTTCCGCACGTCCCATGCGGCCCAAGGGAGTCGCTTCAAGCAGTGTTGCCATGAGCGGTTGACGTTCTGCTTCAAATTGCCCCATCGGAGTATCAATCATGCCTGGGGAGATGGACACAATGCGCGCGTTGCGCTCACCCCAACTGGTGGCGTGCTTTTCTACCAGCAACTGAACACCACGTTTGCTATTTGCGTAGGCATTGACCAAATCCGCCGTGACTTCATGCTGTTCCAGTGCGTCAAAGAAGCTGTCCTCTAAAGGGGCAGCGAGCACACCTTCAACAGCTGGCGTGCAGCCAACTTTCGCAAACGTCCCGGCTTGGGAAGCAATACAAACAGCAACCGAACCGTCTCCCATGTGCGGAGACATGCATGTCAACAGGCGCGCCGTGCCGAGTAGATTTACTTCGTAGATTCGCTTCGCTTCAGCCATTTTTGGTGACAGCCCAGCACAATGGACCAGGGCGAACGTGGTAGCGTCCTCCACCGCCGCGCTAACCAACGCATCTACATACGCCTCATCAGCAATGTCTCCACAAACGGACTTCACTTGATGGCCATCGCTCGTAAGTGATTCCAATACGACGGCTAATTTTTCTTCAGAAACGTCACCCAATACGAGGTCATGACTGTTCGCAAATCGATGTGCGCACGCGAGCCCAATGCCACTTGCTGCCCCGGTAATAATTGCCGTATTCATAGTCCCTTCTCACTGTTCCTGTTCTATAAGTCTTTCAAATAGGTAGTCGCGCTCATATTCCCGCGCTAAAGCCCAAGTACGTGTCGTGCTACGTTGTTGTGGTGAATTTCGTCGGTACCTCCTGCGATCGTTCCAGCACGCTGCCCAAGATAGAACGGCATCGGCTTGAGCACATGTTCTGGGCCGATAGGGTCGACCTCCGGGATGACCTTTCTCGCACCTTGTTGTAGCGGAATGCCATAGCGTCCAACAGCTCTCATTGCCAACTCGGTCATTTTTTGGCTGACCAAACGCGACCGAATGGCAAGTAATTCGGATACCCTTGACGGAGGTTCACCGGCACGAGCGCGCTTAGAGAGTTCATCTGACGCAAAACTGACCGCTTCTAACTCGATCCGCATTTCTGCCAACTGTCGACCAAAGTCGACATCGTCAATCAAACGGCCACCGGCCCCGTCACTTTCCAACGTCGCCACTTCCCGCAGCCAGTTGTACCTGCCAAACAGTGAGACGGACCGGCCACCGCCACCCCCGTGCTCATAGGCCAACAGATGCCGGACGACGTCCCAGCCTTCATTTTCCTTTCCAAGCAATCGCGACTTCGACACCCGTACGTCATTGAAGAAGACCTGGCAAAACTCTGGATCACCGGCAATAGTGGTAATGGGGTGCACTTCGATGCCTGGTGAGTCCATATCTACCAATAAAAACGAAATACCGTCGTGCTTTTTCGGGCCACTTCCCGATCGAACCAAACAAAATATGCGGTTGGCATGATCCGCAAAGGAGGTCCAAATTTTTGATCCATTGAGCACAAACTCATCGCCATCGCTCTCCGCACGCATTTGCAGCGCGCGAAGATCAGAGCCTACTCCAGGCTCTGAAAAGCCCTGCGCCCACCAATCTTCACCGGATAAGATACGAGGCAGGAAGAAGGCCTTCTGCTCTTCAGTTCCAAATTTCATGATACAAGGCGCACAGAGATCTCTGCCCATGCTCATGACCGAGGGTGTTTCTGCCTGGATACATTCAATGTGCCAGATCATTTTCTGCATACGCGTCCATCCTGCACCACCATATTCTTTCGGCCAATGCACTGCCCCCCACCCTCTTTGATGCAATATTTTTTGCCATCGCTTGCCATACTCAAACTCTGACAATGCCCACATGGTGAAATGGCTGGCCCGGCGCAGCTCGTCCGTCATATTCTCCGCTAAAAACTCGCGCACCTCCTCACGGAACATCTGTTCCTCAGAAGTCAAATTTAGGTCATCCAGCAAATCTGCCATCGACTTCTCCTTAAAGACCAGCTTTATTCATGTATCGACGCACGCTGTAGTGGGTATCGCCGAAAGATGATCCGAGAACAACGAGCCGCTTAAAGTAGTGCCCTACATCGAGTTCCTCAGTCATCCCCATGGCACCGTGTAGTTGCACGGCATTGGGACCTACAAACTCTGCTTCCTTGTTGACTTGGACCTTTGCTGCTGCCGCTGCCGCACTGCGCTCGTTTTCGCCGCTGTCAAACAACTTTGCCGCACGCATGGTGATCGCGGCGGCATGTTCACACGCCACCGTCATATCCACGAGGCGATGCTGGATGACCTGGAAACTAGAAATGGGTTGGCCAAAGGCTTCGCGAGTTTTGCAGTGTTCAAGCGTGCGCTCAATCAGTGCGCTCATATTGCCAACGGCTTCTGCACAGCTGGCCACAATGGCGGCATCCACCGCCTCCTCGATCAACGGAAGGCCTTTGTCTACTTCGCCGGTTAACGATGTCGTTGGAACGCAAACCTCATCGAAGTAGAGTTCGGATGCCATAAAGCCGTCCACTGTCGGATAGCTTTTGCGTGTCAAGCCATAAGCATCCGCATCCACAAAAAACAGACTGATACCCTCCTCATGCAACGGGTCGCCCGTTGTGCGCGCGGAAATCACAAACTTGTCTGCCGTGTCTGCGGCATAGACCACCGATTTGGTGCCTGAGATCAGGTAATGACCTTGGGATTTCACCGCCGTGGTCGCGCAATTGTTGAGATTAAATCGCCCCTGTGGCTCATAGAAACCAACACCAACAATCAGCTCACCAGCGACGATTGCGGGGATCAATTCTTCTTTCTGTGCCTGATTCGAAGCCTGATTCAACAAGGTGCCCGCCAGCACCAATGTTGACAACGCAGGTTCCGCTGCGAGGGCTCTACCCATGGCTTCAAATGCGATGTAATTGTCTACCGCTGTGCCGCCAAATCCGCCGTATGCCGGGTCGAAGGGCAAAGCCAACACCCCCAGGTCAGCCAACGAGCGCCACAATTCAGGCGAGAATCCGTTCCCTGCTTGAATCGTCTCCTGCCTGTCGGCAAAGGCGTATTCCGACTGGAAGAACTTATTCAAGCTTTCTCCAAACATCTTCTGCTCATCAGTGAGAACGAAATCCATGCCTTGCCCTTATGCTGTTGCGAACAAAGTCGCCGTTATGTGTAAGCTCGATACTGCTACTTGGCCCATAGTTTCTCTTTGGCCATAGTTTCTCTCTCAGCTGAAACTTCTTGATTTTGCCGGTTGGGGTGCGCGGCAGCGAATCGACGATTTCAATCTCGACCGGGGTTTTCTGTTTCGCGACCCTCAGGGTTTCGAAATGCTGCTGTATCGCCTCCAGCGTGATCTCATGTTCCGATGCCAGGATGAGATAGGCGACAACGCGCTCTCCGAACTTCTCATCCGGCGCCCCCACTACCGCAGATTCCACAATGCTGGGATGCGCGGCGAGGTAGTCTTCAACTTCTTTTGAAGCAATGTTCTCGCCACCGCGAATAATGATGTCTTTCTTACGATCCGTGATCGTGAGGAACCCCTCAGCGTCTATTCGTCCGATATCACCTGTCCTAAACCACCCGCCCGGAAAAAACGCACCCTCATTGTGCTCTCGTCTTTGATAGCCCAAGAATTGGTCAGGGCCTTGGGACACAATCTCGCCTGCTTCGCCATCGTCTACATCTTGACCACAGTCGTCGACAACGCGCACCCGACAACCGACATTCAATGTCCCATCGGTTTGCGATCTCTGCGTTACGGAATCATCAATCGAGCCAGACGTAACTGTCGGATGCTCCGATGATCCATATGCTCGATATGTTGTGATGCCTGCTCGTTCACAGCGCTCGACCGTCTCAGGCGGGACGGCTGCGGCGCCAATCATGTACCGAGTCAATGAGGAGATATCGCGCCCATCTCTTGCCGCAGCTTCCAGCAGCGAGCCGACATGATATGGGGTGCCGGAAGAACTCGTCACACCATAGATTTCAACCAGTTCTGCACCGGCTTGCGGATCCCAGGCATCCATTAACACTGACTCTGTACCCGAGAAGTACAGCCGCAAAATACTCAGGACACCGGCGATGTGACCTGCTGGCCAAGGTGATAGATTGACACCTCCCTCTCGATCGCCCGCTCGAAGCTCCGCGAGCAGCGAGTTATGCGAATGCAGGACACCCTTAGGTTTCGCCGTTGTACCAGACGTAAACAAAATCATCGCGACATCGTCAGGGTCCAGTTCAGGTCGCGGAAACTCAACCGTTACTAAATCACAAAAGTCGGACCAACCGAGACAACCATCCGGCACCTCCTTTCCTAAAACAACCGTATGATCGAGGTCAGGAACATCCTGAATATCCCGCAAGCGTTCAAGGTATTCAATGTCTCTCCACCGATCGGGAAGAAATAAAACGCGTGCACCACTCTCCCTCAGTAAGTAGGTGACTTCAGAAGCGCCATAAATGTGGATGATGGGGAGCACGACAATCCCCGCAATCATTGCCGCCTGAAATACCAAGTAACCTTCTACCCAATTAGGGACCTGAATTGCCGCCACATCGCCTGGACGGAGCCCTAATCGATACATCGCCCCAGCCAACTCGACGCCACGTTGATAGAGGGTCCCAAGCTGGTAAGACTGGGTTCGTCCTGCCGAATAAAACACTAAGGTTTTGTCTGCGTACTGTTGTACACCTGCCGACATTGCCAACGGCAAAGTCTCCGTGCCATACAAGCGATCCTCGTACCACTTCTCCCGCAACGCCGCGCGGCTACCGTCCTGATCGTAAAGAGCGTTCATGCAGTGGTCGGGGCAAGCAGCCGCTGTGAGATCGGACAATCCCACGGGTCGCGCACCTCCGCGAACATAGGCGGTATTTGAGCAGGCTGGCGCTTCCTCACTTAATCACCCCCATGTCTGATGCCCCCTCGTCACAACTAAGTGCGCGTTACGTCAATTTCGCTTTGAGCTTAATTATATAGATAAGTTTACCATTTTATACAATAGTATATTTCTGCACGGATTGGAAGCATGTCTTATCGCGCCATAGGCCACAGACACCGCTAGATTGAGAAGCCACACCAGGTGTCGTGCTTTAACGCACACCGAGTAGATTCTTGGAGTTGTTGAAAAGCAGTATGCTCATGCGGAAAGTCGCTTGGACATTCGGCAAACGGAACAAGGAGAGTCGTCTAGTTGCAGTCAGGCAATCAAGACCAAGTAATCGACTTCACCTCAGTGAAATCCTCAAGACCATGACGCCCCCACTCCCGACCGATGCCGCTCTGCTTAAACCCGCCAAACGCACCCCCCTGCGCGACCCCTCGTACGGGTTCGCCCCAGCCGGGACCTTGACCCGCACCTAAACCCGCGTCACCCGCAGAAGGCTGACCAACCCCGGTTGCAGTCACCGATCCTGCGCGCACACGGCGAGCAACATTGAATGCACGTGCCGTATTTGCCGCCATCACCGAGCCACCCAGGCCATAGATGGAATCGTTTGCCAAACGAATCGCGTCGTCGTCTCGACCAGAATACGGGATGACGGTTAGCACCGGGCCAAAAATCTCCTCCTGAGCAATACGCATGTCGTTGGATCCGACGAATACAGTAGGCTCATAGAAAAAGCCTTTCCCATTGTGATCTGCAACCTGTCCCCCAGTAATAAGCTCAGCACCCTGTTCTAAGCCGGACTCCACATAGCCATGCACGCGCCCTCGCTGTTGTTCTCGTATCAGAGGTCCAAGGTTTACAGACTCATCAACGGCGGGGTCCCCCCACTTGATATGCGCTTTCATCGCATGGACGCCTTCAAGGTAGGCCCCCATGAGATGCTCTGGCATTAATAGCCGAGTTGTGAGCGCACAACCTTGGCCACAATGGACCAGCGCCATTCCAAAGCCAATGGTTCTCACCACATCTTCTGAAACATCATCTAAAACAATCTGCGCGCTTTTCCCACCCAGTTCAAGCTGGACACGTTTAATCTGCTGCGCCGCTCTCGCCATGATGTGACGACCTGTCTTAGTTGACCCCGTGAACGTGATCATGTCTACATCCGCGTTCCCAGTCAGCTCATCACCCACCTCCGCATGGCCAGTGATTACATTGAAGACACCGGGTGGAAGACCCGCTTCATCTGCCGCTCTCGCCATCTCAAATGCATCTAGCGGGGTCCAAGGGTGCGGCTTCAAAATGACACTACAACCCACCGCCATGGCCGGAAAGGCCTTTACCATGTTCAGCATGAATGGAAAATTAAACGGCGTGATCGCGGCAACGACCCCGACGGGTTCACGCACAATTGCGCTTCCCCCCATACCTTGGGGTCCCCCGGTAGGTGGTGAAGCCTCTACCCACTCAACCGCCCTTTGAACTTCTTCAGCATTGTATTGGCCGGTCCCGATCGCGCCGCCACACTGGACCATATCCAATGTGGGACCCGCTACCCCTGTCTGTGCTTGTACCAGCGCACGCAGTTCACCGTGGCGTTCTTGCAGAATGTCCGCCATCTTCTTCAGGAGTGCCCCTCTCTCTGCCGGTTTCATAAACGGCCATGGACCCTCATCAAAAGCTTGACGTGCCGCTGCAATCGCCGAGCGGGCATCTGCGACATTACCACCAGCGACTTTCCCTATTTCGACCTCAGTTGCAGGATTGATGACCGAGATAGGCTCCTCACCCTGCCCCTGAGACCATTTTCCATTAACATAAAGCTGATACTCGTACATTATCCACTCCCATACGAATCTAAAGGCAATATATTATATAAATAATTAATATATTTTAAAACTGTACAGACTCCGACAACAAAACTGGTGACCGCTCCTCTTCAAATCCCACCCCATCTGGTTGAATTACGGACCAACCACTTTTACGTGTACTTCCTTGGTACCTAGCTTCGTTTGTATCTCAGCAAGCTTCGTCTCATTCAGCGGATATTTATAGAGTAAATAAACAACAAGGAGCTCTGTGACAGCAGGGAGAAACGCATAGATGTAACGCAATCCGTCCAGTGCGTCTGCATCGTTAGGACCTGATGGATTAAAGCCTACTAGCGCGAGTAGTGGATAACCCAAACCTATCCCCAACGCACCACCCACTTTCATTGTCGTCGTGACCGTCGAATAATAAAGTGCCGTACGGTCTTGTCCGGTCTCCAATCGATCGACATCCACAATATCTGCGACCATCGATCGAATGAGAAAGGGCACCCCTGCGTACACAATGCCCGAAAGGAAAAACAGGAACGCAAATAGTGCAGCATCCCCTTGGCCAGGGATTAGATAAGCTGCGGTGACAGCAACATGTAGAAAAACCCCTGCCGCACAGGCCTTGTGCTTACTCGTACGTTTAGCTATCCAAATCCAAAGCGGAACCGCTATGGGCCCAGCAACAAAATACGACAGCAAAATGATCGCTGCCCATTCCGGCATCCCGATGACAGCCGTGACATAAAATACGTACATGGATCCTCGGATCGCGCCGGGAGTATGAATCAACAGATCCGCAACTAAAATTCGCATGATGTAGCGGTTGCCCAAAAGAATGCGGACGCTCTGCTTAAATCCGATTGAATTTGATCGCTCAATTGGCCGCTCATCGACAGAACGAACGGCAATCAGAACCGCAAAGGGTAATAGAAGCAGGACATACCCCCCCATCGCATTCATCTTGAGGGTGTTAGATAACGCGTTTCCAGTTTGTTCGAGCAATGCGGGAATTAGGAGCACCAATACCATCGAGCTCAAGTACGCAAACTCTCTCCATCCTTGCACTCGTGATCGTTCGTGATAGTCATCGGTCAACTCGGCCCCCCACGCCATGTGCGAAATGGTCAGCATCGTAAAACCAATATATAGAGCAAAGAGAGACGTGAGCAGGTAGCCCTTCGTGACACTTGCGCCGGTCACGTAGTTTGGGAACATCACCAGCACAACGGCAACCACAAGAATCGGTATGCTCAGCACTAACCAATGTCGCCGCCGGCCGAATCGTGAGGGGAACTTGTCAGAAATAACACCCATCAGTGGGTCAGTGATCAAGTCCCAAAACCGAGCAAACATGAATATCGTTCCGACGGCCGTTAAGCCAAGACCCATTTCCGTGGCGAAGAACGGGGGACCATAAAAAGTAAGCGGCGTCGCAAGCGCAGCGATCGGTAGTGCCGGTGCAGAGTAAGCGGCCAGCTTGAGATTGGTCAATTTCATAGTAAACGAACCCGATGTATTGATGCTGGTGTGGAGCGGCGTTTCCTGCGATCTATGCAGCAAACAAGCAGTGTGTCACTTGGATTCGCTGTAGCCCGCGCTCGAAACTTCTGCAAAGAATGCACTCTGCCAACTAGCTCCCGAACATTTTCTTC
>JANQMF010000033.1 GCA_028280225.1 Pseudomonadales bacterium | reverse complement strand
TCACTCTGGCACTGCTACAGCATGTCAGGCTTCAACCAGCGGTTGAAGCCTGACATGCTGTAGCAGTGCCAGAGTGAATGACAAACCCACATCCGCCAGGGTAAATAGAACGTGAGAGATCACCGGCAGCCACGCCAGCAAACCACCCAAGAGCGCACTTGGGATGACCACCAGTGTCATCAGCGGCAGCACCAGAATATTAGCCAGGGGACTGACGATGATCTCTCACGTTCTATTTACCCTGGCGGATGTGGGTTTGTCATTCACTCTGGCACTGCTACAGCATGTCAGGCTTCAACCGCTGGTTGAATTGGCACCTGTCTCCCTGTTGATACTGGGCCTTGCAGTACCTGCAAGTCTAATTGCCATGTTACCCCTGGCACCTAAGATCAGACTGCTGGCGGTATTTGGCTGGCTGCCTCTGTGTTTGCCCCTGGGATCAGATGTGGTAGCCGGTGAATTCGATATCCACATATTGGATGTGGGGCAGGGTAGCGCTGCGCTGATCAGTACCAGCAAACATCGGATGGTTGTTGATGTGGGTGTTTCTCATCCCGGGGGATTTGATGCGGGGGCGGCAATTGTGGTCCCCGCGGTATTTTCCACCGGCCCCAACCAGGTGGATTTAATTTTGTTGAGCCATTTGGACAACGATCATGCGGGAGGGTTGGCTGCTGTGCAAAAACGTTTCCCCGGCGCCGGGGTCAAGGGCTTGGGGCATGGCTGTGAGCACAACGACCAATGGACATGGGATGGGGTCAAATTCCGGATACTGGTTGCCAGGCAGGGTGTGGGCCGTAATGATCGTTCGTGTACGCTGCTGGTCAGTAATGGTGAGCATCATGCATATTTCAGTGGCGACATCAGTCAACGGGTTGAAACCAGGCTGATTAGCCAGCTGCCCCGCTCCATTGATCTGCTTGTGGCGCCGCATCACGGCAGTGCGGGATCGTCTTCAAAAGCCTTTGTTGAGCATCTTGCACCCAGGTTTGTGGTCTTCAGTGCTGGCCGCTACAACAGGTACAACCATCCGCGGCCGGAAGTGGTTGCGCGATATGCCGCAAACGGCGCACTTTATTCAATAACCGGTTTGTCCGGAGCCGTCTACTGGTATAGCCACACACCCTATGTGTTGGGTACCCAACGCTGCGGTTTAATTCGTGGGGTGATTGGCGGTGTGGACCATGGCGCTAAGTGCGCTGACTAACTTCTGTTTGTCCCCGTCGGACAGGTATTTACCCAGTTCACGTTGTTGTCCTTTGTAAAGAACAAAAATCTTACGGGAATACCACGGATGTTTGGCCGGTTGCACCAGGAACTTTGTGAAAAATCGTTGCCAGGTCAGGTGTACGTCCGGCTGCCGCCCACCAGCCTCAAAAATAAGGGTTTCACTGCTGAAGGAAAGCACCTCCTGATTGTAGTTACGCCTGAAGCAGTAAACCATGCAGGCCGCTACAATACTCATTTCGATGATGGAGAATGGCAAAATCAGCCAGTAGCCGTTAATCGTGAATGCCACCGCGACGGACAGGGAAGTGATGATCAAAAACGTCAGGAACCATTGGGTTGTACGCCAGGTTGTGGAGTTGTTGGGGCGGATAACAATTTGACCAATGGGTTTTCCGGCAAGTTCGGGATCCAGCGCGGAAGTTGATATTTTGTCATTAAAGTAGCGGGTGATGATCATACCGGTGGCAGTTTAATCGCTGGCAGATTCGAGGACTTTTTCCACCGCTTCTCTTTGCAGTTCTGAAGCGAAAGTAATTTCTCTAAGGTCTCTGGTCTTGCTGACCCAGCGATAATCTCTGATCGGCGAGTCTTCATGGATACTGAGTTTGGTCTCCTGTGCAGGTGCACTATAGATAATTCTGAACGTTGCCGCTTCCAATATGCTGATATCCGGGGCACTGTCAGCTACAACCGGCAGTGTGATCGAGCCCACCTGAATACCCAGGTTTTTTTCGACAAACTTCGTGAGACTGATTTCGCTCACCTGGCCAACGGTGAGATAGTGGCCGGGGAGGAGCCATTTCCCGTCCTGTTGCACTAACAACGCACCGGCTGCGCTGGTCAGGACAATGCTCTGATGTACCTGGAAATAATCTTTGCCAATTTGTAGCTCGTCCCTGAGTCTTTTTACACTGTCCCACAGGTGTTTGGCTGTCTTGTTCGAAAACGACAGGCCCATCCCGTCGTCGGTAACGCGCTCAACTTTCATATCAACCGTGGGGGTATGCTGTGTATCCGTGTCGATGAGGTTGAGAATTTTTATTTTTAATTTTGCACTGGCCTTGATTTTGGGCTCAACGAGACTGATAAATACGCCACCCTCGGAGATATCCCGGGCGGTTGTATTGACCGTGCCAATTGCCGGGTGGCTGACCTCTACGCCCAGAGGAACCTGTATTCGAATATGCTCCCGTTGTTCCATGGGTTCAAAATAACTCGTTGAAATTTGTCAAATCGGCCTCATTGTACCAGCACCAAAGGGATAACAGCACATCAGCCGGATCCTGATATTGCCTGGAACAGCAAGGCATGGAATGTGCGCCAGTCCTAAAATTTAAACTTATTCGGTATTTAAACAGTGAGACCAGACAAACTAACAAACAGAATGCAAAGTGTATTGGCACAGGCCCAGTCTTTGGCCCTGGGGCTGGATCATGCGCAAATTGAACCGGTACATGTATTGGTGAGTTTGTTGCGGGATCAAGATCAATTAGTTCCCGGGTTAATAACGCGAGCCGGAGGTGATATTCATTTGCTGGGCCAAGAGGCCGAGACCTTGTTGGGCAATGTGGCAACCCTCGGCCAGGCAACAGGTGACATCACCATTTCCCAGGCCCTGGCGCGGGTCATGGCCAAGGCTGATGCGGGTGCGCAAAAACAGGGTGACGAATATGTAGCCGTAGACCGGGTGCTGTTGGCGCTGGCCTCGGATACACAGTTGGCGTCAGTGTTTACCAAGGCCGGGGTCAGCCAGGCTGCCCTGGAGGCTGCGGTAGACGCTCAGCGGGACGGTTCCAAGGTGGATCAGGCGAATGCCGAGGAGGTTCAGGGTGCATTGGCAAAATACACCATAGATCTGACTGAACGGGCCAGCTCAGGCAAGCTGGATCCTGTGATCGGGCGCGACGAAGAAATTCGGCGCACGGTGCAGGTTTTGCAGCGGCGTACCAAAAATAACCCGGTACTCATCGGTGAACCGGGTGTGGGAAAAACCGCCATTGTGGAAGGCCTGGCGCAAAGAATCATTAACGGCGAGGTTGCCGACAGCTTGAAAAATAAGCGTGTTTTGTCGCTGGACCTGGGTGCGCTGATTGCAGGCGCAAAATATCGCGGCGAGTTTGAGGAGCGCTTAAAGGCGGTCCTCAACGAATTGGCAAAACAGGAAGGCAACATCATTCTATTTATCGATGAACTGCATACCATGGTGGGTGCGGGGAAGGGTGAGGGGTCAATGGATGCCGGCAATATGCTTAAGCCCGCCCTTGCCCGGGGAGAGTTGCACTGTGTTGGCGCCACCACCCTGGATGAATACCGCACTTATATCGAAAAGGACGCGGCCCTGGAGCGCCGCTTTCAGAAAGTGTTGGTGGACGAGCCCAGCATGGAGGATACGGTAGCCATATTGCGCGGCTTGAAGGAGCGTTACGAAGTCCATCACGGGGTGGATATCACCGATCCGGCGATTGTGGCGGCAGCCCGATTGAGCCATCGATATATTACAGACCGGCAGCTTCCCGATAAGGCCATCGACCTGGTGGACGAAGCGGCCAGCCGTATTCGTATGGAAATGGATTCTAAGCCGGAAGCCATGGATCGCCTGGAACGACGCCTGATTCAGCAGCGTATGGAAATAGAAGCGCTCAAAAAAGAACACGACGAAGCCAGCCAGAAAAGACTGCAAACCTTACAAGAGTCGGTGGCGGACCTGCAAGAGGAGTACCAGTCCTTGGAAACCGTGTGGAATTCCGAGAAGGAGCGTCTGCGCGGATCTCAGGGCGTGAAGGAGGAACTGGAGAATGCACGCATCGAATTTGATGCGGCGCGGCGGGCCGGTGACCTGACGCGCATGTCCGAGCTGCAGTATGGCGTCATTCCCGATTTAGAAGCCAAACTGCAAAACCCCGCTGAAGAACAGCCTCAGCAACTTTTGCGTAACAAGGTAACGGAAACTGAAATTGCCGAGGTGGTGGCCAAGTGGACAGGTATCCCTGTTGCTAAACTGGTGGAGGGTGAAAAAGATAAACTGCTGCAATTGGAAGCGCTCCTGCATGAAAGGGTGATTGGGCAGGAGCCGGCGGTTGACGCCGTCAGCCAGGCGGTTCGCCGGGCCAGATCCGGTTTGTCGGACCCCGCCAAGCCAAACGGCTCGTTCATGTTTTTGGGACCCACCGGGGTGGGCAAGACCGAGCTTTGCAAGGCGTTGGCGCTCACGTTGTTTGACAGCGAAGACGCCATGGTGCGGATCGATATGAGTGAGTTTATGGAAAAACACTCGGTGGCGCGTCTGATTGGAGCGCCGCCGGGATACGTTGGATATGAAGAAGGCGGTTACCTGACGGAAGCCGTTCGCCGCCGGCCGTATTCGCTGATATTGCTGGATGAGATCGAAAAAGCCCACAGCGACGTATTTAATATCCTGCTGCAGGTATTGGACGATGGCCGGCTGACGGATGGCCATGGGCGCACCGTTGATTTTCGGAACACGGTACTGGTGATGACCTCCAATCTGGGTTCGGAGGCGATTCAAGCCCTGCACGAGGAGGGTGCCCAGGAGCGCATGCGTGACAGGGTGATGGGGGTGGTGGCCCAGCATTTCCGGCCGGAATTTATCAACCGCATGGATGAACTGATTGTATTTGAACCGCTGACCCGGGAACAAATCAGCAAAATTGCCGAACTGCAATTGGCAGCGCTGAACGCCCGGCTTGCGGAGCAGGAACTGCGGTTGCAGCTGACGCCTGCGGCCATGACCCACGTAGCCGACGCGGGTTACGACCCGGTTTATGGCGCACGGCCGCTAAAGAGGGCCTTTCAGAGGTTGGTGGAAAACCCGCTGGCCAATCTGTTGCTGAGCGGCAAATTTACCCCGGGCCAAACCATTAACGGCGATTGGCAGGGTGATGCTGAGCAGGGTGAACTGGTGTTTACAGCAGCGGAAACGGAATAAGCCGGATACTGTAAATGAATACAGGGTATTGTATATTTATACAGTATTGGTATGATGCTGAGCCATGGACCACCGTACACCGTCAACCAGATCCGGACCGGGCCACACTCGACATGGCAAACCGGGACCGCCTGTGTCGCTGGGAGAAACGCTGCCCCTGTTTGGCGAGCTCCGGCCGGTGGTCCCCTCAACACCCACTAACGGCAACGTTGAACGCACTTCCGAGCGGCCGGTATCTATCCGGCGCAAATCCGGCGGCCAGGCTGCAGGTCGCAGTCATACCAAAACCGGTGTAACGGCCGGCTCTTCAAAAGCCGGGTATACCCCAAGCGGTGGGGTATCTGATATTTGTGTCCCCCGGGTCCGCATCAATGGTGACAGAAATATGCAGGTAGCCTTTCAACTGTCTCAGACGCTGAAAGGTACAGGCCGGCACTCCAAGGTTTATGCAAAGTTATCTGACGACCAAAGGCATCAGGTTGGCAATGCGATTTGTGAACACTTGCTTGCGTCGCTGCGCCAACAGGTAGCTGCCGAAAGCTAAACCTCAACTCCAGCTTTGCTGTTCCTCCTGGGTGACCACCCGCCTAACCCATCAAAGTCCGCTAAAACTGTGGCCAAGTACACAAGCTCGGCGCTGAGTCGGGTTACAATAAGCCATCTCACAATAATTAAGAAACGGACGTCATGATCAACAAATGTCTTTTTCCCGTTGCGGGCTATGGCACGCGCTTTTTGCCGGCCACCAAGGCCATGCCCAAGGAAATGTTACCCATATTAGATAAGCCGCTGGTTCAGTATGCGGTAGAGGAAGCAGCGGAAGCGGGGTTGCGCGATATTGGTTTTGTCACCGGGCGCGGCAAACGCGCAATTGAGGATCATTTTGATGTCAGTTATGAACTGGAGCACCAGATTGCAGGTACCGGCAAAGAAAAGTCTCTGGAAGGGATTCGGGCCCTCATCGACGCCTGTACCTTTTCCTATACCCGTCAAGTCAATATGCAGGGCCTGGGGGATGCCATTCTGAAGGGAGAGGCGGTTGTGGGTGACGAGCCTTTTGGGGTGGTGTTGGCGGATGATTTGTGTATTGGCAGCAGCAAAGGTGTACTGGCGCAGATGGTGGGTTTGTATAACCAATACCGCTGCAGTATTGTCGCCATTGAAGAAGTGCCTGCAGATCAAACCAGCAGTTACGGCGTTATTGACGGGGAGAAAATTAGCGACACTCTGGTTCGAGTGACAAATATGGTTGAAAAACCGGCACCGGAAGATGCGCCAAGCAATTTGGCCATTATTGGGCGGTACATTCTCACGCCGGATATATTTGATATCCTGCGCAACACCGCTCCGGGGAAAAATGGTGAAGTCCAGATAACAGACGCTTTGATGCAACAAGCCCACAGCGGTTGTGTGATGGCCTACAAATTTGACGGCCGGCGTTTTGATTGCGGGTCTGTTGCCGGTTATGTGGAAGCCACCAACTATTTTTATGAAAACGTATTTGATGAACACCCCTAGGCTAACCTGCGTATGAGCCTGGCGCTGGGCACACAACATATCCGTGACCGCTCACCACAGCCGTTGGCACTCGAAACGCCTTTGGATTTGAAGGAATTACCGACTCCGGCCCTGGTGCTCAACAAGCCGCTTCTGGAAAAAAATATTGCCCAGATGGCCAGCTACCTGAGTGCCAAGGGCAAGGGTTTTCGGCCACATGCTAAAACCCACAAGTGTCCGTTGATCGCCCGGCTGCAACTCGAGGCAGGGGCTGTGGGTATCTGTGTGGCCAAGGTCAGCGAGGCCATTGCCATGGTCAGCGGCGGCATTCAACAGATTCTGATTACCTCGCCGATCACCACACCCGGAAAAGCACAGGTGGTGGCCGAGCTGTGCGGGCAAGCCCGGGACCTTAATATTGTGGTGGACAGTCAGACGAGCCTCAATGTGCTGACTGAAGCGCTGGCACAAACCGAACCGCCGGGCGCGCTGGGTGTTCTGATTGATCTGGATGTGGGCCTTGGACGTACCGGGACAAGGGATGATGGTCTTGTGCGGGATCTGGTTTTACAAATCTCCGGCCACGACCGGCTGGGTTTTCGCGGATTCCAGCACTATGCAGGGCATGTCATGCACATAGAAGGTTATGCCGCCCGGCGTGATGTGTCTTTGGATATGTGGCGCCAGGTTATGGAACGTTTGGACGGACTGGCGATTGATTATGAAATTCTCACCGGAGGTGGCACCGGGACCTATAATATAGATGTGGATGTTCAACCCATCACGGATCTTCAGGTGGGCAGTTATGTATTTATGGACGAAGAGTATCGGCGTATCGGCAGCCCGGCGGGTGAGCGTTTTGATGATTTTGACGTTTCCCTGACGATGGCTTGCACCACGATCAGTTCGGTAACCGGGCGCACCACAACGGTTGATGGCGGCTATAAGGCATTTGCATCAGATACCGTGGCACCCGTATGTGATGAATTGCCCGGTGTAACATTTCGATTTGCCGGAGATGAACACGGCGTATTGATCAAACCGCCCGGAGAACAATCTTTGCGGTTGGGTGAGGTCATTCAGATGGTCACCCCACATTGTGATCCAACAGTAAATTTACATGACTATTATTGGGTACAAGAAGCGGATGAGCTTGTTCACAGTGTTTGGCCTATCACCGCGCGTGGATGTACCTGGTAGTACAATACCCGGCGGCAAGACGAAGGAGAGTTTGTGTTAGAAATTATTCAAGCAGGCGGCTGGTTGATGGTGCCGATCTTACTGTGCAGTGTGGTTGCGGCGGCAATCAGCGTGGAACGGTTGTGGTCTTTACAGCGCGCTAGAATCTTACCCAAGAACCTGCTGGCACAGACCTGGAACAGTGTAAAGCAGGAAGAGTTTGACCAGCAGAAAACCCGGGAGCTGCGTATTGCGTCACCCCTGGGCCATGTTCTGGCTGCAGGGGTGACCAATGCCAAACGCGGCCGGGATATTATGAAAGAAGCCATGGAAGAAGCCACCGTGCAAATCAGCCATGACATGGAAAGATATTTAACCGCCCTGGGCATAATTGCGTCTATTGCGCCGCTGCTGGGTTTGCTGGGTACGGTAGTGGGCATGATCGATGTATTCGACTCGCTGATGGCTGAAGGCGCGGGGAATGCCAATGTGCTGGCGGGCGGCATTTCTACCGCCTTGATCACCACGGCGGCCGGCCTGTCCGTTGCGATACCGGCATTGATGTTCCACCGTTTTTTCCTGCGCCGGGTTGACGAACTGGTTGTCGATGTTGAACAGGAAAGCAGTAAGTTAGTGGATATGATTCATGGGAGCGGGCAAGAGCGTGCGGCTTAGTTGGATGAGCCGGCAGTCAGCATCATGCTGGAGTAATGGTTGTGGCTAGAACTCGTCGCGGTCGTCACGAGGCCAACGTTGAACTGACACCCTTAATTGATGTGGTATTTTTGCTGCTGATATTTTTTATGGTGTCCACAACATTTGTGCGTGAAACGGAACTGAAAATAAACTTGCCCGAAGCGGATGGTGAAGTGCAGGAGATAGAAGACCTTGCCATAGAAATAACCGTGGACCGGGCTGGGGACTACGCGGTCAACAACCGCGTGCTGGTAAACTCTGACAAACGCACTCTGGTGCGGGCTTTGCAGGAAGTGCTGCCGCCGGATGAAGTTCCTCCCCGGGTTATTATCACGGCTGATGCCATGGCCGCCCATCAATCCGTCATCAGGGCCATGGATGCTGCCGGGTCGGTGGGCTTAACGCGGGTGAGCATCACCACCCAGCAACCTCAAGAGGAAGAGTAGCCAAGCCAACTCATGCCAAGCGCGTCAGAAAGTTCCACCGGTGAAGCCAACGAAGCCGCAGCCGGAAAACAAAGTCACAAAAGCGGGGATTGGGGGACCTATCGAAGGCTGCTCTCCTACGTTGCCCCATACTGGTTCATATTGACCATATCCATATTCGGATATCTGGCGGCCGCCGGGGCAGAAACCTATTTTGCCTACCTGTTTGGTGAACTGATCGACGAGTGGGACAATGCAGCGGTTCGCGCTGCTGCAACCATTCCCATACTGATGTTTCTTACCGCACTTGTTCGCGCGTTTGGCACAATTCTCGGGGAGACTTTCATCTCCCGTGCCTCGTTTCACGTTGTTTACAATCTGCGCCAATCTCTTTTTGGCCAGCTCTTGGCCTTGCCCAGCAGCTATTTCGACAAAAATGCCCTGGGTCACTTAGTGTCGCGGATTACCTTTACCGTTGCCCAACTCCGTGATACCGGCACGGATGCACTGCGGGCCATTATCCAGGACGGGGTAAAAGTGATTGCGCTACTGGGTGCCATGTTCTGGCTGGATTGGAAACTGACCGGATTGTTTTTGGCGACCATACCCATCCTCGCCCTGGTAGTGGTGATCACCAGTAATCGATTCCGGCGTATCAGCCGGCGGATTCAGAATTCCATGGGTGACGTCACCCATGTGGTTTCCGAAGCTGTGGCGGGTTATCGCGTAGTCAGGATATTTGGCGGACAGGATTACGAATCTAAACGGTTCACCCGGTTCAGCCGCATCAACCGGCAGCAGAGTCTGAAAATGGTGGTCACTAAGGTGTCCAGTGCCCAGTTTAACGAGACGATCATCAGCCTGGCCATCTGTATCCTCATCCTGTTGCTCTATGATGCGGATATGAGCAGTGGTGACGCTGTTAAGTTCATGGCATGGGCGGGCCTGTTAGGCCGGCCGATCAGAAGATTGTCCGAGGTGAATGCCAAACTCCAGCGCGGACTGGCAGCGGCGGAGGATGTTTTTGCCCAACTGGATGAAACCGGGGAACAAGATGAAGGCAGCGACAAACTTGAACATACCCAGGGCGACATCGTTTTTGAAAATGTTTCTTTTGCCTATAGTGACGGCCGGCCGGTTTTAAGCGGGATCAACCTGCGTGTCGAAGCGGGGCAGACCGTCGCCCTGGTGGGCCGTTCCGGTAGCGGTAAAACCACCCTGGCCAGCCTCATTCCCCGCTTTTACGAAGTACAGGCTGGCCGCATACTGATTGACGGCAAGGATATACGCAACTTTCAACTGGGTTCATTGCGCAAGCAGATCGCTCTGGTGTCCCAACAGGTTACCTTGTTCAACGATACCCTGCGCAACAACATTGCCTATGGGGTTTTGCAACAGGTATCTGATCAGGACATGGATACCGCCCTGCACAACGCCCATGCCAAAGAGTTTATCGACGGCATGGCGGAGGGGTTAGATACCGTTGTTGGAGATGACGGGGTATTGTTGTCCGGTGGGCAACGACAGCGCATTGCCATTGCCCGGGCGTTGTTGAAGGATGCACCCATTCTGATCCTCGATGAAGCCACTTCCGCGCTGGATAATGAATCCGAGCGGCATATTCAGCAGGCTTTAGAAGCGGTGATGCGCGGCAGGACAACCCTGGTGATTGCCCATCGGCTGTCGACTGTAGAATCCGCGGATGTCATTGTGGTCATGGACAACGGTCAGATTGTGGAAATGGGGGATCATCAGACCCTGTTGAGTCAGGACGGTATCTATGCTGATCTGTACCACAATCAATTCCAGGAAGAAGGTGGGCGCGGTGGTAAATCTCCCGCCAAGGTCAAGCCGAAGAAAGTGGTGCGCTCAACCCGCTCCGGCACCGGCTCCAGTTCGCTGCAGCGCTCGACCCTTGGCTTGACCAACGCCTGGTATAAGGGATCTTCCTGGTTGCATCTGCTGCGGCCGTTAAGCTGGATTTACGATCTTGGCCGCCGGTTTAAGAAACGTAAATATACCGCCGGGCAAAAAACCCCCGGACGCACTTCGTTGCCGGTGATTGTCGTAGGCAACATCACGGTGGGCGGCACCGGAAAAACTCCCCTGGTCGGATGGCTGGTTGAACAACTGCGCGCCCGGGGTTTTGTGCCCGGGGTGGTGATGCGGGGTTATGGCGGTAAACTCAGCAAAACCGGTAGTCTGGTTGCCAGCGGGTCAGACCCGGAGCGCTACAGTGATGAAGCCGTTCAGCTTCGGGACCGCCTGGGTTGTGCGGTTGCCATATCCGCCAATCGCACCAAGGGAGTGCGCCTGCTGGAAGCTCAAGGCTGTGATATTGCTGTTTCCGAT
>JANQMF010000217.1 GCA_028280225.1 Pseudomonadales bacterium | reverse complement strand
TATTGCTGATGACAAGACTGACCCGGGCGTCCAGCAGGCCGGCGGCACAGGCGTCCATGACCGCCTGCAGGGTGGTGCCTTGGTGGGAAGCTAAAATGGCCAGCCGCACTGGTTAGTTCCTGTCCGGAAATTGGCATCCCTGCCAATTTCCTCCCACTGTTTGTGGAGGAAACGTCCCAAAAACCTGCTGTTTTTGACGTGGGCTCCTGCCCTCGGCCCGTGCCTGCCGCAAATGCGGCGTATTTGCAGCTTGCACTAGTGGGCAACCTTATAGATGGCGGTGTGTATCAGATCTGTGGTCAGTTCTTCACCCCGCCAGAAGCCGACATACAGGTTGGTAAACTCATGTCCTTTTTTCTTCCATTTGTGGAATGGGACAGCACGGATGGTCAGGGTGTCCCCAACCCTGACTGCCTGATGGTGCCGCAGTTCGGTGCCCACGTGAATCCAGGTTGGCATGATGTATTCGTTAGTCAAACAGGTATTTGCCAGGGCACACAACAGGTGCGGGTGGGCATAATCCGCATAAAGTGTCAGGTTGTCGCTGACTTCCTGGGCAAATCGGTAGTTTTCGTCAGCGCTGACATCAAATTGCCAGGGTGTAAAGGGTTGTTCTTCGACAACCCGGTCCCAACTGATCGGCACCCGTCCGGCGCTCTTAATCGGATTGTCCAATAACCCCAGGTATTCTCCCTTGGGCAACTCAGCAGGCTGAGCGCTCAGCAGGGTGGCCAGTTGTTCTGATTGGTTGTTGTAACAAGCCACAAGGCGGGTTGTTTTGTCCTTGAAAAGACTGTCAGCAGTTTCGGTAGCGGTTGCACCGGTGGACAGCGTCAGGGTTAGCTGGTCCTGGTGGTAAGCCGGCTTGAACAGGCGTAAACGGTTGAGCGAATGGCTCAGCCAGCGTTCACCTTCACTTTGTGCCAGGAGGTAGGTCAGGTGGCCGTAAACGGCAACCCCCGGGACCAGGGCACCCTTAAAACCATACTGTCTGGCAACAGCGTCGCTGTGGATGCGGTTTTCGCTACTGTGGCTGTAGTTTTGCGCAATCACATGATGGGAACTCATGCGGGGGCCTATCCCTTATTATTCACAACAAGATTATCTGTATTGTGCCGACAATGTGCCGATTAATCATCTAACCATTCTGCAACGTTCCGGGCTGACTTAGCCGTAAGCCTGGGCAGGCAGCCAGGTTACCACACCTTCCCAGTTGAAGATGATAACCATGGCGATAAGTTGTAACAGAATAAAGGGCAAGACCCCCGTATAGATGGTACTGACTTCTATTTCCGGCGGTGCCACACCTTTGAGGTAAAAAATGGCAAAGCCTACCGGTGGCGTCAAGAAACTGGTCTGCAAACACACGGCAAATAGAACAGTAAACCAGATTGGGTCAAATCCCAGGCTGACCACCACGGGGGAGACCAGGGGCAAGACGATGAGGGTGAGTTCAATCCAGTCCAGGAAAAAGCCCAGCAAAAAGGTGGCCAGCAGAATACAGATCATCACCCCGCTGGGGCCAAAGGGTAAATCCAACAGGACCCGCTCGATAAGTTCATCTCCCCCCAAGCCCCGCAATACCAGCGCAAATGCGGTGGCCCCCAATAGCACCCCAAAAATAAAAGCCGTGGTTTTGGTGGTTTCCTGGAGGACTTCAGCCATTACCGATCGGTTCAGTTGCCTTTTTAGCAGGGCCAGAAGCAGTGCCCCGGCTGCACCCACCCCCGCTGCTTCCGTTGGGGTGGCCAGGCCAAGAAATATGCTGCCCAGGACAGCCAGTATGAGGAAGGCTGGGGGTAAAATGGCGGCGAACAGTTGCCAGGCTGCAGCCAGATCAAAGGGCGCCCGGGGGGCTGCCGGTGCCAGATTGGGTTTAATCAGGCCAACCGCCAGGATGTACAGGATATACAGCCCGCCCAGCAGGACACCGGGGAAGACGGCACCCAGAAACAAGTCACCTACACTCATGCTCATGCGGTCTGCCATGAGTACCAGCATGATGCTTGGCGGAATTAAAATGCCCAGAGTACCGACGGCGGTTACCGTACCCGTGGCCAGGGTTTGGTGGTAACCCTGCTGCAACATGACCGGCAGGCCCAGCAGGGCCAGCAGCACAACCGAGGCACCAATAATACCCGTGGTGGCGGCTAACAAAAGCCCTATGAGGGTAACGGTTATCGCCAGCCCACCGCGGACGGGGCCAAACAGGCGGGCAAAGCTGACCATCAGTTGATTGGCAATGCCGGAACGGTCCAGCAGTAAACCCATAAATATAAACATGGGTAAGGCCACCATGACCCAGTTTTCCATCACGTTCCAGATGCGTTCCACGGTGAGGGAGGTATACGCCCAATCCATGCCGATGGGGAGGGCAAAGTCGACTTGCAGGACAACGGCAAGCGCGCTGAACAACACGGCCAGGCCGCCCAGGATCCAGGCCACCGGGAAGCCGGTAAATACCAGCAGGATAAAACTGGCGAACATCAGTACGGCAAGTATCTCATTGGCTGCCACGGGGGACTCCAAACAAAAAGCTCCACACCCGGATCAATCTGGAAATAACAGCCAGCAGCATTAACACAAAGCTGATGGGTAAGATGCTTTTGATCAACCAGCGATAGGGCAGGCCGCCGGGGGAGGGAGAGGTTTCCCCCAGGGCAAAGGAACTGGCGACAAAGGGCAGGCTGTAGACCAGGATTAGGGTGATAAAGGGCAGCAGGAATAACAGGATGCCGTACAGTTCGATCCAGGCTTTGTGCCGGGGTGAAAAACGTTCGTGCAGCACATCCACCCGTATATGGCTATCCTCCTGATAGGCATAACTGAGACCTAACAGGAAGCCAAAGGAGTACAGGTGCCATTGCAGTTCTTCCAGTTCGATGCGTCCTTCGCTCAGTACGTACCGCAGCACAACGTTGACCACAATAACCCCCAGTAAAACCAGCCAGATGCCGGACAAACCCCGGCCGATGGCACCGATGAAGCGATCTATTCGCGTAGACCAGAGGGTATTGGGCAGATACTGAGGATTGCTCATTTAATGTACCGTTGGGTGGTCCGGCTAAAAGTCCCGGGGCAGATAGGCGCGGGATTTCCAGTGGGCGTAGTTGGCGCGAAATTCCTTTTGACTGGCGAGAATTTTGGCGAAGTGGGGATCGTTGGCGGCTTCTTCCTCCAGCACCTGATTGGCGATTTGTTGCAGATTTTTCAGAATGTCCTGGGGTAAGGTTTGTGCGCTGACGCCAATATCCGGGAACTTGGCAATGACCTCACCCTGCAGGGCCTCGGACCGGGCCAGATTGCGAATCACACCGGCAGTGCAGCCGGCTTCTAACAGGGCCTGGTCGGCCGGGCTCAGCTGCCGCCAGGCGTCCAGGTTGACCACCAGGTGAGAAGAGGTAAAGGTCTGATGCCATCCCGGGTAGTAGTTGTATTTGGCAACCCGATTAAAACCCAGGGTTTGGTCAACCACGGGGAGGGCAAATTCCGTGGCATCGATGGCCCCTTTTTCCAGAGCCTGAAATATTTCTCCGCCGGGCAGCATGGTGACACTGGCACCCAGGCGTTCGATCACCTTGCCGCCGAGACCGGCAAAACGGATTTTTAAGCCCTGGATGTCGGCCAGCGTCTCGATGGGTTGGCGGAACCATCCGGCGGTTTCCGGCCCGGTCATGCCGCAGTATATGGGATGGATATTGTGGGGCAGATAAAGTTCTTCGGTTAATTGCCGTCCGCCGGCTTCGTACCACCACGCGCTGTATTCCCACGGCTCCATGCCGAAGGGCACGGCACTCACCAGGGGGGAGGCCGGGATTTTGCCTTGGTCGTAACCCAGCCACACATAACCCGCGTTGACTTTGCCGTCTCTGACCGCGTCCGTGACAGAAAACGCCGGGACTATTTCACCGGGCTCGAATAGCTGAAGTCTGATAGCACCGTTTGAGGCCCGCCGGATGATGTCAGCCACATAAACCGGATTATCCCCAAGCACCGGTAAGGTGGTCTGGAATACCACGGGCACGCGCCAGTTAATGCGTGTCTGGCTTTGCCGGTCGTTTTGCCCGTTGACCTCGACAGAGTGCGCGCCAGGCGGGCGGATCGCCAGGCTGGCCAGCAGCCCCGCTGCAAAGGCGGTCACCACGGCAAGCCCGGCAGCGCGTTGGCTTAAAACACGTTTTGACATGCAGTTTTTCCCCTAACCCCTATTCCCTAAACCCAATAAAGGGAAAACCCAAGGAAGACACCTGAGCCGGCGGCTGATGGGCCCCCGGATAATCGGGTCCTTATCACCAAATGGCATATGAGACGCACAAAAAAGATGCAAGCAGATTGTGAGAAGCCTTGGCTTTTGTTGCAAGCACGATATGCTATCGGGTTTTCCAAACTGGAAACTATTTGCTGCCGCTGCGGAAGTTGTTTTCATAATTATCGGGGGTAAACTTCCCGCGGTTCGAAGGCCGGTAGCCGATACATAATAATTCAAAGATTTAGGGGGTTGCATGCAAATTGGGGTGCCAAAGGAAACCTGGCCGGGTGAGCTACGCACGGCACTTGTTCCGCAGAATGCCAAGAAACTGATTAAGCTGGGGTTTGAGATTGCCATCGAATCCGGCACCGGTGCAAATGCGGGATTTACCGATGCCGACTACACCGCGGAAGGGGTAACCGTGGCGGACAGGGCTCAGGTATTGGGTAATGCCGATATTATCATGCGGGTAAGAAAGCCTGCTGAGGAAGAGGTAGCGTCCATTAAATCCGGTGCCTTGAGCGTCAGCTTTCTGGATCCGTTTAACGAAAAAGACTTGGTTGAGGCCATGGCCGGTCAGGGTGTTACAGCTATTTCCATGGAAATGATCCCGCGCACCACCCGGGCCCAGAAAATGGACGCCCTGTCCTCTCAGGCGAACCTGGCGGGTTACGTGACGGTGATTCAAGCCGCCTTCCACTGTCCCAAAATTATGCCGATGATGATGACACCTGCGGGCACCATTGCGCCGGCGCGGGTGTTTGTTATTGGCGCGGGAGTAGCCGGCTTGCAGGCCATTGCCACGGCGAAACGCCTGGGCGCACGGGTTGAAGCCTTTGATACCCGCCCGGTTGTTGCGGAGCAGGTGCAGTCGCTGGGTGCAAAGTTTGTTGAAATTGATCTGGGTGAGGTTGGGCAGACGGAACAGGGGTATGCCAAAGAGCTCACGCCGGAACAGGTTGAATTGCAACGGGAAGGTCAGAAGAAGGTGATTGCCCAGAGTGATGTGGTGATTACCACCGCCCAGGTTTTTGGACGCCCGGCTCCACGCATTGTAGGGCGGGATATGGTGGAAGCCATGCAGCCGGGGAGTGTGGTCATTGACATGGCGGTTGAAACCGGTGGCAATGTTGAAGGATCTGTTCTGGATGAAGTGGTGGACGTTAACGGCGTTAAGGTGGTTGGGCAGGGCAACTTACCCAGCGAGGTGGCCAGAAATGCCAGCGAAATGTACTCCAACAACCTGTTTAACCTGATCGGTGAATTTTGGGACGAAGAGTCCAAAACGCTGAACCTGGATCCGGAGGATGACATTGTGCAGAACTGTGTGATTACCCGGGACGGGGCCGTGGTGAACGAAACAATAAAAAATATATATAGCGGGGCTTGATTGATGGAAGCTGTATTACTCGGATTAGTATTGATGCTGTCCATATTTTTGGGCTTTGAACTTATTTCCAAGGTGCCGGCCACTTTGCATACGCCGCTGATGTCCGGTGCCAATGCCATCTCTGGTATCACCATTGTTGGCGCATTAATTTCCGCGGGTGCGGAGATTCAACCCCTGTCGACAATTCTGGGTGCCCTGGCGGTGGGATTTGCTTCCATTAATGTGGTGGGGGGCTACCTGGTGACCAACCGTATGCTGAGTATGTTCAAGAAAAAAGACTCTGATCAGCAGGGAGATCAGTCATGAGTATTGAATTGATCAACGTTTGGTACATTGTTGCCGCGGCGCTCTTCATATTTGGCCTGAAACAACTGGGCTCTCCCGCAACTGCCGTGCGCGGCAATATGCTCTCATCCCTTGGCATGTTAATTGCCGTGGTGGTTACTCTGTTCAATGCCGAGATTTTGTCCTTCACCTGGATTGTTGTCGCCGCCCTGGTGGGAGGCATTATTGGCGCGATCACCGCGCAGAAGGTTGCCATGACCAGCATGCCGGAAATGGTGGCGCTGTTTAACGGCAGCGGCGGTATTGCCAGTTTGCTGGTCGGCTGGGCAGCCTTGTATAACACCGGCAACACCACATTTACCGATATTACCATTGTGCTTTCGGTGGTCATTGGCGGGATCACCTTTACCGGCAGCATATTGGCCTGGGGCAAACTGTCTGAAGTTATGACCAGTGCCGCGGTTGTCTTTGGCGCGCAACGTATTGTTAACGCCATTATCGTCCTGGCCCTGGTGGCCTGCGCGGTGATGTTCTGTCTGGAGCCCGGGGTGGATTCACCCTATCTGTACGCTGTGATTGGCCTGGCCTGCCTGTTTGGCGTCATGGCGGTGCTGCCGATTGGCGGTGCGGATATGCCGGTGGTGATCTCGCTGCTGAACAGCTATTCCGGTCTGGCTGCCTGTGCGGCGGGTTTTGCCATTCAAAACAACATTCTGATTGTTGCCGGTGCCATGGTAGGGGCTGCGGGGATCATTCTCACCAACATTATGTGTAAGGCGATGAACCGGAGTTTGGCCAACGTTCTGTTTTCCGGATTTGGCGCGGTAAAACAGGCGTCCAAGGTTGAAGGTGAGGTTAAACCGATTAATGCGGAAGACGCCTTCCTCATTCTGGAAGCGGCCCAGTCGGTGACCTTTGTCCCCGGTTACGGAATGGCGGTTGCCCAGGCCCAGCATGTGGTCAGAGAGTTGGGGGAACTGCTGGAAGGTAACGGTGCGGAAGTGACGTATGCCATTCACCCGGTTGCCGGGCGGATGCCTGGCCACATGAATGTACTGTTAGCGGAATCCAACGTACCTTACGATCAGTTGATTGAAATGGACGATATTAACCCGCGCATAGAAAATATTGACGTGGCGGTAGTGATCGGGGCAAATGACGTGGTTAACCCGGCGGCACGCAACGACGAAAACAGCCCAATTTACGGTATGCCCATTATCAACGTTGACCATGCCCGCACGGTTTTTGTCCTCAAACGCTCCATGGCATCAGGTTTTTCCGGAGTGGACAACCCGTTATTCTTTGGCGAAAACACCCGCATGCTGTTTGGTGACGCCAAAGAGTCTCTATCCACCGTAGTCGCCGAATTCAAATCCTAACCGCTAACGTTGGGGTCAGACCCCAGCGTAAGCAGTTTACCCGCCCAGCCGCAGACGGTGGTGCATGAAGCAAGCGAATTCGCAAATGCTGGGGTCTGACCCCAACGTTAGCGGACTTTAGGGGTGGTTGAGTTCGTTCAGGATTTGGTTGGACAGGGTTAAAAATGCCAGAAAGGTGCTGTCGGCGATCAGGCGTTCGTCAACCACCAGTTGGGTGACGCTGGCCTGCAGGTCCAGGACCCGGGAACGCAGTACGCTTGTATCCTCACGGCGGGCTGCCAGGTCCTGACGGACATCAATCAGTTTTTTCATATAACTGTCAATTCTGTCCTTTTTTGCCTGTTTACGGATACGCACCACGGCAACACCCCCACTTGTGACGGCAACCAGCAGGGTAATCAGAAAAGCCAGCAGTTCAGCGTATCGTTCCAGGAAGGAGGGTGCGTTTCTCTGCATATATCGCTGGGTCCCTTCGTGTAGGGGGATGTTAAGCCGGTCGTTGATGAATTCTTCGTGAATGGTGGCCCCCACCATGGGGTCGATGGCGCCAATGTCGTTGGCGTTTTCCTTGACCAGGCTCATCACGTCATAAATCAGATCCGCCTCCATGTCCCCATGGGTCACCAGCAGGTGGGTAACCGCCAGGCTCAACACCGGCTCCGGGTTTAACGCGGGGTAGATCCCGGCCGGCAGCACAAAGGGTGATAAGTGCGGAAACCGGTAACTGACCCCCTCTGCCCAGGATCCGTTGCCCAGGCGGGCAACGTCACCTAGAGAAGCCAGGCAAAATCCCGGCAAACGGCTCTGGGCGTCCTGGCTGAGAATGCCGCCGAACTGGATAAATATGTCCGGTGCGTCGCCAAATGGGGTTTCCAGAATGTCCAGCTCTTTCAGCCTGGGCAACCAGCCCCCTTGTGCTAAGGCGGTTAACATCGAGTGTCCGGCTGAGCCGGGAGGGCCGGCATAAACCTTGCCCAGGCCAACCACGTCGGTGAGTACAACCGGGGTTTTACAGTCGTGCAAGCTGTCGCGGATGAGCACATGTAATACGCTTCGATACAAGGGGGTGATCAGACGCAGATTGTCCAGGGGGCGCAGGGGTTGTTCGATAATGCCCAGATCCACTCGGCCTGCCTGCAGGTCCACGGTTAACTGATTCTGGTCCGCATAAGTCTTTAAGGCCAGGGGCAGGCGGTCGCCAAAATCACGGATCAGGGTTTCGGCAATGGCGGAAGCGGGCTCATCCGGCGCTTTGCCCACCACAAGCGGCTGCTGACCTTCGCAGCCCCACAGGAACAGCAGGACAATCAGGCTGCCGACCCACTTCATTGGCTCAGCTTGATAAAGTTTTCGTCTGCTCTGGCCTTGTTACCTCTTGGGTCGGCGTTCCACATATCTCTGCCGTTGGTAAAGCCGATTCGTTCGAACAACAGCAAACGCCCATTTTCGATCTGGAAGTTGGTATAGTCCGGGCAGGCCAAACGGCCCATGGACAGGGTGGCAGAACACCAACCCAGATACGTTGGTGTATATTGTTCGGGGTTTTGTTCAAAAGTCTCCTGATTCGCCAGCGTGGCGAATTGAAAAGTGAGTGTTCCCACTGTCACCCGGTATTCGCCGCTCCCCTTAATTGGGCCGTTAATCTGATGGTAAGATACCGCATCGTAACCACCAAGAGCAATGCCATCCGGGGCACAGAACGTGGTGTCATGCAGACTGGGTACGTTGGCGTGGCCAAGGCCAGCGGGCAAAACAAAGGTCAAAAGCAAAATGCGTTTCAGTGCGGCTATGTGGTTCATAAGATCTACCTGGCAGCGTCCGATTAGTATTGGCTGGAGTCGAAACCCACCTTAAAGCGCAGCGTTTCAGACTTTGCCACCACTACCGAAAAGGTCCGCCGGTCTCCATAACGGTTATCCCGAAGCTCTTTAAATTCCGCAAATGCAAAGGCGGTATTGTCCAACTTATAAAGCTTGAGGTTGGCTTGTTCGTCAACCCGTTGTTTGGGTACGGAAAGGACAATTTCCTCCCGGGTGACATCCGCCTGGGGGGTGACCGCTTCAACCCGTACTCCGGTGGTTGGACACTCAGAACCGACAGTATTGGTTAAGGGCATGCTGCGAACTTCTGCGGCTTGCAGTTGACTACATAACAAGACGGCGGTAAATCCGCATAACGCGGACCAGCGCCGCCTTGTGCGCAAGTGGGTCACTGGGTTCAACAGGGTCAAGTGAGTTATCCGGGTCAAGCGGGTCAAATAGATCAAACAGGTATAGATGGAGGTCATGGCGGCTCACTTGTTATTGTTGTTTTGAAAAGACCATAAATGCCGCTGATGGTTCCCTGAGTATGCGGTGGTACAAAATTATCGGCGAACAAACTGGAGGTGTCTGTGCAGAAAGGGGGGTGGATAACCAGGCTGGGGGTGGCAGCCGCGTTGATCAGTCTGACCGGCTGCCAGGTGCTTAAACCCAATTTTGCTGAGCTGTATCGGCAGAATACCCCGGGAGCCACCGCCGCCGGGGTGGTGAACACGGCACCACCCGTGGTTGTGGTCCCGGGGTTATTAGGCAGCAGACTGGTGGACGATGGCAGTGGTCGGGAAATCTGGCCGGGCTCGTTGTTGAACGTTGCCCTGGGCACCTACAAAACCCTGGCGGTGCCTTTACCTGATTTTCCTTCCCGGGGAACACCCGGCCTGCGGCCCGCAGGGGTCACGGAAAGTGAATTTGGGCGGGACTTCTACGGTGAACTGATCAACACCCTGGTGGACTACGGCGGTTACGAACGGGTAGAGCCCGGCACAGCCTTTGTTGCCGGTGGCAAGCGCCGGGTCTATGTATTCGACTTCGACTGGCGTCAGGACAACGTGGCGACCGTCAAAGAATTTGATGCCTTTATCCGTGCCATTCAGGCTGACTACAACAATCCGCGACTGAGGGTGGATGTGATTGCCCACAGTATGGGTGGGTTGATGGCCCGATATTATCTGCGTTTCGGCACGGAAGACGTGCTTAACGACAACCGGCTCCGGGTGACCTGGGCGGGTGCCCCCATGATCAACAAGATGATTTTGTTGGGCACGCCAAATCTGGGTTCGGTCTCTGCCATCGAGGGGTTTATCCGCGGTCAGAGCGTTGGCTTGCGCAGAATTCCTCCCGAAGTGGTGGCCACCATTCCCAGCACTTATCAGCTATTTCCTCACCGCATAGTCAACTGGTTGTACGACACCCGGGGTGTCCATGTTGACCAGGACCAGTTTGACGTCAACACCTGGCGGACTTATGAATGGAACGTCTTTGCACCAAAGGTTAAGGCCCGGGTTATTGCTGATCGGGGTGAAGCTTATTACGGTGCCCTTATTCGTCAGTTTGAAATATATGCAGAGCGCGCCCGGCGGTTCAGTTGGGCGTTGACGGTTTGTCCTAATTACGACGCCACTCTGGGAGGCTGCCCCGGAGTGGTGGAACCGCCCTTAAAGCTGGTGGTTTTTGGCGGCAATTGTTCGTTGACACCGGCGCGGTGGGTGCTGGAGGAAGACCCCTCGGGCACCCCGGAGGTCCGCTTCAGCCCGGGTGGCATACGCAATCCCCACCCTGATATCGACTATCAAAGGCTGATGTACGACCCGGGAGACGGCACGGTAACTAAACCGTCGCTGCTGGCCCGGGACGCCTTGTCGCCAAATACCCCTCGGCATGCCTTTTCGTACTTTCCCTTAGCGTATAGTTTCCTGTTGTGCGAAGCACATGCCACCCTGACCAGCAACGCCCACTTTCAAGCAAATCTATTGGACGTACTGCTCACCCAGGCTCTACCCTGGGAATTGCACAAGGACCATGCCTGGCAGCACGGCACTGCTCCTTGACTCTTGGTTGTTGCGGTCAGAGGCGCTAGGATGCACGCCCATTGATCTATCCAAAGATCTAGCCAAAGATCTATCCATTAATTTAAGAAGCGTTATGGACACAATCGACCTTGGACCCTTAAAACTGGCCAACCACCTGCCTTTTGCGGTGATTGGCGGCATTAATGTCATCGAATCCAGAGCTTTGGCCCTGCAGGCAGCGGAACGTTTTGTGGAGGAAACCTCCCGGCTTGGCATTCCCTACATTTTTAAGGCCTCCTTCGACAAGGCAAATCGCTCATCGATCCATTCCTTCAGGGGGCCGGGCCTGGAAGAGGGCCTTAAGATCCTGGCTGAAGTACGCGATACCTACAATGTGCCGGTGCTGACCGACGTACACGAAATCCACCAGGCAAAACCGGTAGCACAGGTGTGCGATATTCTCCAACTGCCTGCGTTTATTGCCCGGCAAACGGATCTGGTGCGTGCCATGGCGGAAACCGACGCGGTTATTCATATCAAAAAACCCCAATTCATGTCCCCACCGCAGATGCAGAATGTTGTTGAGAAGTTTCGTGAGTGCGGCAACCATCGTCTGATGATCTGTGAGCGGGGCACTTGTTTCGGGTACGACAACCTGGTGGTGGATATGTTGGGTTTTCGCACCCTCAAACAGGACAGCGGCAACGCCCCGGTCACCTTTGATGTCACCCATGCGTTGCAAATGCGCGAAAGCGGCGCCAAGGCGTCCGGGGGCAGGCGCAATCAGGTGGCGGAACTGGCCCGTGCCGGTCTTGCGGTTGGGTTGGCTGCGCTCTTTGTTGAGGCGCATCCGGACCCGGAGAATGCCCTATGTGACGGCCCAAGTGCCCTGGCGTTGGATCAATTGGGACCCTTCTTAGCGCAGATGAAGGCGGTTGATGATGTGGTCAAGAGCCAGTTAGTCGGATCTAACGAAAATATTTAGCGGACTTCAGCGGCAATGCCTGAAGTAAGCGGGTTTGGTCCAGCGGGTATGCCCACCCGCGCGTAAAAGCGCCGCCACGGTTTCATCCAAATGGTTGCCGACGTTGTCGATACCGTGGGAGTCGTCGCCGGTCACAATGGCAATTTCCTGTTTAATGGCATAGCTGAGCCAGGGGGAAGCAATATAGGGTTCCGCGGCTCCCTTGGCCAGGGCTCTGGCATTCAAGTCCAGAATCAGGCCAAGGGACTTAATGCGGTCAAGATTGCGGAGTGCCCGCTCTTTAATGGCGGGCACCTGCCAACGGCTGGGGTAATCCGGGTCGTAGATGCGAATCAGGTCAAAGTGACCCACCACCGCGGGTTCAAAACGATTAATTAATGCCAGTTGCCGGTCAAAATATTCGCAGTACATGTTTTCGATACTGCCGCAGGCATCCCGGGCGGCTTGATAAGCGGCGGGCCCGGCGTCAAACAGAATGTCGGCCACATGATGAACCGAGCCGACAATCATATCCGGCTCGAAGGTGGCAATCAGGCTTTCCACTTCCTGCTCAAAGCCGGTATAGGCTTCGGTTTCAAAACCAACCAACAGTTCTATTGAGTTTTTGTGTGCGCTGGCCAGGGCGCGGGCTTCGTCAAAATACCGGGCAAAGCGTTGATGCAGACCCGCAGTGTCATAGCCTGCGGCAGCTTCTTCCGGCATGATCATGGCTGCGTTGGCGGGTGGCATATGTTCGGTCAGACAAACCCATTCGAAACCCAGATCGATATAGCGTTGCACCACGTCAGCCAGGTGGTCCCGGGCGTGGTTGCAGTAGGTGCCGCTGTGACCCCCGTGGACGGAAACTTTTGCATAATCCTGCATATCTATCCCTGATCCTTAAGTCTGTTCAGCAGCCGTGCTGATAAATCGTTGCCAAACCTCATCCATCTGCGGCTCCCAGCGTTCCAGAAGCTGGGTGCGGCAGGCGGAGGCCGGCAGCCCCTTAATCTGGTGCAGGTAGACATACAAGAAAGCGGACACCCGGGCATTAACCACACAGTGGACCCAAACCTTGTGCTCCGCCAGTGCATCCATCAATCCACTGAAGGTTTTTAAATCCTCCGGAGTGGGGTCATCAAACTTCACGGGGATGTGGAAGTAACTCATTTCTAAAGCGGTCACCAGACTGCCTTCGTTGGCAATGGCATTGTCCGAGTCCGGCAAAGCCAGATTAACCACTGCCTGGTAGCCCGCATCTTTTATGTCCTGAAACTGATCCGGGGTGGGTTGTCCTGATGAAGCAATGGTGTCGGTTACCCGCTCGTAGTGGTAGATTTTTTTGAGGTTGGTCAAGACAGGGTTTTCCGTTGCTGTGTTGTGGGTGCTGGATCAAATGAGCATAACATGGGTGGTCTCGCGGCAGGTGGGTGGGAACATGCAGGGTATTCATGCACTGATTTAAATTTGTATACAAGCTAATATAATTAGAATATATTTACCTATGTGCAAAAATAAATAAAAGGTGGTGGCGCCAATGACATTTGATGTTGCCATACTGGGCTTGGGACCGGTGGGGAGTTTGGGTGCCATTCTGCTGGCGCATGCGGGTTTGTCCGTGGTCGTGATCGAGCGGGACAAAACCGTGTACAGGTTGCCCCGCGCGGTAAATCTGGATGGTGAAATCGTCCGTGCACTGCAACCCCTGGGCCTGGCGGAAGAAGTGGATGGCTTGCTGCAAAAAGTCCGCCCGGGTGAACGGGTGGGTTTTGTCAACTCCAGACACGAGTTCTTATTTGGCCGCGATGCCGCGGATTTTGGTGCCAATGGCTGGCAGCCCATGAATATGTTCGACCAACCGGAACTGGAAGGTTATCTGCGCGAGCAGGTCCTGGGGCTGCCCGGGGTCACTGCCTGTGTGGGCTATGAGGCTCAAACGTTTTCCCAGGATGCCCGGCAGGTGCACGTGCAGATCACCAAAGATGCGCATCAAGAGACCATCAGCGCCAAATATCTGCTGGCCTGTGACGGTGCTTCCAGTCTGGTGAGGCGTGATTTGGGTATCGAGTGGCTCAATCTGGGTTACGACCATGATTGGCTGGTGGTGGACATCGTCACCCGGCCCGGCCATACCCTGGGCAATACCACCATGCAGGTGTGTGATCCGGACCGCATCAGCACCTATGTGTGTACCAAGGATCCGTACCGGCGCTGGGAATTTAAGCTGAACCCGGGGGAAACCCGCGAAGAAATGTTGGCGGAAGACAAGATCCGCGAGTTGGTGGAGGCATGGACGCCGCCCGGAACTTACGCCATCCGGCGGGCAGCGGTTTATCAATTCCATGCCGCAACGGCAGCCCAGTGGCGCCGGAATAGAGTGTTCATAGCCGGGGATGCCGCTCATCAAACGCCGCCATTCCTGGGCCAGGGCATGAACAGTGGTATGCGCGATGTGGTCAATCTGGCCTGGAAGTTGCGGTTAGTCCTGGATGGGGTGGCTGACGAAACCCTGCTCGAGAGTTATCAACTCGAACGGGATGCCCATGCCCATGATTTGGTCGATTGGGCGGTTGCCGTGGGCATGCTGATGGAACATACCGCGGCGGTGGAAGCCGCCGCCCGTGCGGGTGAACCACCACCAGCCACCCCGCCGGGGCTGCAGACAGCAGGCTACGGGCAGGGCCGGGATCAACCGCCCCTGCGGTCCGGTGTTCTGGTGGAATCCCAGGTGAGTGATAACGGGACCACAGGCTTTCTGCTCAGCCAGCCCATTGTTTGTACGCCCCCGGGCAGGCAAGTGCGGTTGGATGAACTGCTTGGTCCGAACTTTTGTGTGCTTGCGAAAAACCCGGCAGCGGCAAAACTGAATGCACGTTCCCAACAGATTTTGCATGCGGTAAACGGGCGGGTTTGTACCCTGGAGAATCTGCGGGAGGTGCGCGGGCATATCGACCGGATCTTTGCTCGTGCAGACGCGGTGGTGGTACGGCCGGACCGCTACATATTTGGCCATACTGATGACCGGCACAACCTGGACACGTTGATGGACTTGTTGGCGGAGAAGCTGGCGCTCAGCCTATAAGGTACCTTTCCAAAAGGTACCTTTCCAAGAGGTGCTCTTTAAAAAGGCACCATATCGTGTATTAGTGGTTGACGTTTTTTGCCGGGCCGTCTCCGGCCGGGAATTACCGGCCATTGTGCATAAAGACATCTCCCGGGTGTTACTGACGCTGTAGGATTTATTTTTCTGTGATCCGGTGCTCAAAAAGGCTGGCGGTGAGCTACTAAAGTATGAGCATGACCAAGAATAATAGATCCAAGATGGACCAGCGCAAAGATGACGATCAAGGTGACAAGGTTCGCTATTTTCGCACGGGTGATCGTTTTGCCAGGGTGGGTAACCAATATTGGTTTTCTACCCGGGAAGGTGAAGAGGGGCCCTTTGCAAGCCGTGAGGCGGCTGAAAAAGCCCTGGGTGCCTATGTGGCCAGCCAACAATTTCAATCTTCGCGCAAAGCGGTGCCGGTGATCGAAGAACGGGTGGTTAAGGGTGACCCGACAATCTGGGATCGCCAGATCGATATTATTTAGCAAAATCCAAATAAAAGCCGCACCTGACCGGTGCGGCTTTTTTTTACCCGGTTAAGGCGCTGGTAGCCTCCGGGTTTATTATTATGCGTAAAGCCGGCTTTAGCGCGCCATTCTGCGGCGTAGCACCAGACCGGCAACACCCAGCATCAACAACGCTGCGGTGCCCGGTTCCGGTACCGCGGTGAGGTCCATATTGAAGTCCCAGTTGTGGCCAACGTTGTACTTGGTCAAAGGGCGTACCCAGGACGATGCACCAAAGGCGCTGGTCTTGTCGTTGGCGCCAAAGCCGATCTGCAGAGCTGTATCCGGAATGATGGTGAGGGCCACCGTACCCAGTTCCGCCAGGCCGTTAAAGAAAGTAACGCTACCCTTACCTTGGCCAAAAAACAGCCAATCAGCAGGATTGCCGCCGCCGCCGTTTTTAACCATGCCGGTAAAGTCGGTACCCACGGCCAGATCGACCCATGTAAAGTCGATGACCGCCTTGATGCCTGCGGGATTAACCGCAGTTGCCTGCAGACGGGCCTCTTCAGCCATAGTATCAACGGTTAACGTGGAACCGCTTTGAAAATCGTAGTATTGGGCACACGAACCACCGCCCAGTTTTAACTTGCTGGTCCAGAAGCCGTGTTCCGCGCCGGCACAGTTGATTTTGCCGGTGCTTGAAACCTCGTAAACCATGGGTGCGGCTTGAGCAGCACTCATGAAGAACATTGTCATGACGAAGGCAAGTACGCCCCCTAACTTTTTTAACGTCATTTTAGTAATCCCCTATTAGGCCAATAAATGTTTGATGAATAGCTTGCTCATAAACGCGTATTTTAAGGGGCGTGCGGGACTGATGTTAGTTCAACAATGTAAGAGGTAAGGGGTTAGGGGAACAAGCTCTTTACAAAGTGCTTAAAACTCGGCTAACCGGGCCAGTCAGGTAAGTTGATGATTTGCCACTCGCCCGGCGCCAGCCCGTCCAGGGTCCAGGAGCCCACCCGATAACGTATCAGTCTGAGCACCGGGAAACCCACTGCGGCACACATACGGCGCACCTGGCGGTTGCGGCCTTCGGTGATGGTCAGGCTGAGCCAACTGGTGGGGATGGTTTTGCGGTGGCGAATGGGGGGACGCCGGGGCCAGATGACCGGCGGCATCATGGCTTTGCACTTAGCCGGTTGGGTCGGACCGTCTTTCAGGTTGACCCCACGGGCCAATTGCTCAACAGCGGTATTCGAGAGTTCACCCTCAACTTGCACCCAGTAGTTTTTGCTCATCTTCCGTGCAGGGTGGGTAATCTTATGGGCCATGGTGCCGCTGTTGGTGAGCACCATCAACCCTTCACTGTCCAGATCCAGACGGCCGGCAACCTTAAATTCCCGTAGGTTGATATAGTCCCTGAGTGTGGCGCGCCGGGCTGGATCCGTAAACTGGGAAAGCACGTTGTAGGGTTTGTTAAACAGGAGAATGCGGGTCATGTCTGGAATGTGGGGGGCCTACATTTGTTTGAAATGATGGCTGTAACTTGCACTGCTGCGCAGGGTATCGGCGGAGTCGCGCAGGGTGAGGGTGTAGCGGCCGCGCAGATCCCGGGTTGCCTTAACAATTTGCTCAACGCGCACGATAATACCCCGGTGAACGCGCCAGAATTGTGCCGGGTCCAGCTGAACTTCCAGATCCTTTATGGAACGGCGAATAAGATGTTCACCGGTGGGGGTCACAACGGTGGTGTACTTTTGATCTGCCTGAAAATAAATGACTTCTTCCACCGCAATCAGTTGAGTGGTGTCGGACAGACCGGCGCGTATCCACTGCAGGTAGCGGTCTTGTTTTTGCGGCAGGGCTTGTTTGATAGCGGCAATCAGGTTCTGCCGCTCGTTGGCATCAGTGTGGGCCCGCTGCTGTAGTCGGGTTACGGTTTGTCTTAAACGCTCGTCTTGTATCGGTTTTAGCAGATAGTCTACGGCGGCTTGTTCAAAAGCAGCCAGGGCAAATTGATCATAAGCGGTAATAAAAACAATTTTGCAGGCCGGTGGCAGGGCTTCAGCCAGCTCCAGGCCGGTCATGCCGGGCATGTGGATGTCCAAAAAGGCGATATCCGGGTTCAGCTCACGGGCCGCCGCCAGGGCCGTGCGGCCGTTATTCGCCGTACCGACAATGTTAAGCTGAGGCCACAGGGTAGCCAGCTTTGCTTGTACGTATTCGACAATATGCTGTTCGTCGTCAACAACAATCGCGGTGGTCATGGTGTGTATTCTGCATGGACAGCCTTATTATGCTATGCCTGTGCCGGGCAGGGTCAATTGCGCCCGGGTGCCCTGAGGTGGATGTTCGTGCAGGGTCAGACTTGCCCGGTCGCCAAAGATGGCGGCCAGGCGTTCGCGAATATTCCCCAGGCCCGTCCCCGTTCCCCGGGTAGGCGGATGGTCTTGAAAGCCAATGCCGGTATCGGTCACGGTAATTGTTAACATCTGCTCCGCCAGCGCGGCATCGACAAGGATCTGGCCACCGGATTCACTGGGGTCGATACCGTGTTTGACCGCATTTTCCACCAGCGGTTGCACAAGCAGTGGCGGCAGCGGTACGTGGCCTGCGCCGGGTGCGCAGGTAATCCGGTAGGTCAGCCGGCCCTGCATGCGAATGCTCTGAATTTCCAGGTACGCTTTTGCTATCTCCAGTTCTTGGGCCAGGGTGGTATGGCCGGTGCGGGTTCTCCCCAGGGCGGCGCGTAGCAGAGTAGTCAGGTTAACCAGGGTCTGTTCAGCGGCGTCCGGATTGTGGCGAATTAAACCGGCGATGTTGGACAGTGTATTGAATAGAAAGTGGGGTTCAATCTGTGCCTGGAGTATTTTCAGCTCAGACTCCGCCATCAGCTTTTCCTGCCGTTCCTGAATAAGGTGCGCCTGGACAAGCTGTTCGGAGGCGGTTTTCAGACGGGCTCGGGTGGCAAAAATGGTGGTACCCACCACCCCGAAGAAAATACCCGTCACCAGGGTGCTGAAGTCTTCCGCAAAGAAATACCACATATTGTTGGTGACCAGCCAGCCGCTGATGATCAGGCCGATACTCAGACCCAGGGTGATAATGGGGATGGGTGCCACATAGGGGTTCAGCACACGGTTCATTAGACCATTTAAGGCAATAAATGCCAGTACAATGGACCAGCCGATGGATAAAGACACCACCACGTGGGTGCCCCAGTCGCTCTGTCCGTCAAACAGCCAGCTCATCACCGAAATACCCAGAGCAAACAGGGTGGTATAGCCCAGGGTCTGCCAGGGTTGATGGAATTTTTCCCATTCAGTGTGCTGGGGTTTTAAAGCCATGCGCAAATACTGCCGCTGTTGCTAAGCACCCACAAACTTACCATGTAATCCCAAGGGGACCACATAGGGCAGCGTGGCGGTGGCCAGGGGTCCCTCTTCAACGCGGGCACCGTCGAAGACGTTGAGCAAGGTCCGGCCCTGCTGCCAATCCAGCGCTGTACCCAGAATCCAACCCCTAGTTTCCGGCGCACTGGCGGGATGGGGAACAAACAGGTGCTCCTCGGGAATTTGACTGTCCGGGTAGACGTAGGTGTGGCGTTGGCCACTGGCATAGTCGAAGGTGGCCACGGCATTCAGGCCGGTATGGGCGGGTTGGCGGGCAGCCGTCATGTCCCGGCACATAAACAACAGGCGTTGGTTTCTGCGACAGCTTACCCGGGGATCGATGCTTGGGAATTCGGCGCTCAGGCCTTGTGCAAACAAGGGCATTTCTGCCACCCGGCGCTGTTTGGTATCAATTCGATACTGATGGTGTTCAGCGTGCCGGGCGGGACTGATCTGCCCACGCATGATGTCCCGGAAACTTGTCAGCATCAGCGATGGATCCGGTGCCCGGGCTCCGTCAAAGCGGATGATGCCGTGTTTGTCCTCCCAGCCGTTGCCAAAATGAAAGACCCACTGAGCCGGCAGTTCCAGGAAGAAGTGGTTATTAAAATTATCTTTTTCGACAACCAGTACCCGGGTTGCATCAGCCGGCCGCCAGTGGTGGTTGTCCAGGAAAGACAGCCCGTCTCCGGCGGGTTCAAAGTGGAGGGGCGGAACCAGCACCACAATGTGGTTTTGAGTGACGATAAAGTCATGCACCATGGTGATGGGGTCCATGGGTATACGCCCCATCTTGACAACCCGCCCGGCGGGATTTATGTGCCACAGCACCAGAAGTTTGGCGTTGGATACATAGCCAAAGTTCCATAAGGTGCCGTCGGGTTCGACCCGTGGGTGAGCCGAAAAAGGTACACCGGACAAACTGTTGGGGGGCAGATCAGCGGTAAATTCATAAGGCCCCCGGGTGTCCAGGGTTTTTGTATTCATTTCCCAGGGGGAGCCGGCTTCCCACAGCGCCAGCAATTTGTTGTGGTGATGCAATACACTGATATTGGCGACGTTTACCGCGTCCGGTGATGTTACCGGTGCCGGTTGTGGCGGTGTTGAGCCAAAGGCTGGGTAGAGGGCCCGGCCGGCTTTTTCCTCAGCCAGCAGCTTGTGGGTGGCGACCAGTTTGGCATTGTGGGTAACCCCATCGGGTTGCATCCGGAAGGCTTGCAGCATGCCGTCACCGTCAAACCAGTGTTGATAGCGGAAACCGGCCACTTCGTGTTGAGCCGGCCCATTTCTAAACAGGGTGCCGGTCAGATCAGCAGGCCATTCGCCCGACAGGGTTGCCCGGCTGCTCAGGGATTTTTCCTGTATCCCCTGGTAACCCAGCAGCCACGGATGTTGTTCCCGGGCGGCGGCAAATTGATTGGCCCAGTCCCCCCGGCCGGTATCTCCCGCGGCTGATGTCCGGGTGGCCAAACCGGCTCCGGCAACCGCCAGAGATTGCAGAAACAAACGTCTTGTGGTCATGTTCGCCTCACGTTAAGCGTTAGGATATAAGACTATTGGTTCAGGGCTATGGCTTGGGTGCTTTCGCCGTCGAGTGCAAATTTCGCGGCTTGCCACTTGGGTGGGCCAAATTTCCCGGTTGCGTTGTTCGAAAAAGCCCAGGGCTCCTTGGGAATGCCGACAAAGTTGCTGTCTAATTCACCGTTACCATTTTTGTCGTGCATTACCCGAATGGCGTATTCACCCGGGGGCAGGGCGTCGGTGGTAAAGGTCATTTTGCCGGTCTGGGCGCGCTGAATGATGGCGGCAACCGCCGGAGATTCGCCATTAAATTCGGCTTCCGTGGACAAAATTTCCAGCATGATATTACCCTCGGAGCTGGCCACGTTTTCGATCACGACGCGCAGGGTATCCGCAGCGATAAATTGAGTGACTAAAATTGCATACAAACCTGCAACCAGGCTAAAAAGTGTTTTCATCAAGGTGCCCGCCGTGCCGTTCTAAGATGCAGGCACTTTAGGCGAAACACGGGGGGTTACAAGCCTTATTCAGCCCTGGGTGACCAAGGCGCATATTGGGGCTTGAAATGGCGATGGGGCGGACGGGAGTGCTGCACTGCGCACTCCGCACGACCCCTGGCAGGTTCCTGACCACACACCCGGCTTAGCATAGGGCCAGGGTGGTTGGTTTAACTTACCGAGCGTTTGCGCCCGGGTGCGCGTTGTTCACCAATCACAGGGCCCCAGTCCGCCATCAGAGCACGCCGCAATTGGGTGACGTGTTCATAACCCAAACGCATGGCCAATGCCTGTTCAGCACCACGCAGGGTCTCCATGGCCTGGTTAATCAAGGCGGCACCACGTTCGCTGAAGACAATGCGGTTGGCCCGCTTGTCATTGGGGTCCGGCATCTGGGTCACCAGATCGTCTTCTTCCAGATCGTTGATCTGTTGTTGAATGGCCTGGCGGCTGACGCCCAGGGCACGTGCAAGTTCTGCAGCACGAGTGACGCCGTTGGAAATGTGGATGAGAATCATCGTTTGAGTTCGGGTTCTGGGTTTGTAGCCAGCCCGCTGTAAACCGTTTTGCAGGCTTTCATCCATCCAGTAGTAAGCTCTTAGGAGACCGCGCATGAGCACTTCTGGTGGTTGTTCTTCAACTGAATTGTTCTCGAAACCGTTCATATTTGTCCCTATAGTCCGTGCGGGGGTTAAGCAACCTCAAAAACTTATGTTGTGCTTGGTGCCTATTGTTGAGCAAACTGACCGATCAGGCAAGGAGCTTGTCCACTCAATCGAAAAAACATTGAAAAAAAAGGACCTGGGGAGGTATTTATGGAGCTATATGAGGTGATGCGCACTACCTTTGCAGCAAGGGATTTTGCGGCAGATCCAATCCCGGACGAAGATTTGCGAAGAATATTAGACAACGCCCGGTTTGCACCCAGTGGTGGAAATCGTCAAGGCTGGAAAGTGGTGGTGGTCCGGGACAGCCACACCCGGAAACAATTGGGCCAATTGATTGAACCCACCTTCCGCCGCTACCTCGCCCAGATGGCTGCCGGGGAAGCCCCCTGGAATACCATTCACGATACCAAATTGTCGGCCCGGGAAATTGCCGGGGCACCCATCAGCCATGACATGATCAACAAACTCACCCAGGCGCCGGTTTTGCTGCTGGTCTTTGTCGATTTGTCCGTGGTGGCATCGTTTGACAGCGAACTCGATCGTATCGGGGTGATTTCCGGGGCTTCAGTCTACCCATTTGTGTGGAACATTTTGTTAGCTGCACGCAACGAGGGTTATGGTGGAACGTTAACGACATTTGCCGGTGGCCGGGAACCCGCCTTAAAGACATTGCTGAATGTCCCTGAAGAATACGCATTTGCGGCGATGCTGCCCCTGGGCAAGCCCGTGCGTCAGCTCACCCGGCTGCGCCGCAAGCCGGTGACGGACTTTGCGGTGTATGAAACTTTTGATGGTCAATCCCTGGGTAATCCAGGTAAGGACATTTCGTGACTCAACCCCAAGAAAAACAACCTGCACATCCTCCCCAGGAATTAGGTGACGGTTACGCGAAGTACGTGCTATTTGTGCTGATCATCGTTTATATCTTCAACTTTATCGACCGCCAGATCATTTCCATCCTGGCTGAGGAGATCAAGGCGGACCTGGGTATTGGTGATGCGCAGATCGGTTTTTTATATGGCACGGCCTTTGCCATATTTTATGCCGTATTCGGTATTCCCCTGGGCAAACTGGCTGATGTGTGGAACCGTAAAAGCCTGATTGCCATTGGCCTGTCTTTCTGGAGCCTGATGACGGCGTTATCGGGTTTTGCAAAAAGTTATACCGCCCTGGCGGCGTGCCGGTTTGGTGTTGGGGTGGGCGAAGCCAGTGCCACCCCGGCCGCCTTTTCATTGTTGTCCGACTACTTTTCGCCAAAGGTCCGGGCAACAGTGTTGGCCATCTATTCGAGTGGTATCTATCTGGGTGCGGGTATCGGCCTGTTTCTGGGGGGCGCCGTGGTCGAAGCCTGGTATGCCTGGTATCCCGATCCGGGCTCTGCACCGTTGGGCCTTAAACCCTGGCAAGCCGCGTTTTTGACCGTGGGTATCCCCGGCATCCTGGTGGCTGTCTGGGTCTGGACATTGCGCGAACCCATCCGCGGCATCAGTGAGGGGCTTATTGCACCGGTTCACCCGCATCCCTTTAAGGCCACCCAAAGCACCCTGATGAGCGTCTTGCCGGTGTTGTCCCTGGTCACCTTGTTTCAAGCCGGCGGCGCCAAGGCGGTTGCTAAAAACCTGATCTATCTTATTGGACTTGCCGGATTGTTTTTTGGCTTGTACCTGTTAATGCCCACGGCCTTACAGTGGGTTGCCCTGGGACTGGGGGTCTATATCACGGTGACCTGGGTGCAGTACCTGCATCTTCAGGACCCGGCCTGTTATGCCATGATGTTCAAGTCCAAAGCCTTTGTCTTTGCCTCCGTGGGTTTTCCGAGCATTTCTTTTGTCACCTACGGCTTGGGTTTCTGGTCACCACCCTTCATGCAGCGCGTCCACGGGGAGTCCATTGCCGACGCTGGCCTGTACCTGGGGATTGGCTCCGCCCTGGGAGGGTTTATCGGTATTGTTCTGGGCGGTTTCCTGGCTGACTATTTTAAGACAAAAACAGTCAACGCCCGGCTGTATATTGGTTTAGCCATTCCGGTGCTGGCGGTTCCCTTTGCCCTTGGATTTTTATATACCGATTCGGTCCTGGCCGCCTATCTGTTCAGTTTTGTGTTCAGTATTTTGTCACCCGCGTGGATTGGCTCCGGTGCCAGCACCATAAACGATCTGGTTATGCCCCGCATGCGGGCAACCGCCTCGGCCTACTATGTTCTGATGAATACCTTTATTGGCCTTGCCCTGGGACCGTTTTTAATGGGACAGATCAGCGATGTGCAAATTGCATCAGGATTAGATGATGGTCAAGCTCTGCAAAGTGCCATGGCCTGGGGGCTGTTGATGTTTGTGGTGAGCGCATTGTTTTTGCTTCTGGCCACACGTTATCTGGCGGGTGACGAGGCGAGTAGAGTCAGTCGGGCCAGGGCCTTGGGTGAAGCGGAAGGTTAACCTGTCGCCGGAAGTTTGGGTCCGGCGTTGCGCATGGGTCTGTTGGGGGTCTATCTTCTGTTGCTTCGGTGGTTGCTTTGGTGCACCCTAATCCGTCCAGTAAAGAGTAGGCAAAACGTTGGAACAGGTTGGTGAGTATCGCATAACCGCAACACGGGAGGAGGTCTGGGCGGCGCTAAATGATGCCGAAATTCTCGGCCGGTGCATTGCCGGTTGTCAGGAAGTCAACAAGGTCGACGACCAGCATTTTGATGTCAAAGTAAAGGCCAAGGTAGGTCCCGTCAGTGCGGTTTTTCAAGCCGCGCTGGAATTAATGGATTTACAACCCCCGGAAAGTTATGTCATTCAGGGTAACGTCAAGGGTGGGGCTGCGGGATTTGCCAAGGGCAGTGCTTCGGTAGCCTTGTGTGAAGACGGTGCCGCGACGGTGCTCAGCTATCAGGTTAATGCCAATGTGGGCGGCAAACTGGCACAAGTGGGAAGCCGCCTGGTGGATGGGGCGGCACGAAAAATGGCTGACGACTTTTTTGCGGCGTTCAGTCAACAGCTATCCCCGGAGACTGAGTCCAACAGCACACCCGGCGTAGCTGAGAAAAATTCAGAAAAAGACAGTTCAGGAAAAGACAGCTTAAGTAATGGCTATGAAGGGTCGGGTCAGGGGAAGATCTGGCTGGTGGCCTTTTTTGTATTGGGTCTTGCGCTGGTCTTAACACTGTAGGGACACTGGCTTTAGAAGTTCAAGTGAATTTGGGAGGAGAAATTGAAAGTATCACTCACGGTGAATGGCCGGGCAGAAGAAGTTGATGTGCCGACTAACACATTGCTTGTGGATATATTGCGCACAAATCTGGGTTTGACGGGTACCCATGTGGGTTGTGATACCTCCCAGTGTGGCGCGTGTACGGTGCACGTGAATGGCGGGGCGGTTAAGTCCTGTACGATTCTGGCGCCCCAGGCAGAAGGCCTGGAGGTGACCACAATCGAAGGCATCGGTACCATGGACCAGTTGCACCCCATGCAGGAGGCGTTTCGCGAATGTCATGCCTTGCAGTGTGGCTTCTGTACACCGGGGATGATCATGCAGGCGATTGACCTGGTGGAAAATCACAAGGATTTAGACAATTGCGGTATCCGGGAGGGCCTGGAAGGCAATATTTGCCGTTGTACGGGTTATCACAATATTGTCCGTGCCATCCAGAGCGTTGTGGATCAGGGGTAGGTGAGAGGATGAGCGAGACAGATCAGACCACGCAGGCCCAGGGGATTGGTGCACCGGTGCGCCGGCGGGAAGACTTAAGGTTCATCACCGGCCAGGGGCAGTACACGGACGATATGAATCGAGCGGATCAGCTTTATGCGGTTTTTTGCCGCAGTCCTTATGCCCGGGCGGAGATACTTTCCATCGACACCGCAGAAGCCATGGCGGTTGAGGGTGCGGTTGGGGTTTTTACCGGACAGCAGATGGTGGATGACGGTGTGGGTGACTTGCCGTGCGGCTGGCTGGTTAAGGGTAAGGACGGCAGCGATATGAAGTCCTCCCCACATCCGCCCATGGCGGCCCGGTATGTGAACTATGTTGGTGAACCTTATGCGGTGGTGGTGGGCACATCCCTTGCCGCGGCCAAGCGCGCTGCGGAATCGGTGGTTGCTGACTTCAAGGAGCTTAATGCGGTTGTCGATGTGGCCACGGCCGCTCATTCTGAACAAATCTATGACGGTATCGAAAACAATCTGGCTTATGAATGGGCGCTGGGTGATGAAGATGCGACACGCATGGCCTTTGCCAAGGCGGCTCATGTCACCACCATTGAACTGGTTAACAATCGGCTGATCCCAAACGCCATGGAACCCCGCGCCTGTTTAGGCTGTTTTGATGCGGCCTCCGGGGAATACACTCTGTATACCACCAGCCAGAACCCGCACCTGGAGCGTTTGGTATTAAGTGCCTTTGTGCAAATTGCCCCGGAGCACAAATTGCGGGTAGTGGCCCCGGATGTGGGTGGTGGATTTGGCTCTAAAATTTTTGTTTATGCGGAAGAAACGGCCGTTATCTGGGCCGCGGGAAAACTCGCCCAGCCCATAAAGTGGGTGGCGGAACGGGGGGAAAGTTTTCTGGCGGATGCCCATGGCCGAGACCACGTTACCCGGGCTGAGCTTGCCGTTGACGACACCGGTCGCTTCACCGGGCTGAAAGTGGTGACCACCGCCAACCTGGGCGCCTACCTGTCCACCTTCGGTTCCGCTGTGCCCACCTATCTATATGGCACGCTGCTGGCTGGACAATATAAAACGCCTAACATTTATGTTGAGGTTCAAGGCGTCTATACCAATACCTGTCCGGTGGATGCCTATCGGGGGGCCGGCAGACCGGAAGCCACCTACGTACTGGAGCGTATTATTGAGCAGGCGGCCCGGGAACTGGGCAAAGACCCCGCTGACCTGCGGCGCATGAACATGATTCAGCCCGAGGACTTTCCCTACGCCACCCCGGTGGCTTTAACCTATGACGTGGGCAATTACGAAGCCAGTCTGGATAAAGCCCTGGAACTCATTGATTACAACAGCTTTGAATCCCGACAGGCGGCAGCGGCGGAAAATAACAAACGCCGGGGTATTGGCTTTGCCTGTTATATCGAAGCCTGTGGCCTGGCGCCATCCAAACTGGCCACGGAGCTGGGTGCGGGTGTGGGGTTGTACGAAAGTGGCGAGATAAGAATCAACCCAACAGGTTCGGTCAGCGTCTTTACCGGCTCCCACAGCCATGGTCAGGGCCATGAAACCACCTTTGCCCAGGTTGTTGCATCGCAATTGGGTATTCCCTACGAAGATATCGAGGTGATCCACGGCGATACCGGGCGTATGGACTTTGGCTTGGGCACTTACGGCTCCCGGTCTCTGGCGGTCGGTGGATCAGCCCTGGTCGCCGCCGGGAACAAAATCATCAGCAAGGGCAAAAAAATTGCCGCCCACATGATGCAGGCGGACGAGGCCCAAATTGACTTTAAGGACGGAAATTTTATTTTGCAGGACAGTAACCAATCTGTCTCGATTCAAGAGGTTGCCTTTGCTGCCTATGTCCCTGCGGATTATCCCGAGGAATTGGAACCCGGCTTGAGTGAAAAAGCCTTTTACGATCCCAAAAACTTCACCTTTCCCGCGGGGACACATATTGCTGAAGTGGAAGTGGATATCGATACCGGGGTAACCACCCTGGTTAAGTTTGTTGCGGTGGATGATTTTGGGCACATCATCAACCCGCTGGTGGTGGATGGGCAGGTCCACGGTGGGGTTGCCCAGGGTGCCGGCCAGGCGATGATGGAACACGGTATTTATGATGAATACGGCCAGCTCCAGACGGGCTCCTTGATGGATTACTGTATGCCCCGCGCTGACGATTTACCGGATTTTGATGTGGATACCACGGTGACGCCATGCACCCACAACCCCTTAGGGGTCAAGGGCTGTGGAGAGGCTGGGGCAATCGGCTCACCGGCGGCCATTATGAATGCCGTTACCCATGCCCTGGGTAACAAAGATATTTCCATGCCGGCCACTCCGGAAAAGGTCTGGCGGGCAATCAGGGGTGAATAGCTACAGCATGTTGGACCGCACTTTTCTGAACCGGGCCAACTTGTTGCACGGCAAGTATTTGGATAAAAACTAAAGAGCTGGGAGAACCATGTACCCATATAATTATCATCGCCCCACCCAGGTGGCTGAAGCCGTGGCGCTGTTCAAAGCTTCGGACGACCCAATGTATTTAAGTGGAGGCATGACGTTGATCCCAACAATGAAGCAACGTCTGGCGGCGCCGACAGACTTAATCGATTTGTCTGGAATTGAAGAAATGTCCGGCCTGAATGCAACTGCCGAAGTGGTTCAGGTGGGCGCCTTTACCCAACACAATGTCGTGGCCCGGTCGGCCCAGGTTCAAGCCACGTTACCCGTGCTGGCCCAACTGGCGGGTTTGATAGGTGATAATCAGGTGCGTAACCGTGGCACCATTGGCGGCTCCGTGGCCAATAGTGATCCGGCTGCGGACTATCCTTGCGCCATTGTGGGTCTGGGTGCAACGGTAGTCACCCAGCAGCGCAGCATCAGTGGTGATGAATTTTTTAAAGACCTGTTTGAAACCGCCCTGGAACCCGGCGAAATTATCACCCGCATTGACTTTCCCGTACCCACCAGGGCAGCGTATCGCAAGTTTCCCAACCCGGCCTCCCGTTACGCCGTGGTTGGGGTCATGGTGGCAGACTTTTCCGGCAGCATCCGGGTAGGGGTGACGGGTGCGGGTCCCTGCGCGTTTCGGGCCAGCGGTATTGAGGAGGTCCTCAACCGGGAACTCAGCGCGGATGCGGTGGATGGTGTAGAAGTACCGGATGCGGGGTTTAACAGCGACTTACATGCATCCGGGGAATACCGGGCTCACTTAGTTAAGATCATGGCTAAACGCGCGGTCGCTGACTTGCTGCACAGCTAGTCAGTGTGCCTACAATTTTCCTAAATTTCCCCTGTGGACATGCAAAAACATCGATAGTACGCTCCACCCTCCGGTTAATCCGGATGGCGTGAAGGGCCAGTTAACTGCTCACAGTGGGCTCAGATCCTCGCGGTCGGCGGCTATGTTTGCCGCGGCTACAAAGGACCGAGACCCGGGTGTGGGAATGGCTGCAGATATGCAACTTATGCAACTTATACAACTAATGTAAAAAGAAACTAATGTAATAAAAATAGGTCTACTGAGTGCATTAGAAGACTTGATCCACGTTGATGCCAGCATCAGCAAATGAGGGACAGGTACTTAAGCTTATAAGAGAACTCACACGAGAGCTCAAAGAGCAAGCGTTCAAAGTGGCAACGGATCCGACGAATCTCTGCAGACGAGTTGATGCGTCACTTAAACGTGCCTTCGTACAGTGTCCCTCCGTCAAGGGGGGTAAATTGAACATCTTAGATTTTAGCGCGCGTAAGCAAGCCGGGGAAAAAATCTCCATGGCAACCTGTTACGACTACTGGTCCGCGCGGATTCTTAACCAATCTGATCTGGATACCTTGTTGGTGGGCGACAGCCTGGCCATGGTGATGCATGGCTATGACAGCACTGTGCACGCCACGGTGGAGATGATGGCTACCCATGTTGCAGCGGTACGCCGCGGCGCGCCGGATAAATTTGTGATTGGTGATATGCCCTTTCTATCGGTGCGCAAAGGTCTGCAACCCGCCATGGAAGCGGTGGGTGCTCTGATGCAAGCGGGTGGCAACTGCGTAAAGATCGAAGGTGCGGCTGGCCAACTGGACATTATGGCGCACATTGTTGAGTCCGGCGTGCCGGTGATGGCACATCTGGGTTTAACCCCCCAATCCGTGGAAGCTTTTGGTGGTCACAAGGTACAAGGCCGTGATGACGCCGCGGCTGCAGCCATTGTGGACGCTGCCCAGCGGGTCGAAGATGCCGGGTGTTTTGCCCTGGTTTTAGAATGTGTACCCCAAGGCTTGGCGCGTGCCATCAGTGCGCAACTCACCATCCCCACCATTGGCATTGGTGCCGGTGCAGGTACCGACGGCCAAGTGCTGGTCTTACAGGACATGCTGGGTATGGATGCAGACTTTAAACCCAAGTTCCTGCGCCACTACATGGACGGACACCACACCCTGCTGGATGCGGTTAACCACTATCATCAAGATGTCACCAGCGGAAACTTTCCCTGTGCAAAGGAGGCTTATGCATGATCGTCTATAAGGACATGCAGCAGTGGCGACGCGCCCGCCGGGAACTCAACCAGTCTGCAGAAATCTCGGTTGGCTTTGTCGCCACCATGGGGGCCCTGCACGATGGGCATGCATCGCTGCTCAAGCGCAGTGTTGCCACGGACGATGTGACAGTGTTGAGCATCTACGTGAACCCCACCCAGTTTAACGACCCCAAGGATCTGGCCGGTTATCCGGACACCCTGGCTGAGGACCTGGCGCTGGCCGAAGCCATTGGTGTGGACCACGTCATCTTGCCCACATACGAAGAGTTGTATGCGGACGGCTTTTGCTATCAGGTACACGAAACCGAATTCAGTAAAGCTCTGTGTGGGGGAAATCGTCCCGGGCATTTTACCGGGGTCTTAACGGTGGTGATGAAACTCCTTAATCTTGTCCAACCCCGGCGGGCATATTTTGGTGAAAAAGACTATCAGCAGTATCTGCTTATAAAGGACATGGCTGCCGCGTTTTTTATGGATGTGGACATTGTCGGGTGCGAAACCGTGCGCGAATGTGATGGCCTGGCCATGAGTTCGCGGAACAAATTGTTAGATAAGCCGGGGCGCGCCCTGGCGACAAAGTTTAACCGGGCGCTTAGATCCGGCGCCACCGATGCTGAGGTGGCCCAACAGCTTGATGCACTTGGTTTTGCTGTTGACTATATCCAGACCAGGGATGGGCGCAGGTTTGGCGCTGTTGTGGTGGATTGCGGGGCACGGTCGGTGCGGCTCATTGACAATGTAGCCAGGCTCTGTCCGGAATCGTCGTATTCCGGTTGAAAAACACGAATCACAATAACAAAAGAGGTAATCAATGATTCTGGCCCTGGATGTAGGAAACAGCCAAATCTATTGTGGCGTATTTTCTGAGAACGAACTGGTGGTGCAGTTTCGCCATGCTTCCACCGCCAGGAGTTCCTCGGACGAAATTGGCGTCTTTCTGCGTGGTGCCCTGCGGGAAAACAACGTTGATCCGGAGCGCATTAAGGTGGTGGCCATATCCTCCGTGGTTCCGGAGCTGAACTATTCATTACGGGCTTGTTGTCAAAAGTACTTTAATCTGGAACCGATGCTGATGCGGCCCGGAATCAAAACCGGCTTGAAAATCGGCTACAAAGACCCTAAGGAAGTAGGCAGCGATCGCATTGCGGATGCCATGGGGGCGGTTAAGATGTTTCCTGACCGGAACCTTGTGGTTGTGGACTTCGGTACCGCCACAACGGTCTGTGCCATCAGTAAAGATCGCACATTTTTGGGTGGAAACATCATGCCCGGTGTGCGTCTGGCCATGGAAACCCTGGAAGCCAAAACGGCTAAACTGCCTTCCGTTGAAATTAAACCGGCCCGCTCCGCTATTGGCAAAACAACCGTTGAGAGCATCCAAAGCGGCCTGTATTGGAGCAACGTGGGCATGGTCCGGGAGCTGGCGGCTCGCATCACCGCGGAAGCATTTGCCGACGAGCCCCCCCTGTTGATTGCCACCGGGGGTTTTGCGCACTTATTTGACCGGGAAGATTTATTCGATCATGTTGTTTCGGACCTTATTCTGACCGGTCTGTTAGAAGCCCTGCGCTTGAACGGCTACATTGAAAAGTGCGGTTAGCCCCTAAGCCGTGCACAGTTAATATCACCCTTGAGTAAAGCCGCCTCGAACGGATACGCCTGGGTGATCGTGGCGGCCATGCTGGTTGTCCAAACCGTCAGTTCAGGATTCGGCTTTTACAACATGTCGGTCTACATGACCGAGCTGGCAAAACTGCTGGACACCCCCCTGGCCAATGTTTCTTTTGCCGTGACTTTGTTTTTTGTCATGGGTGGGGTAACCGGGATTTATGTGGCGCGCTGGCTGGAGAAAGTGCCGGTTAAATGGATCATGGCGGCCAGCGCGGCAGGCTGTGGTATATGCCTTTATCTGGTTGGGCTGGCGTCCCAGCTATGGCATGTTTACCTGTTGTTTTCGCTGTTTGGCCTGGCCAATACCGGCGTCTCCCTGGTGGTGGGGACAACGTTAATCACCTGGTGGTTCCCCGGCCGCAACCGTTCAGTGGCGTTGGCTATATCATCAACGGGGCTTTCTCTGGGTGGCATCATCGTAACGCCCGTTACCGCTTACCTGTTTAATGCCCAGGGGTTACCTGCCACCATGCCCTGGCTTGGGCTGGTGTTTGTCCTGCTGGTTGTACCCATTGCCTTGTTTGTCGTGCGCACACCCGGTTGGATGGCGGTAACAAGCCAGGGACAAGAGGATTCAATCTGGGTGTACAGCCGTGCGGTCCGCAGTCGTTTTTTTGTCCTGCATACGATGGGTTACTTTTTTTGCATGGGTGCCCAGGTGGGGGGGATTGCACATCTATATGGCATGGCGGAAAAAATTGCCGGATTTGCCGTTGCTGCGATAGCGGTGCAAGTGCTTACCGCGTGCAGCATTGTAGGCCGTTTTTTGGGGGGTTATATCGTCACCCGGATTGAGCCTCGTCCCTTTACCCTGGTGAATGTGGTCCTGCAGATGACGGGTCTGTACCTGCTCAGTCAGGCAGATGGACCGATGCTCATTTATCTTGGCGCGGGATTGTTTGGCCTTAGTGTGGGTAATTTGCTGATGATGCAGCCCCTATGGCTGGCTGATGCGTTTCCGGGCCGGCTATATCCCCGGATTTTTGCTCTGGCCAATGCGCTGACCGTTGGCGGAGTGGCCCTTGGGCCCCTATTTATCGGCGCGCTTTATGATATGACCGGTTATTCGGTGGCATATTTGTATGCCGTTGGGACTTCGGTGCTGGCTTTTGGGGTGATATGGTCTGCCGGACCTACGGCAGTACAGCCTGCCGGCTAGGCAACAAAGTGGCGTTTTAACGGTCTAAACCGGGAATATCCAAGACAGATATAAAACAAAATAAGAGGAATATCGGGTGAAGTGGATTTTTAAGGGACAAAACAGCAGGCGGATCGTGTTGTGCGGGCTTATGGGGGTGGTGGTGTGCAGCACGATACTCACCAACCCCAAGAGCCATGCGGTATTGCCGGTGAGTATTCCCGAACAGGGCCCGCTGCCGAGCCTGGCGGATATGCTGGACCGGGTTAATCCTGCGGTGGTGAATATTGCCACCTATACCACCGTCAAGGTGCGCAACCCGTTGTTGGAAGATCCCTTTTTTCGACGCTTTTTTGATGTGCCCAGGGCGGTACCCCGCAGCCGCAGAACCCAGAGTGCCGGCTCCGGGGTGGTGGTGGACGCTGACCAGGGGTTTATTGTGACTAACAGCCATGTGGTTGAACGGGCGGACGAGATTACCGTGCATCTGGCGGATGGGCGTGCCCTGCAGGCCAAACTGGTGGGGCAGGATCCCCAGGTTGATCTGGCTGTGCTGAAAGTTGAAGCGCAGGCGCTGACTCAGTTGGAATTTGCGGAAAGCAGTCAGGTCAGGGTAGGCGACTTTGTGGTGGCCATAGGTAATCCGTTTGGGCTTAATCAAACGGTTACCAGCGGCATTGTCAGCGCCCTGGGCCGTAGCGGCCTTGGCATAGAGGGTTATGAAGACTTTGTGCAAACCGACGCGCCGATCAACCCGGGCAACTCCGGGGGTGCCCTGGTGGACTTGCACGGCCGCCTTGTGGGGATTAACACTGCCATTCTGGCACCAACGGGGTCCAACGTAGGTATTGGTTTTGCCATCCCGGCCAATATGGTCAGTGCCATCATGCGTGAGTTAATCGACAAGGGAGAGGTCCGCCGGGGCCTGATTGGCATCACGGTGCAAGCCCTTAATCCGGAATTGGCCCAGGCTTTTGATGTGGCGCAATCTGACGGCATTGTGGTTGTTGATGTGGAACCCAATAGCGCAGCCGCGGCGGCAGGCCTGGTACCCGGTGATATTATCTCCAAGGTGGGTGAGCGGAACATCAAGAAAATCTCGGACTTTCACAGCCAGGCGGCGGTGATGTTTATTGGTGATGAGGTGGAGGTGAATATCATCCGGGAGGGACGTCAACGCACGGTATCCCTGGAGTTGACGGAAAATAATCAGCAGAAAGTATCAGGCCGCCGCATAGATCCGCGCCTGGCGGGTGCGGAGTTTGAAAACTTCTGGAATCCGGATGACGGGCAGAGTTCCGGTGTGCTGACAACCTATGTTGATCCTCAGGGTAAGTCGTATGCCTATGGTTTGCGGGCCGGAGACATTGTGGTTGGTGCCAACGGGCGCACTGTGCGGGACATCCCAAATTTTCGTGAAGTGCTGGGCCTGGACAGCCGCCAGATTCGTCTGCGTGTCTATCGCAACGGACGCTTTGGCTACGTGGTGCTGCGCTAGTACTTGGGCTGATACCGGGGCTTAACCCCCGGTATGCACCGCCTGCCTCAGGCTCACGGTTTCCTGACTAGTTAAACATGATGACGTTTCTGGCTACCTCACCGGTTTCCAGGGCAGCCAGTCCGTCATTGACGTCGGCAAGCTTGATGCGCCCGGATATCAGATCATCCAGGTGCAGACGCCCTTGCAGGTAAAAATCGATAAAGCGTGGCATATCCACCCGGAAACGGTTGGAGCCCATATTTGAGCCCTGCATCTTGCGCTCCATCAGAAATTCCGGACCATGGAGTTCCACATTAACCCCCATGGGAATCATGCCAATGATGGTGGCTGTGCCGCCAAAACCCAGCATCTTAAACGCCTGTTCAGCCGTCTGTTTCAGACCAATGGCTTCAAAACTGTAGTGTACCCCGCCGCCGGTCATCTCCTGAACTTCGCCAACCGCATCGCCGTTGCTGGCATTAACAATGTCGGTGGCGCCAAACTTGCGGGCCAGCTCCAGCTTCTTGTCCACCATGTCCACGGCAATAATGCGCGCGGCTCCGGCAATGGCAGCTCCGTTGATGGCGGAAAGTCCCACACCGCCGCAACCGATTACGGCAACGGTGGAGCCGGGTTCAACCGCCGCGGTGTGGATGACCGCCCCGACGCCGGTGGTCACCCCGCAGCCGATCAGGGCGGCGCGGTCCAGGGGCATGTCCTCGCGGATTTTGACGATGGCATGTTCGTGCACCAGCATGTATTCCGCAAAAGAGGACAGGTTTAGAAACTGGGCAATGTCCTCACCACCCGCGCTCAGGCGCGAAGGCTGACCCTCCGGGCGTTGCAGCTCCGGTTCCTGGCATAAAGACATATGCCCGGTCAGGCAATCTTCACAATGGCCGCAAAAAGCGGACAGGCAGGTGATGACGTGGTCGCCGGGTTTTACGTAGGTGACATCACTGCCCACTGCTTCCACAATGCCGGCGGATTCGTGGCCCAAAACAGAGGGCAGCGGATAAGGATAGGAGCCGTTCTGAAAATGTAAGTCTGAATGACATACCCCTGCGGCCACGGTCCGCACCAGAACTTCTCTGGGGGCGGGATCACCGTGTTGGATATCCTCAATTTCCAGGGGTTTATTGACTTCCCTTAGTACTGCAGCCTTCATCGAGTGTCCTCCGGTTTTTATCATTTGATTGATCTGACGGGTTGACCTATTTTTTCTCGTTATGTCCCGCCGGGTAGATTTTGTCACCCTTATTTGATGATAATTCTATGAATATGCCATTGGGTTGAGCGGAATACAAAGGTTTCCTTATGCTGCCGTTTCCTCCCGTGGCCGGGTCCGCCGGCAGCGGGCCTGCTTGACCATTTATTGGAGTATGGAGAACGCTGAGCATGGCTGGGCTTGTCTTGGTTGGAGTGGGTAGCAATCTGGGCAAATCCCCCCAGGTGGTGGTTGAAGCCATGCACCGGTTAGCGGATCTTGCCCAACCACAAAGCCTGCGTACATCCCGCCTGTGGCGGACCTCACCGGTGGACTGCCCTCCGGATTCCGGGGACTTTATTAACGCTGCCGCTGCTTTTGAGCCTTTATCCGGGCTTACTCCGGAAAGTTTATTGGCAAAATTGAAGACAATGGAGCGTGATTTTGGCCGGGGCCGGAAAATTGTGCGAAATGCACCCCGGGAGCTTGATCTGGATCTGTTAGTATTTGGCCAAGAAGAGAGAAATCAGACCAATCTTGTTTTGCCCCACCCCAGAGCCATCCAGCGACTCTTTGTGCTGGCGCCTCTGGCGGAAGTTGCCGCAGATGTGGTGTGGCCGGGGACAAACAGCACAATTAAAGAATTACTGGCGTTGCTCGAAACGGATGAACAAGTTATACCTTTGGACAACACTGGCGGTTGCCTTTCTGATTAGTTCCGGCCTGCCGCATACGGCATTGGCTTATGATGCACAGCTACATCAGCAGTTAACCTTCATTGCCGCCCGGCAATACAACCGCTGTGCTCAGTTTCACCCGGAACTCACGCGGTTGTCCGCATTAGATACCCGTTATATTGTCAAGGCAAACGTTGCCCAGGCGGATGCTAATGTGTTTGTGCGCATGTTTCGCTGGAACTACTACAACCGCAAGGATCAGTCGAACCGGGGGACCTTCGGCATCATAGAAACCCGTTTCCACGAGCGTTTTAACGAATTAGCGGAAAAACTGACCCAGGCCAGGGATCCTCACCGTAACCTGCGCAACCTGGGTAGAATTGTCAATTATGTCCAGGATGTCACGTCTCCGGCCCATGTTGTGCCGGTGTATACAGGTCGTTGGTGGCGCTTTTCTCTCAGCGACCGCTTTGACCGCTTCCCGGTGGATACCGCCCGGGTGGAGCAACTGGTTGCAGACAGCTGTGCCCGGGTCATTTCACCTCCGGCGGATTACGCCACCGTCCTGAAAGAGGCTGCATCGAATACCTTGTCAGCGGTACAGAGCCCAATTTATGACTTTCCCACAACCTGGGAAGCCTATTGGAAACTGGCGGAGGAAGCTGATGACTTTGGCGAATACGGTCGGGCGGGTAATCAGTTTGGCAACCGCACGGAGTTTCGCTGTGGTGACCGCCAGCGCTGTCTGTTGCTGCAAAACGATCCCCTGTACCGGGAATTTGCTGAACAAAGACACGTCACAGCGGTTCTGGCCAGCATGCTCGCCTTTCGCCTGGCACAGCTGCAAGCGGGTCAGAATGTGAGCATGCAGTAGTGGGCCGGCGAGGCAAAATTGGCGTGTGGCTGTCCGTAATTGGCTTGGTGTTGTCGGCCCAGGCGCCGGTGGCTGCCCCGGGTCAGGTCAGTAGTCTGGAAGGATATATCAACGGCATTATGGAAAGTGCCGTGATTGACCAGGAGATTGTCGGAGCCACGGTGGCCCTGGTGGCGGATGGCCGCTTGGTCATGGCCAGGGGATATGGGCATGCGGATTTGCAAAACCGGTTACCGGTTCAGGCACGCAGCACAGCCTTTCGTATCGGCAGCATCACCAAGGTCCTGGTGTGGATGTCGGTTCTGCAGCAGGTGGAGTCGGGCCGTTTGGATCTGGGTGCGGACGTTAACGACTATTTGCGTCAGTTTAAGATGGCCAGTGAATTTACCGAACCCATTACTTTGCGGCATCTGATGACCCATACCGCGGGTTTGGAAGATAGCTTGCTGAAGCTTTTTGTTGGCGGGCCCCGGCAGATGGGCAATCTGGCAGACAATCTGGCTGAGCGGGTACCGCGCCGGACCCACCTGCCCGGCACGTTAACCGGCTATTCAAACTACGGTGCGGCCCTGGCGGCACATCTGGTGGCCAATGTATCCGGCCAGGGCTGGGACCGCTATGTCGAAGACCACCTTCTGCATCCCATGCGGATGTCTAATGCCAGTACCTTACAACCGCTGCCCCGGGCATTAGCGGACAACCGGGCGCGTGGTTATGCCAAACAACCGGGCGGTTTTGCCGAAAAGGCCTTTACCTATATACCCCTGGGCCCTGCCGGGGGTGCCAGCGCAACGGCGCTGGATATGGCCAAGCTGATGTTGGAACTCTTAAATCCCGCAAGTACCGGCGTGCTCAGTGCCGAATCCAAGGCACTGTTGCTGAATGGTGCCTATATTGTGGATCCTGCGGTGAATGGGATGACCCTGGGAATGTACCAGCAGACCCGCGGAGGCAGCCGGGCGGTGGGCCATGATGGCAGCACCGTGCTTTTTCATTCACGCATGATTTTATGGCCGGATGAAAATGTGGGCCTGTTTGTTTCGGTCAATACCAACACCGGTGCCGGGGTGGTGCACCGGTTGAGCAATACGCTGTCCACCCGGCTGGGTTTTGACCGCTGGGATTTGCCGGGACCAGACGCAAAATTGACGCCTATCGAAAACGGTGAGCAACTGGTGGGCACCTATTTGTCAAACCGCCGCAACGAGTCTAATTTCACAAAAATGTTTGCCTGGGTGGATACGGTAGGGGTGCGTTACGACCGTCAGGCAGAACTTATCGAAGTCGAAGATGTCTTCGGGTTGCGGCGTTATCGCCAGCTTAAGCAAAACGTATTTCAAGAGGTTAACGGCCCTGGCCGCCTGGTCTTTGCCCGCTCCGGCACAACACCGGTGGTCTACGTCTCTGAACGGCCCATGGTGGCCTACACCCGGGTTGCTGATGAAGCCACCCTGGGTGCAACCCTGGTGGTCGTGTTGGCCTGGGGGGTGCTGGCATTGGGTGTGCTGATTTTCTGGCCGGTGAGTTCACTGTCCCGGGCCTTTGGTGAGCGCGCCCGGGGAGGTGCTGGAGGCGGCTTGTTATTCTGGCTGGTTATGGCGGGCATCGGCCTGGTTGTTGGCTTTGCCATGCGGGTGCTCAGTTTGATTGCGGATCAAACGGAATTTGTTTTGCGCGGCATGAATCAAGTTGAAAACAGTCTGTGGCTTATTGCCGGATTTGCGGCGGTTGTACTGGTGCAGGTGGTTTATTTGTATAGGGTTTGGGTGCGGGGGATCTGGTGGCCGGCCCGGCGGATACACTTTACCTTGCTGGTTGTGGCTCAGGTGGGTCTGGTGTGGTGGTTCTGGTATTGGAAACTGCTGCCACCGGCGGTGCTGCAAGTTCTGAGTTGATACCACTGCACTGCGGATAGGGGGTATTGGCGTCGTGTATGGCAACCTGGCAAAAGACAGAACAGGCGGTTAAAACCGTTGTTGCCGGCGCATGCGCGTGTGCTGACGGTGGATCTTGCTGTGGCTCTGGCCGTGATTCTGATGGCGATTCTGAGGGCAAAAAGAAAGATTGCCCCTGAACTTCGGTGTTGGCGTATTTGCCGCTTTTGCCGCTGACCTGGGCCTGTACCTCATTGTGCACCCCATTCTGTGCATTGTTCCGCATCTCGTTG
>JANQMF010000216.1 GCA_028280225.1 Pseudomonadales bacterium | reverse complement strand
CCCTCGAGGATCAGATCGCCGGGGTCGCCTGCTTAGAAAGCGCAGACTCCTAAATTATTGATATCCTTTGTTGTCGGCGGAGGCACCAGCCATGACAAGCCTTTTTGGCCCTGAACTTACCCACCTGTCCAGAAGCGCCCTAACAACCCTGTTATTGGTATGGGCCTTGCCCGGCTTTGCCAATTGGCAACTAGACAACGCGGCATCCCAACTCAGTTTTGTCACCATCAAGGCGGGCAACATCGGCGAAGTCCACCACTTTCGCAAACTCAACGGCAGCATCAACAACGAAGGTAACGCCAGCGTTGAAATTGTGCTGGCCAGTATCGACACCCTCATCCCCATTCGCGATGAGCGTATGCAAAGTATGTTGTTCGAAGCAGATATATTTCCCGTCGCCCGGATAGAGGTACCGTTCGAAAAAAACGCTCTGGCCGGCCTGACCCCGGGCAGCATGAGCGAAAACAGCCTGGTGGGCCAGTTGCAAATTAAGGACCGTCAGATTGAGGTCACCGCCCATGTCACCGCCATGCGTGTGGGTGAAAAACGCATTGTCGTCGCCACCCGGCAACCCATCTTAGTGAGCGCAAGTATGGTGGGCCTGGAGGCTGGGGTGGAGAAGCTCCGGGAGGTGGCCGGCTTGCCCAGCATCAGCCAGGCTGTGCCGGTGACCTTTTTGCTGACCTTTGTTCAGGAGTAACTTTAGGCGCTGGTAAACACCAGCGCATTTCGGGTAAAGGCAACGGCAAAAATATACACGGCGCAAATCAGCGCACCACATAAGCCGACCCCGCGGGTCCATCCCTGCCCGCGCAAGGTCAACACGCCAAAGCCAATGTAACCCAGCAGGCCCAACATCTTGGCCACCAACCAGGGTTGCAGGATGCCGTCCGGAAGTTGCAGCGCCAACAACACCCCTAACGCCAGAAGCAGAGTGTCAACAATATGAGGGGATACTCTAACCCACCGCCGGGCCAGCAGGTCCGGCGCCACGTATGCCCATCCCGCACGAATGACAAAGCCGGTCACGGACAGCATGGCCAGGGCCATATGTATCGATTTGAGCATATCAAGCAGGGGTGCAATAGAGGAACATACCCGTCAGTATACCTCCATGGATACAACAGTGAGTGATGCTGGCTTGAGCGTCGACCAGCTTATTGATCAGGGTATGCGCCCGGTAGCGGACGCTGCCGCGGGCTTTATCTTCTACTCCCTGGAGCTTTTTGGGACCCAGGTGCCTCTCATAGTGCTTTGGCTTGTGGCAGGTGGGCTGTTTTTTACCCTGTACCTCGGCTTTATCAATATCCGCGGCTTCCGCCATGCCGTGGATATTGTCCGGGGTAAATTCAACAACCCCGGGGACCCCGGCCAGATATCTCAATTTCAAGCCCTCACCACAGCGGTTTCCGGAACCGTGGGAATCGGCAACATCGCCGGGGTTGCCGTGGCCATTTCAATTGGGGGTCCCGGTGCCACTTTCTGGCTTATTGTCGCCGGCTTGCTGGGTATGTCGACCAAACTGGCTGAATGTACCCTGGGGGTGATGTACCGCAAGTACGAAGGCGGGGTGGTCTCCGGGGGCCCCATGTACTACCTGGAAAAAGGGCTGGCACTGCGCAACTGGCCACGCCTTGGCCGGGCTCTGGGCATATTTTACGCCGCCAGCATGGTGCTGGGGTGCCTGGGGATCGGCAACATGTTCCAATCCAACCAGACCGCAGCCATCCTGGTGGATGTGACCGGCGGCAGCAACAGTTTTTTTGCCGGTCAAACCTGGCTGATCGGCTGCCTGCTGGCCCTGGCGGTTGGGGTGGTGATTATCGGCGGCATCCGCTCCATTGCGGCCACAACCGCCAGGCTGGTCCCCGCCATGGCCCTGCTCTATGTTCTGGTAGCCTTGTTAATCATTATCGTTAACTACCAGGCCCTGCCCGGCGCATTTGCGGCAATCTGGCAAGGTGCTTTTGATCCCCAAGGTGTTTCCGGGGGCATAATTGGGGTCATGATTATTGGCTTTCGCCGGGCGGTGTTCTCAAATGAGGCGGGCTTGGGGTCCG
>JANQMF010000208.1 GCA_028280225.1 Pseudomonadales bacterium | reverse complement strand
ACTCCCCGGCTGCCGCCGCTGACCAGCGCTACCCGACCTGTTGACATGTTATTCCCCTTTAAATACCGCGTCGCGCTTAGCTAAAAAGGCCGCCACGCCCTCCTCAAAATCTCTGGACGCGCCTGCTTCATTTTGTAGCTGGGCTTCGAGTTCCAACTGCTGTTCAAACGAATTCTGCCAGGTATTCCAATAGGCTTTGCGCATCAGGGTCAGCGAGCGCGGACCACGGGCCAGCCGGTTGGCCAATTCCATGGCGCCCACCATCAAGGCATCGTTATCCTCAAACAAGCGATTGATCATCCCCCACTCCACAGCCTGTTCGGCAGATACCCGCTCCGCCAGCATGGACAACTCCACTGCCCGTCCCCAGCCCACCAGCCGCGGCAGCAAGAAGGTGGAACCGCCATCCGGGATCAAGCCAATGCGTGCAAAGGCCTGTAAGAAAAAGCCCGCCTTGGACGCACAGACAATATCACCCATCAGCGCAAAGCTCATACCCACCCCGGCCGCGGCACCGTTTACGGCGGTGACAATGGGCATCTCCAGCCCGCGCAGTTCAAACAGCAGGGGGTGATAGGAGTTACGCAAGGAAGACCCGGCTGACGCGGAGGAATCCGCACGTTCATCCTGCAAATTTGCACCGGCGCAAAAGCCCCGGCCATTCCCCGTGAGGAGCAAACACCGGGCACCGTTGCGTTTGTTTTTCACCTCATCCAGCGCGGTGGCAAAATCAAGCAACATCTGCGCACCCACTGCATTCATGACCTCGGGATGGTTAAATTTCAGCACCGCCACCGGCCCTTCAAAATCTAATTGCATTCGCTGCATGACTGCCTCATCAATATTCAAGTCAGGGTCAGGTTACCCCAGGCTGCATGCAACAACAATTTAAAGGATAATGACCAAAAAGAAGGAGTTTGTTTGCAAACACTAGACACGCTCACCCCGTTCTTAGGTGAAATTCAAGCTCGCGGAGACGAAATAGAAGCGGCCTGCCGGATCCCGGCGGATCTGGCTCAGAACATGGCCGGGGCTGGTCTGTACCGGCTGCTGGTACCCAAGCAGTTGGGCGGACTGGAGGTCCACCCGCAGACATTTTTCGACACCCTGATGGCCGCCGCTCAGGCAGACAGCGCCGTGGGCTGGTGCCTGATGATCGGCACCACAACCGGACTCATGAGCGCCTCTCTGCCGGAGCAGTGGGCAAACACCATTTATGCTGACAACCCCAACGTTATTACCGTTGGGGTCACCGCACCCATCGGCACAGCACAACCCGGCCGGGATGACAGCGGTGCTGAGGGTCTGCTGGTAAACGGACGCTGGCCTTTTGGCAGTGGCAGCCAGAACGCAGATTGGATCTGTGGCGGTTGCACCCTGATGGACCAAGGCAAACCCAGGCTAAACCAGGCTGGGTCGCCGATTAACGCCCTGATCTTCTTCCCCGCTGACACGGTTACCATTCACGACACCACCTGGGATACCTCCGGACTCAGGGGCACCGGCAGCCACGACATTGAAGTCACCAACGAATGGGTACCCGAGGGCCGTTGGGTGGTCCTGGGGGGACGCCCCAGGGTAGATACGCCACTCTACCGGTTTCCTACCCTTGGCCTCCTGGCATTGGGAGTTTCTGCAGTGGCCATGGGTATTGCGGCATGCGCCATGGAAGAATTTATGCACCTGGCGGCGGCAAAAACGCCAACCGGTGCCTCCCGCACCCTGGCCAACCGCGGTGCCGTGCAAAGGGAAGTAGCCGTGGCCCAGGCCAAACTGGAAAGCGCCCACGCACTCACCCGGGCTTATATTCAACAAGCCTGGCACGAAGCGGAACAAGCGGGCCGCATGAGCATGGACACCAAGGCCAAGCTGCGCCTGGCGGCCACTAACAATGCCTGGAATGCCGCAGCGGTGGTGGACAGCCTGTATCACGCCGCCGGCGGTACCGCTATTTACCGGCAATCCAAGTTACAACGCTGCTTTCGCGACGTACACGTCGCGACTCAGCACATTATGGTGGCTCAACCGACTTATGAAGTCATCGGCAAGGTGGCATTGGGCCTGGACCCCAAACAACCTCTTTGAGCAACTGAAAACGAGAATACTTTGGCGCATCACCATTCACATGAACACCCCCAGGCAACCCGGTTGCTTGGCCGCGCCTTTATCCTGATTGCCGCCTTTATGGTGGTGGAATTACTTGCCGGTTTATGGACCAATGCACTGGTCCTGATTGCGGACGCGGGACACATGTTCCTCGACGCGGCCGCCCTGGGCCTGGCCTGGTGGGCTGCCCGCATATCTCAGCGCGAATCCGATCACAAGCTGAGTTACGGCTACCATCGTTTTGGCGTGCTGGCGGCCTTTGTTAACGGTCTGACCTTGATGGCTCTGGTCATATGGATCACCATCGAAGCCGCGGGGCGTGTTGCCCAGCCCGAGGCCATGCTCCCCCTGCCTACCCTGGCGGTGGCCGTGACCGGTTTTGTGGTCAACCTCATCGCCTACTACTGGTTGCACGGCAACACCGTTGACAGCAACGTGCGCAGCGCAACCCTGCATGTTTTGGGGGACCTGCTCGGCTCCGCGGCAGCCATAATCGCCGCCCTGGCCGTTTACTTTTTTGACTGGTGGTATGCAGATCCAGTTCTTGCGCTGCTGATTGTGGTGATCTTAAGCCGTGGCGCTTACCGGGTGATTAAAGAATCTGCCCACATCCTGTTGGAGGGGGTACCTGAAGGGGTAGACCTCGCCGAAATAAAACGGGTGCTGACCGCACAAGTGGCTCAGGTGAAAGAAATTCATCACGTGCACGCCTGGGCGCTGACCGAAACAAAACCCTTGTTAACCCTGCATGCCCGGGTTAACCGGACCAACGACGTGCACGGGGTGGTGGCGGACATCAAGCGTGTCCTCAGCAGCGAATTTGGCATCGATCATTCAACCATCCAGGTTGAATTGGGTGAATGCCCGGACAGCCACTAAACCGTTCGTTGGACAAGCCAGACACCAAGGACCTAGGAGTGAGTCCATGCCCAAACCCGGGGACACCGGCATAACCCGAATTATTAAGGCGGCAGGTTATTCCTGGCAGGGCTTTAAGGCAGCATGGCACAATGAGTCCGCCTTTCGTCAGGAATGTACCTTGTGTGCGCTGTTGATACCCCTGGCCTTTGTTGTTGGCGAGACCATTTTTCAGGTGGCCATTCTGATTGGTGTGCTTGCCCTGGTACTCATAATAGAGCTGCTGAACTCGGCAATTGAGGCTGTGGTGGACCGTATTGGGGATGAGCACCATGATCTGGCCGGCCGCGCCAAGGACATGGGTTCAGCGGCGGTCTTTGTCAGCCTCAGTCTGGTGGTATTGGTGTGGACTCTGACGATCCTGCACAATACCACCGCAGCCTGAACCCCTGCCCGGTACTTAAGTTTGCACAAGCAGGTTAAACCGGTGCCTGTTTTGGAAACTGTTCTCGAAGCAGGCGTTTTAAGATCTTGCCGCTGGGATTGCGTGGGATTTCATCGATAAAGGCCGCCGCCTTGGGCTGTTTATAACCTGCCAGTTTACCTTCGCAATAACGCAACACATCCGCCTCGGTCAGGTTGTCATCGGTGCGCACCACAATGGCCAGGGGAGATTCACCCCATTTTGCACTGGCCTGCCCAATCACCGCCGCTTCAGAGATGGCGTCGTGGGTCATCAGCACCCCTTCAATTTCCGCGGGATAAACATTTTCACCCCCGGAGATAATCATGTCCTTAATCCGATCCTGAATCGCTACAAACCCTTCAGCATCCATGGTCGCCACATCCCCGGTACGCAGCCAGCCGTCCACCAGGGTTTCCGCGGTGGCATCCGGACGATTCCAATACTCGCGCATCACATGTCTGCCCTTAACCCACACTTCGCCGGCTTCACCCAGCGCACAATCCTGCATGTTTTCATCCACAATACGTATGTCGGTATGAAAGAAGGCACGTCCCGTGGATTCGGGTTTGCGGATTGCATTGGCAGAATCCATCAGGCAGGCAGGTCCACAACTCTCCGTAAGCCCATATACCTGTAAAACCCCAATCCCCATTTCATGATACTGCAGGGTCAAGGCAGCCGGGACCGGTGCAGCCCCGGTCATCATCCACCGCAGACTTGAATAGTCATACTGCTCATAATTGGGCACTTGGACCATAAAGTTCAGCATCGCCGGCACCGCAAGCCCAATGGTGATCTTTTCCTCCTGAATGAGCTCCCAGGCCCGTATGGGATCAAAACTGCGCATGACCACGTTTGTCACCCCCGCCCAAACATTCACCGCCAGGGGTGTCAGCGCCCCGACATGGAACATGGGCAGGCAGGCCAGGTATCGGTCACCCGCCTGATATTCCGCAGTTGCACCAATGGTGATCAGGCCCCAGATAGCGGTGTTGTGGGTGTGCACCACCCCCTTAGGCAATCCGGTAGTGCCGGAGGTGTACATGATATATAACATATCATCATCGCCGGCGGTGACGGGGGGTTCGGTGTCCGGGGCAGTGTCGCGAAAATCCTGATAACTCTCGGCAAAAAAGGCGACCTCTTCATTACCTTGAACCTGGAGCCACTGTTTGATGTCCGTTTTATCCCCGCGGCTGTGCAGGTCAGCCACCGACTCGACAAATTCCTCACCATATATCAGCCGTTGGGCACCGCTGTCTTTGAGAATAAATTCCAGCTCATCGGGAACCAGGCGCCAGTTGAGGGGCACTACCACCGCACCCACCTTGGCCAGGGCATAATAAGCTTCCATAAATTCCCGGGAATTCATCAGCAACAGGCCTACCCGTTCGCCGGGTTTAATATCCGCCGCCACAAGGGCATTGGCCAGCCGGTTACAACTGGCATTCAACTCTTTATAGGTCAGACGGATACTGCCGTCCCCTTCAACATATGCCTCCGTGTCCGGCGACAAAAACGAACGTTTCATCAGGAACAATCCCAGGTTATTCAGCATGGCCCTCTATCATCCTCACCAATTGTTTCGCCGCATTCTTAACAATCCCGTGCCCGGCGTAAAGCCCACCACCCCGGCAAAAAGTGTTACGTTTAGAAACACTTTAGTACCCCAATTCCCTTGCAATCAAACGACGTGGGCCTACAATGCGCGCAATCTCAGTGGTCTATACCACTGGGGCCAAGGCGTGACACGGGTTCTCTCCCTTCCTCCCTATCCGTGGCACGCCTTACCAACTCCTCCCCACCCGGCAGAACCTTATCTGTACCTGGACAAGCGCCAAAATAATCGTACACTTGTCGATGTGATGTATAGATAATGTATCTGGACAGCCCTGCCATGAAACCCAATATCGAAGAAGACCTGTACCGCATAGGGACGGTTGCCTCCCTGACCGGTATTTCCGTGGAGCGCTTGCGCGCCTGGGAGCGCCGTTACGATCTGGCCCCGGCACATAAGTCCGGAAAAACCAGGTTCTACAGCAAACCCCAGTTGACGCAACTTAAACTGATCAAACACCTGACCGACACCGGTCACCCCATCTCGAGTCTGGCCACCCTGTCCACCGAACAACTGCAACAACGCCTGGAAGCACAGACCCAAAAACCCAGGCTGTTTGCCACCCACAAACCCAAGGTGGGTCTGGTGGGCTCAAATCTGCAGATTCTGGCGGAAGAACAGGACGAGGGGGCGTTACGGGTCGACCTGGTGGGCCGCTGGGCTAATATGGATGCCCTGGCTGACGACCAGCACGGCGCTAGGGAGATTACAACAGCCTTTTTGCAGCTACCGGTCATTACCGAGCAAGCTATTGATTTAGCTGAAAATATATTCAACACCAGCAAAATTTTTGTACTCTACCGATTTGCCACCGCCCAGCAGATCAGCCAGATTCAGGCCAGGGGTATCGAAACCCTGAAATGGCCGCTCACCTGGGCGGAAATTGAGCACCTGGCCATCAGCGCCCAGGGTTTGGCCGGTAACGAAGGTTGGGCGCCCAAAACCTTCAGCGACGAGGAATTGGTGGCCATTGCAGCCACGGATGAAGACCCAAGCCAATGTCCGGCGCACCTGATCAACATCATCACTCAACTGAATGATCTGGCCACCTACACCGCCCAGCAGGCCGCCGGGTTGACCACCCATCATCAGGCCGCTCAGCAGATGAGCCAGGCCAGGGCCCACCTGGAAGCGACCCTGGAGATATTTATCGGCGATGCGGAAACCTAACCTATACAAAACCTAAACATTTTTTTAATAAATTCAAAAAAACTGTTGACACCCATGTTTTGTCCAGTACATAATGCGCCCCAAGAAAGAGTTTCCAGGCGTGCAAGCAACTTCGTGCAGTCCTCCCTTTCAAGTGTCCTTCCCCCAGAAGAGAAGTTGCATTCAGACGGTAACCCCATCTGACACGCCTTTTTTATTCCAACCTACCCAACCAAGCACTCAGGCCGTGCGCCTATTAATGCCGTGTTCAGAATTCAGCACTACACTCATTAAGTGCCCAATTGAACAAACAAGAATTGAACAAGCAGGCGTTAAACCAGCAAGACAGCGGTAAGGAATGTGGGTTGAGACAAGTTAGTGCGTATCAGTTATCCGGGATAGTGCTCGTTATGATGCTTGGCGCCTGTGGCGGTGGCGGCAGTGGTGGCGACGGCCCCACCGGCCCCAACCCCAACCGCAGCCCAACAGCCAGTTTTACCCTGACCCCGGCAAGTGGTGATGCCCCCCTGGAGGTCACCGCAGACGCCTCGGCATCCGCAGATCCGGACGGCACAATTGAGGGATATGCCTGGGATTTTGCCGGCAACCCGGCAATCGGCGTCACCGCCCAAACCACCTTTGAGGAACCCGGGGAATACAACATTCAGCTTACGGTCACCGACAACAACGGCGCCACCGCCACTACCACGCAACAGATTGTTGTCGGCGACAGCCAGGCGGGGGTTGCCATCAGCGGTACGGTACAAATTTTAAGCTCATCCGCCATCGACAGTGACGTGAATGACCGGCTGACCACCCCGGTGGCCAACAACTCATTTGATCAAGCTCAGCAGTTGCCCACGCCGGTATCCCTGGGGGGATTTGCCAATCTGCCCAATACCGGCGAAGCGGAGGGTAATCTCTTTGCCAGTGGAGACCCCGGGGATTTTTATCAACTGAGCTTAACCGGTGACGAAATTATTGTCCTGACCATCGCCGAAACGGCTGCGGACCTGGACCTGCGGCTGTGGGATGCCCAACGCAATCTGGTGGACGCTTCCCTCACGGCATCTGCCACCGAAAGTCTGGAAGTTCCCGGACCCGGCACCTATTTTGTTGAGGTTCTCCCCTTTGATGGTGCATCCAACTATGCCCTGACCATAGGTCAGGACACCACAACCCAAAACCTGACCCTGAACACGACCACGGTGAACTCACAACGCCCACCGGGCCGGCTCAGCGACCCTATTATTCCCGGTCAGTTGATTGTTAAAGCCGCCGACCACTCCCAGGCCGGTCAGTCCCGGGTGGTCACCACTACCCACTACAGCACCCGGATGCAGCGGCACGGGGCACAACTGGTGGATGTCCAGCCGCACAGCACCCGGGATGCTCAGGACAAGGATGCCTCCTTAAAACTTCCAGCGGGCAGCCATATCGATCCCCAACTTGCCCAGCGCTGGCATACGCTAATGGCGTGCAAAGAAATGAACCGTCACCGGGAGGTTGCCTACGCGGAACCCAATCTGCTCTTACAAGCCCACGCGACCCCAAACGACGTCTTTTTTGGTTCCCAGTGGCACTATGCAAATATCAATCTACCCACCGCATGGGATACCACTACCGGGAATGCCGATGTCATTGTTGCGGTGATCGACACCGGCGTGCTGGTTAACCATCCTGATTTGAACAGCAAAATTGTCGCCGGTTATGACTTTATCAGCGATCCGGTCCGGGCTGGGGACGGCGACGGTATCGATGCCAATCCGGACGACCCCGGGGACGGCGGGCTGGCTGGTGCAGGCAGTTTCCATGGTACCCACGTGGCCGGCACCGTGGCTGCCGAAACCAATAATGGCCAGGGGGGCGCCGGCGTGGCCTGGGAAACCCGCATTATGCCCTTGCGGGTGCTGGGCATAGACGGCGGCACCAGCTTTGATGTTATTCAGGCTGTGCGGTTTGCTGCCGGTCTGTCTAACGATTCCGGTACCGTGCCCACCCAGCGGGCGGACATTATCAACTTGAGTTTAGGTGGGCCGTTCTCATCCCAGGCGGAACAGGATACCTATCTGGAAGCCCAACAAGCCGGGGTGATCATCTTTGCCAGCGCCGGGAATGACAGTTCGGATCTGCCCTCTTATCCCGCGGCTTATGCTGGTGTGTTCAGTGTCAGCGCCACAACCATCACCAACAATTTGGCCCCCTACTCCAACTTTGGCCCAACTATTGATGTTGCTGCCCCCGGTGGCTCCAACATCACCGACTTAAATGGTGACGGCATTGGCGACGGCGTAATTTCCACCATTGGTGACGACAGTAACGGCCTCATCGAATTCGGCTACGCGATCCTCAGCGGCACTTCCATGGCCGCCCCCCACGTTGCCGGTGTGGCGGCTCTGATGCACGCTGTTCATCCGGACCTGACCCCGGCTGAATTTAACAATGCCTTGCTGGCCGGAGATCTCACTGATGACCTGGGGAGTAGCGGCCGCGATGACCAATTCGGCTGGGGCATGATCAACGCGCAAAAGGCAGTGGTTGCGGCCCAGCAATTGGCCAACGGCCAGGGCTCTGACCCCGGCCCCATTATTACCGCATCAGCATCGACCCTGAACTTTGGTGCCTTTTTAACCCAGCTACAGGTCACCGTGTCCAATATCGGCACCGGTACCCCTTCCGTCACCCAGGTCACCAGCAGCGAACCCTGGGCCAGCGTGGTTGGGCCGGGAACCGGCGATGGTCTTGGCACCTACCAGATAAATCTTGACCGCAGCGGCTTGGCGGACAATGCCTACCAGGCCACCCTGACCTTTGCCACGGATGCCAACAACGTCACCGTAAACCTGTTGATGCAGGTATCCAGCGTTAATCTGGCCGCCGATGCCGGACTTCACTATGTTGTCCTGGTGGGTGAGGACAACCAGGCGATACCCGAATCCGTGGTGGTCCTGGTCGACGATGGGGAATATCCTTTCCGGTTGGCCAACGTCCCGCCGGGGCAATCCCGCCTGTTTGCCGGTACCGACTCGGACGACGACGCCATTCTGTGCGACGCCGGCGAAGCCTGCGGCGCTTACCCGGCACTGGACTCCCCGGAGATATTGTCCATCAGCGCGGACTTGACGGACCTGAATTTTGAATCTGTACTACGCGTCAATCTGACCGGCCTTGCCGCCCGGAATGAAGACAACAAGAATGATCCGCTGCCCTTTGACGGCATCACCTTACACAAGGCGGTAAACCAGAACAAACCTGCTACGCCAGCCAAAACACCTTCGGTGCAAGATGACTAAGCTACTTAAAATCTGGGTGATCACCCCCCTGTTGCTGCTGAGCCTGGGCTGTGCGGAGCAAAATCTTGCCGTCACCGAAATATTGAACTACAACCAATGCCAGGGGCTGGAACCCGGGCTGGCCCAAATTTCACTACCCCAGCTGGCAAAACTCAGGGGTACCCGTCTGTTACAGGTCCCGGGTGAAACCGCGCGGAGTACCCCAGCAGATACGCCAACGGAACATTTGACCAACGTGTTGCTGATCAGCGTCTACCAGGGACAACACCCCACCGCCGGTTTTAAGTTGGACCTGGTGGGAGCCAAACAAACCGGCCGTCACCTGGATTTGAACTACACCCTGGTCAAACCCGGCCCGGATACCATGGTGGCACAAATGATCACCCGCCCCT
>JANQMF010000132.1 GCA_028280225.1 Pseudomonadales bacterium | reverse complement strand
GGCCTGGCTGAGGAGAACCAGCGTTTTCTGGATGCACTGCCCGGCGTTCTGGCCAACATGGGGCGCTAGATGGCGGCAGTCCCGGTCATTACTGTTGACGGTCCCAGCGGATCCGGCAAAGGCACCCTGGCCAAAGCCCTGGCAGACCATCTGGGCTGGCACCTGCTCGACTCCGGTGCCCTGTACCGGATTGTCGGCTGCGTGGCCGCCCGCTTGTCCGTGGAGGTGACCGATCAGACGGCTCTGGCTGAACTGGCCCGGGGACTGGACATTCAATTCCAGGGGGATGTGGTGTGGGTAAGGATAGCAGGCCAGCGCACGGATCTGGCGGATGAAATCCGCACCGAAGACGCCGGGGTGCAAGCCTCGGTGGTGGCGGCGCTGCCTGAGGTCCGCCGCGCCATATTATCCGTGCAGCAGGGTTTTCGGCGGAATCCGGGCCTGGTGGCGGATGGGCGGGATATGGGCACCGTGGTTTTCCCCGACGCGCAGCTTAAAATTTTCCTCGACGCCAGTGCTGAAGAACGTGCGCAGCGTCGCTATAAACAGTTGAAAAACAAAGGCTTAAGTGTTAGCTTGCGCGGCCTTCTTGAGCAGATCCGGGAACGGGATGCTCGAGATCGAGGGCGCGCCGTTGCGCCGTTGAAGCCTGCGGAGGATGCAGTGATTCTGGACAGTACCCATTTGTCCATCGATGCTGTGTTGGCACAGGTGGTGAGCCTGGCCAAAAAGGCCGGCCTGGCTCACTAGACGACCACCCCATCCGGGTGGGTAATGGCGTAAACATTAACAATTAACACAGGAGAGCTCTGCTTATCCGACCCACCCTGGGATGAACCGCCGGTTTTAGCGGCGTACTTTCAACCTATCTATTGATTCGCATTAGAACACCGCCGCAAGGCTGTTTTGATTTCAATCTTCTCCGGGTGAACAAGTAGAGCAACATTAAATTTATGAGCGAATCTTTTGCCGAACTATTTGAAGAGAGTTTACAGACCATCGAGATGGCCCCGGGGTCCATCGTAACCGGCACGGTGGTGGAAATTGACGACGATTGGGTGGTAGTACACGCCGGGTTGAAGTCGGAAGGGGTGATTCCCCGCAGCCAGTTTGTTAACGAGCTGGGAGAGTTTTCCTTAAACATTGGCGACCAGGTTAAGGTGGCCATGGAAGTGGTTGACGATGGATGGGGTGAAACCCGCCTGTCCCGGGAAAAAGCCCGGCGGGCTGAGTCCTGGCAGCAGCTTGAATCTGCCCACGAAGGTCACGAGGTGGTTACCGGGGTGATTAACGGCAAGGTTAAGGGTGGGTTTACCGTTGACATCAACGACATTCGCGCCTTTCTGCCCGGGTCGCTGGTGGACATCCGTCCCCTGCGCGAAACCGCCCACCTGGAAGGCAAGCCCCTGGAATTTAAGGTCATCAAACTGGACCAGAAGCGCAACAACGTTGTGGTTTCCCGCCGGGCGGTTTTAGAAGAAGAGAACAGCCACGAGCGCGAAGCCCTGCTGGCCTCCCTGCAGGAAGGCCAGGATGTGAAGGGTATCGTGAAAAACCTCACCGACTATGGTGCCTTTGTGGACCTGGGCGGGGTGGATGGTCTGTTGCACATTACCGACATGGCCTGGAAGCGCATCCGTCATCCCAGCGAAATGGTGAACGTGGGTGACGAAGTCAGCGTGCGCATCCTGAAGTTTGACCGGGAGAAAAACCGGGTCAGCCTGGGTATGAAGCAACTGGGTGATGATCCGTGGATCAACATCATTCGCCGCTATCCGGAAGGTGCACGGGTACTGGCCACCGTGACCAACCTCACCGACTACGGCTGTTTTGCCGAAATTGAGGAAGGGGTTGAAGGGCTGGTGCACGTATCCGAAATGGACTGGACCAACAAGAACATTCACCCGTCCAAGGTGGTCAACGTAGGTGACCAGGCGGAAGTGATGGTGCTGGACATCGACGAAGACCGACGCCGCATTTCTCTGGGCATCAAGCAGTGCCGTCCCAATCCCTGGGAAGAGTTCAGCATCAGCCATGCCAAGGGTGACCGCATCAGCGGCAATATCAAGTCCATTACCGACTTTGGTATTTTCATCGGCCTGGAAGGCGGCATCGACGGCCTGGTGCACCTGTCGGACATCTCCTGGAACGAGCCCGGCGAAACCGCCGTGCGCCGCTACTCCAAGGGTGAAGAAATCGAAACCCTTATACTTTCCGTGGACCCGGAGCGGGAGCGGATATCCCTGGGCATTAAACAACTCGACCAGGACCCGTTCAGCGATTACACCGCGGTCAACGATCGCGGCAGCATTGTCAACGGGACCATTACCGAAGTTGAGCCCAAGGAGGCGGTCATTGAGCTGGCCGAAGATGTTGAAGGCATCTTAAAAGCGTCTGAAATCAGCATCGACCGGGTTGAGGACGCCCGCAACGTGCTGAATGTGGGTGATCCCATTGAGGTGAAAATCGTCAGTGTGGATCGCAAAAACCGCACCATCGGCTTGTCCATCAAGGCTAAAGAAATTGATGACGAACGCCAGGCGGTGCGCGACCATCAGCGTCAGGAAACCGAACGCCCCGGAGCAGCAACCCTGGGTGACCTGATCAAGGCGCAGATGGACCGGCAGGACGACTAAAGACCAGAAATTGGGACTGGGTGACGTAATTCACCTTGCATAATAAAAATGACTGAAGAAAGCATGACCAAGTCAGAGTTGATCGAGCGCATCGTGACGGCTCAGTCCCAAATTTCCGGTTCTCAGCTCACCAGCAAAGACGTGGAACTGGCGGTCAAAACCATGATTGAGCAGATGTCCCAGGTATTGGCCAGTGGTGAACGTATCGAAATTCGCGGTTTTGGCAGCTTCTCCCTGCACTACCGGGCGCCCCGTATCGGGCGCAACCCAAAAACCGGGGAGTCCGTTGGCCTGGCCGGCAAATACGTCCCCCACTTCAAACCGGGCAAAGAACTGCGCGACCGCGTCAACAACGCCCTGGCCCGGGAAAACAACCCGGACAACTGATCCTCCCTTTGTTACAGTGCATCCCTAATCCGCTTACGATGGGGTCAGACCCCAACGTAAGCAGTTAGGGCCAGAATGATAGATGCGCTTGGGGTGATTGAATAATGAAATGGTTGAAGTCGCTTGTCCTATTGGTTGCGGTGATCATCGCCTTCACAGTGGCGGCATTAACGGTGAATCAGACAGAGCTGCCACTGACCTTTGCCATCTGGCAAACACCCTTTGCGCTGAGCATGTTCTGGTGGTTGTTAATCGCCTTTGTGGTGGGGCTCCTTTTTGGCTTGCTCAATACCCTGTGGGTGAACGTCCAACACCGGCTGAGCAACCGCAAACTTCGTAAGTCTCTGGACCAGGCCAACGCAGAGCTGGAGCGGCTGCGGGCGCTGACCGTGCAAAACTAACGGGTCATATGCGTGGGCATATTGGATTTGCCGCATAATCTCTTTTTGTACTTACTGCTGCTGGTGGCGGTGGCTCTGGGCTTTCTGCTGGGCCGCCGGGAGCGCAGGAAACCCCGGGAAGTGGTCATCAGGGACTACTATCAGGGCCTGAACTTTCTGCTCAGCGACCGCCCGGAACTGGGGGTAGATCAATTTATTCAGGATGCTGAGGTTTCGGATCAGACCGTTGATGTGCACCTGGCCATGGCGTCGGTGGTGCGCCGCCGGGGTGAAGTAGACAAAGCCATCCGCATCCACCAGAACCTGCTGGCGTCGCCGGTGCTCAACGCGGCTAATAAACAACTGATCGAACTGGAACTGGCCCGGGATTACCAAATGGCCGGTTTGCTCGACCGGGCAGAGGGCCTGTTACAACAAATTGTCAGCAAAGGGGGGCAGCAGAAAACCGCCGCCAGCGAATTGCTGCTTGACCTTTATGAGCAGGAGCGGGACTGGCAAAAGGCCATTGACGTGGGACAGCGGCTCATCCGCCACAACGAAGATCTGAAATCCCGCATTGCCCACTTTTACTGTGAGTTGGCAGATGCCCTGCTGGCTGATGGGGATCGCAAACCCGCCACCCTCAAACAGGCCTCCCAATATGTGCGCCGGGCCATTGACTTGGCCCCGGTCGAGGCCCGGGGGCACTGGTTGTTGGCGCAAATTGCCTTCCATCAAAAACGGGACAAGCAGGTGTTGCGGCATATTCACCGCGCCAGCCAAATCCAGAAAGATCTGGTCTCGGTGTTTTTGCCCCTGTATCAGCGGGCCTGTGAACGCCTGTCCGACGAGGCCGCTTTTGAGCAATTTCTGCAGCAGTGTCTGGCCCGGTCTCCAGACCCCCAGGTGCTGCGGGCATGGATTCGCCACTGCCACGCCATGGGCCGGCCGGTGGACAAAGATGCAGTGCTGGGGCAAATCAGCCGCGCCCCCCAACCGGCTCACCTGCCGGAGCTGCTGACCCTGATGGACGAGGAGACTCATCTGCGGGATGGGGTGCTGGAACAAATCAACCGGGTGGTCTACGAAGAGCCGCGTTTTCAATGTAAAAACTGCGGGTTTTCCGGCCATCTGCTGCTGTGGCATTGTCCCACATGCAAGACTTGGGGCAGCTTCGGCCAGCCGACCACCTCAAACCGCTAACCGTGCGCTAAAAACATAGACGTCTGGGTGTTGGCGTACAAAGCTAAGTCATAAAAGCCGGCACCGCACAGGGCTGCCCACCAATATTCTGAACCGCTCAGTCCCCTAATCTGGTTACACCTAAAATTGTGCAGGAGGCTGCTGATGATTCTCAACCAACCTGGGACCAAACCGTTCAATTCCCTGACCCTGGGTGCCGGTGTTCCGTTTAAATTTGCCATGTTACTGGTCTGTACATTGCTGGCCTGGCCCACTGGGGCTTATCCGCAAACTTATCCGCAAATTGATGTAAAAACCGTTTCGGCGGGGCTTGTGATGCCGGTTCCGGTGGCGCATCCGGTGGCACTTTCAATGACGCTTCCAATGGCACTTCCAATGACACTTCCCGTCGCAATGGTCGGGCAGGGTGCAGCGGTGGGTGCAAGCAAAACCATTTCATCCGGCAAAACTAAATCAGCCAGGAAAAAAACCGGGGCTTCGGCCAGCGTTAATGTCAACGCGGCCAGTGCCAAAGAACTGGCGCAAACCCTGGACGGTATCGGTAATGCCAAGGCCAGGGCCATCGTAGCGCACCGCAAATCCCACGGTAACTTTGATTCGTTAGACGATTTGTTAGCGGTCCGCGGCATTGGCAAGCGTGTGCTTCAGGCCAACAAGCAGAAAATTAAATTTTCGGGTCCGTAGCCGGGTGGGAACCGCACCCGGTTAGTTGGGGCTCAGGCGCATACAACGTTAACGATTTGTCCCTGTGCTATCGCCTTTTCCGCACCCATGTTGGACAATGTGTGCCCTATGGCGGTAGCGCATACTATTACCCATCTGATTGTGGAGCTGAAAACCGGCGGGGCAGAAACCAGCCTGCTGCGATTGTTGCGCGCAACCCAGGCTGAATTTCAGCATCGTGTGATCTGTCTTGGCCGCCAGGACCTTGAGCCCACCAGCATTGGTCACCAGATTACCCAACTGGGTATTCCCATCCTGTGGCTGAACTACCGGGGTGCGGGACCTTTCTCGCTGTTGCGGGCAGTGTGGCAGGCGCACCGGGCGTTGGCGCAGCAGCCGCCGGATGTGCTGCAGGGGTGGATGTATTACGGCAATGTTCTGGCCTCTATGCTGGGCCGGTTGTTAAAACCCAGGTCCATCAAGGTGGCCTGGAATATACGGCACCACCTGACCGGGACCGGGGACAACCCGGCGCAACACGAAAAACTGCGTATTCGTCTGGCTCTGCAGCTTGCCCGGCTGCCGGTTCTGCAACCGGACTTGCTTATCTACAACTCCCACGCCGGGCAGGGCAGTCATGCGGCATACCGGTTTAAGCCCCGCCGGGAAGTTATTCTGACCAACGGTGTTGATACCGGGACATTTAAACCAGATGAAAGTCGTCGGCACGCCAGCCGGCAGGCATGCCAGGTGGGATCGCACCTGTGGGTGGCCATGGTGGCCCGTTATCACCCGCACAAGGGTGTGGCCGCCTACCTGGAGGTGGTCCGGTCCCTGGTTGACCAATATGGCGCCCGGTGCTGCTTTTGTCTTGCCGGTCCGGGTATGGAAGCCAACAATCCGCATCTGCAAGCCCAGCTCAAACAGTTTGAATTAGACCCGGGACAAATCCGGCTGTTGGGTCCGCAACAGGATATGCCGGGTTTTCTGGCCGGCCTGGATATTCTGGTGCTGCCCTCCGCGGTAGACGCCTTGCCCAATATCCTGCTGGAAGCCATGGCCAGCGGGGTCACCACCGTTGCCATGGCTGTTGGCGATATTGGCCGCATACTGGACGACGACACTCGCCTGGCCCAACCCGGCGACGTGACCGATCTGGTGAACAAGGTCCGGCAAACCCTGGATGCCCACCTGGCCGGCGCGGCCGTTAAATCGGACCTGAAAGACCGGGACATCATTCTGGAAAATTATGACCTCGCCCGGGCCATGCAGCGTTACGTCCTCACCTATCGAGGGTTGTTGGGCGCATGAAAATTCTATACGTGGTCAACGAGGCCAGCTTTTTTCTCAGCCATCGGCTCCCCCTGGGTAAAACCGCCCTGGCGGGTGGTCACGAGGTGGTGGTGGTCTCTGCCCCCCACACCGGTGAGGACAAGTTAGCCAAACATGGTTTGCGTCATTTACCGGTGCCCATGTCGCGCAGCGGGTTTAACCCCCTGCAGGAATGGGCCACCTACGCGCGGCTCAAACAGGTTTACCTGGCGGAACGTCCGGACCTGGTCCACCATGTAACCATCAAGCCGGTCCTGTACGGGTCTATTGCCGCCCGCCGTGCCCGGGTGGCGGCGGTGGTCAACGCGGTGCCGGGGATGGGTTTTATCTTCACCCGCCGGGGGGTCAGGGCAGCGGTGCTGCGCACCCTGGTCAATACGTTGTACCGGTTTGCCTTTGCCCACCCCAATATGCGGGTTATTTTCCAGAACAGCGAAGACATGCGGGGCTTTATCGGCCACGCCATTGTGCAACGGGAGCGGGCGGTGCTCATTCGCGGATCCGGGGTGAACCTGGACGCTTTTGATCCGGATATTACTCAGGAAGCGCCCATGCGCTTTCTGATGGTGGCCCGCATGCTTCGAGACAAGGGGGTCTACGAATTTGCCCGGGCCGCAGCCCGGGTTAAGGCCCAACACCCGGATTGGCGGTTTCTGTTGGCCGGTGATGTGGACCCGGGTAATCCCAGCTCGCTGAGCGTTGACGATTTGACCGAACTGCAAAACCAATACGGTATCGAATGGCTGGGCCATATCAAAGACATCCCCAGCCTGATGGCCTCTGCTCACGTGATCTGCCTGCCCACCTATCGCGAAGGGTTGCCCAAAACCCTGCTGGAAGCCTCCGCCGCCGGCCGGCCCATGATTGCCACGGACATTGCCGGTTGCCGGGAGGTGGTCAGCCCGGAGGTTACCGGCCTGCTGGTGCCACCCCGGTCGGTTGCCCCCCTGGCTGAAGCGATGTTGTTGCTGGGCAACAATCCGCCTCTGCGGGCACGCATGGGCAAGGCGGCCCGCACCAAGGCGGCTGCGGTATTCTCGGTGGACGATGTGGTTGAGCATACCTTTCGTGTGTACAACGAGCTGTTAACCGCATGAAGGTTCTGGTAACCGGGTGTAGTGGTTTTATCGGCACACACTTATGCGCCGGTCTGCCCGGAGAATGGCAGGTGTGCGGCGTGGTCCGCCGGGGGGTGGCGCCGCAGCGCGTCCAGGCCACCTGGTCCGACTTATCTGCCGCCGCAGGTCATTTGCAGGATATCGATGTGGTATTCCACTTAGCCGGTCTTGCCCACGCGGGTGCCCAACAGGCGGACACCACGGCCCTGCAGCGGGTAAACGTGGATGCAACGGTGGCATTGTTTCAAGCGGCGGTAGCGGCCGGAGTGTCCAAATTTATCTGGCTCAGCAGCATCAAGGTACTGGGTGAGGGTTTTGACCTGCAAACTGCGGACACAAATCTGGCTGTGGACACCCCCAAACAACCCGTAGGGGCATACGCCCGCAGCAAGGCCCGGGCAGAAGATCAACTGACGGCAATACCCAGTGAAAATACCCAACTGGCCATGGTGCGCCCACCCCTGGTGTACGGCCCCGGGGTAAAGGCGAATTTCCGCCGCCTTATGCAGCTGGCCCTGTCTCCCTGGCCCCTGCCCCTGGCCACGGCCACACATCCCCGGGCCTGGTTGGGAGTGGATAATCTGGTGGATTTTTTGTGCCATCTGGCGGCGCCCGCCACAGCGGACATCCGCGGCATCTGGCATGTGCGGGACAACGAACAAAGCAGCACCCGGCAGATGCTGGAGCTCATTACCCAGGCGGCGGGGCAACACCCTTATCTGTGGCCGGTGGCTGAACGGTGGTTGCGTGCGCTGGCGGCAAGGATGGGCCAGACCGGCACCATGCAAAGGCTGTTTAATACATTAACCGTGGATATGACATCTACACAGCAACGGCTGGGGTGGCAACCACCGTTTACCCAGCAGCAACAAATTGCAAAGGCAGTGGCATGGCACCAGACACAATAATGCTGGCCCTGGGCCTGACCGTTGGTTTGTGTTTGTGCGCCGGGATGGTTTATATCATGCGCCGCGGGGGGGTGCTGGCCGCCATTAACGCGCGCAGCTCTCATACCCGGCCCACACCCACCGGCGGCGGTGTTGCCCTAGTGCTGATT
>JANQMF010000085.1 GCA_028280225.1 Pseudomonadales bacterium | reverse complement strand
TGCCATCAATGCCATTTATTTAGCCTCAGCCAAAGATGCCTGGCCGGATGCGGTGGAGAATCTGCGTGATCTGTGGCTGCGGCTGGAAACCCAGAAAGTTTATGAAACCGGCCTGGGTAATCTGATGCGGCGGGTCATGGTTTGGGGTTTGCGCGTGATCAGCGGCGGCCGGTTGGGCCGTGCGGACATCCGCGGCATGGTGGACAACAACCCGCTGCGGGAATTTTTGGCCGAGCACCTGCACATAGAAGACAATCACATCACTGGGGTGGCCGAAAATCTGGCGGCCGGGGTGCTGGATGCCCTGGCCATTATCACCACAAACTATGGCTCAGGCCGTTGTGTGGCCTGGGTAGAAGGTGATGACACACATGCTAATTGGGAAAAGGCCCAGGTACGGGGTTATGCCACCCGGATGACCTTGGAGCACATCATGGCGTCAGCGGCGCTGCCCATGTTCTTTCCCGCCGTAAAGCTTGAAGATATGTGGCACGGGGATGGCGGCCTACGTCTGACGGCACCTTTGTCACCGGCTTTGCACCTGGGTGCAACACGTATCCTGGCAGTGTCGCCAAGGGCTAAACCGGTATACGGACTGCCCCCGGAGCTCAGGGCGCCTTATCCCTCACCGGCACAAATAGCCGGTGTTATGCTTAATGCCATGTTTTTGGACAATTTGGACTTTGATGCCATTCAAATGAATCGGATCAACCGTCTGGTCTCTAAACTGCCGGAAGAAGACCGGGGTGACCTGCGCCCGGTGGAGGTGATGGTGCTGCGCCCGCGGGAAGACCTGGGGCAACTTGCCCGCCAGCACGAGCTCGAACTCCCCCGTACCTTCCGTTTCTTTGAAAGCGGGCTTAACAATCGGGACCGGCGAAGCTCAGATGCCTTGAGTATGGTTATTTTTGAACCGGAATACCTGGCGTTGCTGATTCGCCTTGGGGAAGAAGATGCCAAAGAACGTCACGATGAAATTGAAGCTTTTTTGCGCGGCGAAGCGTGTTCTGTACCGGTCTGGTAACTTACGGTAGTTCAAAACAGTTGGCGTAGAAGGTTACGGTGCCGGGCCAGTCGGAGAAGATTCCCTTGATGCCCACCTGGGTGTGCAGAGCGTGCAAAACCTCAAACATTTTAGCTTCGTGGGTCATATAGCCCCTTAAGTTCATATACAGCCAATTTCCGGGGTCGGTTGCGGATCCCCGTTCCAGCGTCCAGGTAATGATGTCTAAACCCGCCTGTCTGGCAAGGCGTGCGTAAGCACTGGCCACCGGAACCGGCGGATCTACGCTGCGGTCCAGTGCTAATAGCTGCGGCATGGGAGGCGCCACAATATTTACCCCGGCGTCTTTGAGTGCCCGCATACCCTCCAGGCTGGGTTGAAATGCCGGATTGCGCCCGCGTGCGTCGAGAAAAATCGCCCGCTCGCCAAAGGCGGGATGTTGAGTGATCCAGTGTTGAACATCGGACAGCAAAAATGACTGGGGGTAGACCCGGTCTGGGGTTATGCCGGCCGCTTCGTATTCCCTGACCATGGCGTCAGCAAAGTCTGTCTGGCTTAATCCCTTAAAAGGCATGGTCACAGCGGGGGTTTTGAGTTCCGGGGTAAAGTCCGCCCCCAATTCGTCGATCAGGGAAATGCTTTCGGCATGGGTCATGAGGGTCCCGCATTGCACGGGCTGCCCCAGAGTTTTGATTTGCTCAGCCCGTGCCGCAGATATGCTGAGATATTGGTCAACGCTGGTAGCCCTGGGGTTAATCACGTCATGACGCCCACATAGGGTTTTAAATTCGGCCAGGGAAATATCACTGGTACAACATTGGGCGGTGGCGGCCTGATCCCCGGTGGCGGGGGTAAAGGGTTGGGTGCACTTTTGTGCCAGGGGGGTTTGCAGGATATTGGTGGTACTGTGCAAATCGCATTGGGCGTGACGGCAGACCAACTGCAAATCCGCGGTAAAGGTGACATCACATTCGATAATGCCTGCCCCCATTTCCGCAGCGGCGATGTAGCCTTGGCGGGTGTGTTCCGGGTATCCCAGGGGTGCGCCGCGATGGCTGATGGAGAATTTGCTGGCGCGTGCGGGCCCGGACAAACAGGTGTGCAGTTGTTGGGCGAGGATGGTGTTGGGCATCGCCTGAACCAGCTGCGCCGGCCGCTGACCAACCTGGGTGTTGCTGCAGCCGCTGCTCAGCAGCATCAGGAAAAGCAAAACTGAGCAGGGGAGTTGGTTTAACATCGTGTTGCAAACAAGCTGGAAACGTTTGCCAAGCTTATTCCGGTTTACCGGCGCGATACAATGCTTCGGCGGTATTGATGTTTTAATGGAAGGTTAAGTGCGAACGTTAATTTTACAGAGCTGCCCCGGGAAGATACCCGGTTGGCTACAAACCTGTCTGGACTCCACCGCCGCATGGGCCCGGCGTTGGGATTATGAATATCGTCTGCTGGGTGATGAATTGTTTGCCCAGGTACCGGGCTGGTACATGGAGAAGATTGGCGGACGGCTGCCCATTGCTGCGGATCTGGGGCGGCTGCAATGGGCCCGGCGGCTATTGGATCAGGATCAGGCGGATTGGGTGGTTTGGCTGGACGCGGATGTGCTGGTCTTTGCCCCCAACCGCTGGCAATTGAGTCCGGTGCCTGATTGCAGCCTGGGTTATGAGTTGTGGTTGCAAGCGGTGGAAAACAAGCAAGGCCACACCATTCACAAGAACGTACACAACGCCTTTTGCACCTTCAGGCGCGGGGGGAGCACGCTGCCCTTTTTGATCGATACTACCCTGGGACTGATGGAGCGGGTGGATGGGCAGCACATCTCTCCACAATTTGTCGGCCCCAAATTGCTGACCAGCCTGCATAATATTGTTGGCTTTAACCTGGAAGCCCATGCGGGTGCAATTTCCCCACTGTTAGCAGAAGTGCTGCTGCAACAAAAAGACCTCAACCAACCGGATGGGATGTTGGCAAAGTATTGCCGTAAGTTGCCGGCAAATGTGTATGCGGCAAATCTGTGTGCCTCTCTGCAGCCATCCCCTGCCCATATGGAGCAACTGATCAATACTTTGCTTCAATGTCCACAGGGCTTGTTGTCGCTAGAAGTGCACGGACAGGGAGAGTGAGGCAAACAGATCCCGTTCGTCCTGCCGCTTGAATTCCCGGCTGCGATAAACCCAGTTATAAGCCACCCGAAACCGGCTGTTGTTCCACACAAATCCGGCTTGCAGATCAGCGACAAACGGTTCCTTATCGACGCTGTGACTGCTTGAGAAGTTGTTGCCGTCCAGGAATATGTTGTGCACCACCAGGCGGGCATCCAGACCGGCAAAAATATACCAGCTTGACCCACTCTCCCGTCGATAGTACTGGGAGACGGGTAAACTTGGCCGTACCCTGGGTGGTCCGTAATCGTGGTGTAACCCGCGACCGATGCGGGCCATGCCGCCAACCCCGATGTGAGTACCCAAGGTACCAATGGCACCGCTGACATGGGGGATAAAGTCAATTTCCATGCGCCCGGCGGTGGTGGTGCGGGCCAGCTGCAACCATTTTTTTTCGTAAGCAAACGACAATACCCATTCGTTGTTCAGTTGATTGTCCCAGCCCACCGCCGGATCACTGCCGATGGTTTCATGGAGGGTATTCTGAATATATTCAGCCTTGGCACCGGGTCCCACCAGCCCCAGGCTGATTCGCCAGGTTTCGATTTCTTCCGGGTTTTCCGTGGTAAAGCCTGCGGCCAGGTATACGTGTCCGGCGTAGGGGCGATCGTCTTCGATTAAGGTGCTTTGGCTGATGTCCGTGGGGGTATAGATTTCGTGCCCTAAGGACAGGGCCACATGCATCTTGTCCTCTTCGTCCACGCCGGGAATACGGATGCCCAACTTACGCAGGCGTTGTGGTCCTTCATCCACGCCGCTGACATAGTTGAGCATCACGCCGGAGGTATAGTGGCGGTCATCTCCGGAGATCACATCATTTTCCACCAGCAAGTTAAATACGCTGTCTGCCAGGGTTGGAAGGGGAATACAAAGGCACCAGACACTCCCGATCAGGGCCAGTTTGTTCATACGCTGGAGTTCACATGGTGGTTGTTGCAGGACTATTTTTGACAAGAAAGCCAAGCGTCATGTTTGTACAATACCGGCTTAGGTCGAGAGAATAAATATAATGCTTCAGGGAGGTGATCACCATGCATACCTTTGCGGATCCGCTGCGTCGGGCTATTCAAATTGCGGCGGACAAAACCGCCATTATAAACGGTGATAAACAATTTACCTTTGTGCAATTGCAGGATCGATGCCGGCGTCTGGTGGCGGGGCTTAGAGGTCTTGGACTGAACAAGGGTGACCGGGTGGCCATCTGGTCGGACAACAATCATCAATATATCGAAACCTACGTTGGCGTCCCGGCTGGTGGCCTGGTGGTTGTGCCCCTGAATACACGCCATGCCGAACCGGAGCTGAGGTATGCTCTGGAAGACTCCGGCACACGGGTATTGATTACCGACCGTGATGCCGGCGCCATGACGGATATTGTTGAGCATGTGATCCATATTGGGGATGAGTACGAAGCCTTGTTAAATGCGGATCCGGTACCTCTGGGTGAAGATCTGACGGAGAATGATCTTGCCGGTTTGTTTTATACCGGTGGCACCACGGGTAAGTCCAAGGGTGTGATGCTCAGCCACCGCAATCTTATTGCCAATACCTTTCATTGGCTCACCTCGGTGCCCCAGACGGATAAAGATGTCACCCTGGTGATGGCCCCGCTGTTCCATGCGGCAGGCAGCAATGGGGTGCTGGGGTCAATCTGGACATGTGGGACACAAATTACACTGGGGGCGTTTGATCCGGTGCAGGTATTGGATCTGATTGAGGCCCACAATGTCAGCCTGACCCTTGGTGTACCCACCATGTTGGCGGCCATTGCCGAACTGCAACACGCCGAGCCACGCAAAGTAGATACCGTTCGTGCCATAGCGCACGGAGGCTCACCCATAGCCACGGAAGTGGTACGCCGTACCTGGACAGCATTTCCCACCGCGGAAATGATTGAGGTTTACGGCGCAACCGAGCTTTCTCCCCTGACCACTGCGCTAAGGAACGAACAAAATCTGTTGGAAGATGACAGGGCGCGATCGTGTGGGCAGTCTATTCCGGGAACCGATGTGCGCATTCTGGATGAAGACGGCAACGAGCTGCCCAGTGGGGAGATTGGTGAGGTGGTGGTGCGCGGGCCAAATGTCATGTTGGGATACTGGAATAAGCCGGAACAGACCGCTGGGGTTTTGAAGGACGGCGCCTATTGGACCGGGGACCTGGGATATATGGATGCTGAAGGGTACGTATTTCTGGTTGACCGCAGCAAGGATATGATTGTGAGTGGTGGCGAGAACGTCTACTGCACCGAGGTGGAAGAAATTCTGTACAAACACCAGGCGGTACTGGAGGCGGCGGTGTACGGCATTCCTGATGAGCGGTGGGGCGAAGCCGTACATGCAACCGTAGTGCCCCGTGCTGAACACAGCAATATTGATCCCAACGAGCTGGTTGAGTTTTGCAAGACCCACATTGCCGGATACAAGGTACCCAAGGGTATTGCGATACAGCATGAACCCTTGCCGAAATCCGGTCCGGGCAAGGTGCTGAAACGTGAATTACGCGCGCCGTTCTGGGAAGGCTCGGACCGGGCGGTTAACTAGTTTATCCACGTTCTTTACAGTTGCAGGTGCAGCGCTTTCACGTGGGAGGCCATCAACGGACCAGCGGCTAGATGTTTGGCCCCGGCGGAAAATCTGCCGGGCGTTTCTCCTTCAGGGCAGTTACTCCTTCCCTGGCCTCGGGTCCGCCAAAACCAAGCATTTCCAGCGCGGTTGAAGTGTCGTAGATGGGCCCGGCCATGCGCAGCCAGTTGTTCAGCGCGTATTTGGTCCAGCGAATGGCGGTGGGGGCACCTGCTTTAAGGGTTTGTGCCACTGCCAGGGCTTTGTCGTGCAGATGGTCAGCGTCCACGCACAGGGAAACCAGGCCAATACGTTCCGCTTCTTCACCACTGAGCCTTTCGCAGGTCAGCAAATAGTATTTTGACTTTGCCATGCCGCACAGCAGTGGCCAGATAATTGCGGCGTGATCACCCGCCGCCACTCCCAGGCGGGTATGGCCGTCGGTGATGGAGACCTCCTTGGCCACAATAGAAATATCCGCCAGCAGAGCTGCCACCAGACCTGCGCCAACAGCGGGTCCATTAATCGCGGAGATGATGGGTTTGCCGCAATTAATAATGTTGTAGACCAGGTCCTTGGCCTCTTTCCAGATGTTCACCCGCACATTGAAGTCTTCCGTGATCTTCTCCACCATCTCAAAATCGCCGCCGGCGGAAAATGCCTTGCCGGCGCCGGTAAGGATAACCACATCGATGTCCGGGTCTTCGTCCACCTCCCGCCACACATAGGTCAATTCCCGGTGGCCCACCTCATCCAAGGCGTTAAACCGGTCCGGGCGGTTGATGGTGATTTTGAGGATACGTTCCTCCGGGTAATCGAAGGTCAGATGTGTATAACCGTTGTAGCGTTCGGACATGGTGTGCCTCTCCCGATTCTCAAAAGCACATGATACCCTTCCACGGCTTGGACAATCATTCGAATTGGAGAACTTTAAATGTCGGAAGAAAACATCAGCAAAGCGGTTGCTGTATTGGAGGCAAAAATTGATCAGGCATCCGCCCCTTCGGATTGGTTTGAAATGACTCAGGAGCGGGTCAACATGTTTGCTGACGCAACCATGGATCAGCAGTGGATTCACGTTGACCCAGAGCGAGCTAAGGCCGGACCCTTTGGCGCACCCATAGCCCATGGCCAGTTGACCATGTCCATCATGTCGTTTTTACCGGGTGGTGAAGGCATAGGTGTGCCGGCTCTGGAAGGGGTAAAAATGGGTGTCAACTACGGCTGGAACCGGGTGCGCTTTATGTCCCCCGTGGCGGTGGGTAATCGAATTCGCACCACCGGAAAAATAAAAAGCGTGGCGCAAAAAGGCCCCCAGCTGGAAGTGGTTAATGAACTCACCGTGGAGATTGAAGGCCAGGACAAACCCGCCTGCGTGGCAGAAAGCGTCCTGCGCCTGGTCTTTTAACCTACAAAACCGCTAACGTTGGGGTCAGACCCCAGCGTAAGCAGTTACGAATTCGCTAACGTTCGGGTCTGACCCCAACGTTAGCGAATTAGGGAGGGTTGATGGATATTGGTGTCTGTGTGGCATCACATGTCGGTGATATCGGCTATGTGGTGCGGGCGGAAGAGTTAGGCTATACCCACGCGTGGCTGGCTGATTCGCAGATGTTGTGGTCCGACTGTTATGCCACGTTAGCGCTGGCGGCACATCAGACCAGCCATATCAAAATTGGCACCGGTGTGGCGGTTTCCGGCACCCGGCCGGCACCGGTCAACGCGGCAGGTATTGCTACCATTAACGCCCTGGCCCCGGGCCGGACTTTTTTTGGGGTAGGGGCGGGGAATACTGCCCGTAGGGTTATGGGCCTGCCGCCCCAGCGGATCAAAGAATTTGAAGAATATCTGCAACTTCTGGTCCCGCTGTTGCGGGGCGAGGAAGCGGATATGCCGTCCGGCCAGGGTACTTTGCCCATTCGGCATATCATGCCGGACAAGGGGTTTGTAAATTTTTCCGACCCCATTCCACTGTACGTTTCCGGTTTTGGCCCCAAAAGCCTGGCGCTGGCGGGCAAGTATGGTGACGGCGCGGTGCTGGCCCTGGCGAGCAACCCCGCTGCCATGCAAAGTGTCTGGCATATGATCCAGGAAGGTGCCCGCGCCGTTGGCCGTGAATTGGAGGACTACTACACCACCGCGCTGACTACCATGGTGGTGTTGGACGATGGTGAAGCGGTAGACTCAGACCGGGTTAAGGCTGAATGTGGCGCCATGGCCATGGCGGCGGTGCACTACCAATACGATCAGTACCGCAATTTTGGCCATCAACCCCCCAATGCGCTGGCGGGCATCTGGGAAGATTATACCCGCCTGCTGGAAGAGTATCCGGCGGAACGGCGGCACCAGAGAATTCATGCAGGCCACAACTGCTGGGTCATGGCGGAAGAGGCGCGTTTTCTAACCCCGGAGGTGCTTACCGCCTCCAGCATGATCGGCACTCGGGATCAGCTTATCGAACGCATCCAGGGCTTGGCGGCCGCGGGGCTGGATCAGATCATGATCCTGCCCAATTTTGATACCCGCTTTGATGTGTTGGAGCGCGTGGGTAAAGATATCTTGCCCAACGTTTAAACATCGTCGATCAAATGCCCATGTTCGTCCCGAATCTCCGGGCCCTGTACACGTGCTCTGCCGTCGCCAAACTTAGCATCCCGGGCGCGCAGGGTGGCCTTTAGACCCCTTTCTTTAACCGATTTACGGAAGTCTGCCGCCGCACGGGTATTGTGTCCCCGCACGTCGTTTTCAGCAGCCATGCGCTGCAAGGTGCGTGCACCCATCAGCTCCAGTCCGGTATTGATAATTCGTTTGTTGGCGCTCAACAGATCCGGGTCGATATGAGCCATGCGGCTGGCCAGACCCTCAACCTCCTGGGTTAATAGATCAGCGGGCACCGCCTTGAGCACCAGGCCAATTTGCTGGGCTTCAATACCGGTGACGGTGTCTCCGGTCAGAGTCAGACGTTTAGCCCACTGCGGTCCTAAATTGTACAACCACATATTGTTCGGTAGGGCACCTAAATCTCGTGCGGGCGGGAAGCCAAAGGTTGCGTCTTCCGCGGCAATGATCATATCGCACAACATGGCGATGTCGGTGCCCCCGGCCAGGCAGTAGCCGTGTACCTGGGCGATCACCGGCTTGTGCATGTCGAAGATGGCCATGCGGTAGCGCTGGCCGCGTTCCAACTGCCAGGCGTCATCGTCGATGCTGCGGGCGCCGCGGTAAGATCCGTCAACAGATTCTATGCGGGATACCGGGACCCGGCTGTCCGTACCGCTCAGATCATAACCCGCAGAAAATGCTTTGCCGGCACCTTTGATAATTACACAATGTACCCGCCGGTCATTATCCGCCTCCCATAGTGCTTCGCTGAGTTCCGCTTGCAACACCAGGGACAAGGCATTAAGTTTTTCAGGCCTGTTTAAGGTGATGCGGGCCCGGCCATCCGCTACCTCGTACAGAATATTTTCAAATTCAGCCTTAAATTCAGACATGGTAAGCCCCGTTTTTTGTTTCAGTTTCACTATATGCCGGGCTGCGCAAATCAGGCAAGATTAGCGTTATGTTTACGTATCTTAATCCCAACGTACGCCGTCAACTCATCAGCCAGGGCAAATTGGTCCGTATCGATGAAGAAGGGCAGCTCATGGATGTGCATAGTCCCGAAGCACCCGGTGAGTTGGCCATCAATCTGCTGGGGCCCATCCCCCTGCCTATTTCCCTGCCGTCCATCAACACCACGGTAAGCTGGTACGCGGCGGTACGCAGCACAGAGCTTAAGGTGGTGGAGAACCTAGCCTCGGACCTGCGGGCCAGAGGAGGGCAGCACCTGTTTTCCCATCTGGTCTCCCCGCTGGCGGTGAACAGCGTCCTGGTCGTTGGCGAACCCACGGAAAATCCCCTGGTGCGGGTGCACAGCAACTGCCTGACCGGTGACGTATTCGGCTCTCTACGCTGTGATTGCGGCCCGCAACTGGAAGCCGCCATCCAGCGTATCAGCGCTGATCCATCCGGGGGTTATCTGGTTTATATGGCCGGGCATGAAGGCCGGGGTATCGGCTTGTGGGCCAAGGCAGCCACCTATCTGTTGCAGGATGCCGGTGAAAATACGTATCAGGCCAACCGCTCCCTGGGTCTGCCCGATGATTCCAGAGACTTTACCGATGCTGCAATTTTGCTTAAACATTTTGTTGGCACGGAACCTTTCCGGTTGTTAACCAACAACCCCAAGAAAGTACAAGACCTTACGGAATTTGGTCTGTCCGGTATTGTGCAGGAAAAGCATGTAAAAGGGGTGAGCGACTGGAATCGCCGTTATCTCCATGCAAAACAAGAGTGGGGACACAAACTGGAGGACAAAGACATCAGCCGGTGACCTTGATCCTTCTTGACCCTTGTATGCTACAAGGGTCATTAGGACTACCTGCCGCCGCAGGCTGTATCACCCAGCCATCTAATCCGGAATAGACTTGGCTTGCCTACCAGTTGTGGGGCTCTCCATTCCATTTCATAAAGCAGCCGGTATTATCCAGATTAATGTTGTCGACTACGCTGATAATACCGCTGGCGCTTTCCGCCGGTGAGATGTCTGCCTGTTCCCCACCCATGTCGGTTTGTACCCAACCCGGGTGGATAAGCCCAACGGCAATGTTGTCGTTGGCCAACTCCACGGAGATCATGCGCATCACCTTGTTGACGGCGGCCTTTGACGAGCAATAGGCGTACATGGTTGGCCAATTCAGATCCAGCGCCCCCATTTGACTGGTTATGGTAATAGCCTTGGCATTGTCGCTCTGCTTCAGCAGCGGGTGCAGGCCTTGTAAAACCCGCAGCGGGGCCAGGGTATTGACGTTAAAGGTTTCCAGCCAGCCGTCATAGTCCATGCTCAGGGCAGATTGCTGATCCGGCGCCGGCCCCGGCGTGCCCGCATTATTGATTAACGTGTCCACACCAGTCCCCGCCATGCTGTCCACCACAGCGGCAACAGAAGCAGCGTTGGTGGGAACCAGCTCAAGGACGGTTAAATTTTCTCCGGCAAGCTCATTTAAGGCGTCTGCGGCGCCGGGGTTTCTGCAGGTTGCAAAAACGTGGTCACCCCGTGCAGCGTATTGTTTGGCCAGTTCCAAACCAATCCCTCTATTGGCTCCGGTAATTAAAACATTAGACATAGACTCCTCCAGTAGATTTCAGTTTTTGTGCGAATTCAAGTGTTGCGTCAACAAGTGGTTAAACACAGACGGTTGTTCGAAATAAGGTGAGTGCCCGGCGCCGCTAACTATTTCTATTCGTGCATTGGGGAAATGGGGTACATAGGAGGCCAGCAATTCCGGAGCAAACAGTGGATCTTCTTCGCCGCTGATGAACAGCACCGGGCACTGTACTGCGGCCAGGTCCGCCGGTTGCACAATGTCTTCCCTGCTCAACAGGGTGCGTAATTTATCCCAGGAGAATTCGACATTAAAAGCGTTGATGGCTTCATAAAGTTGTAACAGTTCAGGTTTTTGTGCCGTTGCCTTGGACATGGTGGCAATGACACCGTTGGTATTGCGCCCGGATGACTGAGTCAGGGATTGCATGGCTGGTGACGGGTTGGGGTTGATAATACCACCTGTTGTGCAACTTAAGCTCAGCGTGCTGACCCGGTCCGGGGCATCCAGCGCACAGCGCAGTACTGTAAAGCCGCCCATGGACTGGCCAACCAGATGCGCCGTTTCCACATCCAGTTCGTCCAGAATGGCCAGCAGGTCATCACGAAAATCATGGACGTTAATGTCCCCGGTTGCGGCAGACCGTGCAAAGTAACGGTGATCAAATGCTATGCAGTGATACTGGGGGACAAAATGGGCAATTTGATTGAACCAGATGCCGGCATTCCCCCCGGCACCGTGGGCAAAAACCACAGTCTGCTTACCCGATTCCGCGCCGTGGCTTTCGTAGTAGATGGTGGCGGATGGTCTGCTGAGTGTGGGCATAGTGGTGGATATTCGTGTAACTTGAACGGACCTGCAACGCTATCAGGTTAGCGGGGAGAACAAAAGGAGGGTCGCTATGTCGGGCGAAAGGTCGGGCGAAAGGTCGGGCGAAAGGCAAACTGAAGTGCAGGGGAGAAACCTGCCTGAACTGCAGTACGTGGAATATGAAGTCAGTCATGGGGTGGGCCAGATCACCCTTAATCGTCCGGGTTATCGAAACGCCCAGAGCCGCGGGCTCCTCGAAGAGATAGACCTGCTCTTTGGTGCAGCCCAGGTTGACCCGGAGGTGCGGGTGGTTGTGGTTTTTGGCGCGGGTGAACACTTTTCCGCCGGGCATGATCTGGGGTCTCCGGATGAGCTGGCGGACCGTGAGGCGAGGCCTTTGCAAGCCGGGTTGCGCGGCCGCTATGCCCATTCCCGGACAGAATTTGTCGACAAGACTCTGGCCTGGCGAAATCTGCCGAAGCCGACAATTGCCGGGGTACAGGGTTATGCTATTTTTGCCGGCTGGATGGTGGCCAGTGCCATGGACATCATCTATGCGGCGGACAACGCTATGTTTTTGGCGTCCAATTTCCAGTATTTTTCCGTGCCCTGGGATATTCACCCGCGCAAGGCCAAGGAGTTGCTGTTTGAGTCGCGTTTTGTCGATGCGCGCGAAGCCATGGAGCTGGGTCTGGTCAATCGGGTTTTTCCGGCAGATACCTTACAGGCAGAGACCCTGGCTTATGCCCGGCGTATTGCACAGAATGATCCCTTTCAGTTACGCATGATGAAATTGGCGGTGAATCAGGTGCAGGATACACAAGGATTTGCCGGGCACATCACCGCCGCCCACCACATGCACCTGCTGTCCAGCGAGGGTGAGAAGGATCCGGACTATGCCTTGCAGGTAAAAGACGGTCAGCGCCGCCCCATGGTGGACAAGGCATTTGAAAACTACCGCAGGCGCCAAGGCGAGTAGCCAACGTTCCTCACAAGTGGTTAACCCCATCCAACTACGGGTTATATCTGCGGGAGTATTTTGCGTGAGCGTACAGCCTTGGTGAATCGGATGTTCTGGCAACGCCCGCCCTGGGAAAGGCCCAGAGCTGGGTTGCCGGCTAAACACAGACTGGGCATAACACCAATGGGTAAACTCAGCCTGCAACCCATCACACCAACCCTGCTCCATCAAAAACAGGCTCTGATGCGCAGTCGTTACGAAGATACCGTGGCGGTCATGGAAGGCAGTGAACAAGCCCAGGCGTTGCTGTTACAGGCGTTGGCCGGGTTTGGTGTAGAAGAGCACTACCAACATGGCATTGCCAACGCCGGCTTGTGTGTGGTTGAAGACCTTTGTCTGCTGGATGTACAGGATGAACAAAGATTAATTGCCGGTTGTCTGTGTGCGCCCAGCTATTGGTGTCTTGGCGAAAAAATAGGCCAACCCCTGCGTGATATCCATGCTCCGGTGCAAGGGATGAACGACAAAATTGGTGATCGAATTGCGCACTTTATAGCAGGTATGCCGGTGCATCGTGGCTTTTTTCGCCGCAACTACTTTCTTCACGGGGATGCGGAGCGTTTTCATCCCGAAACGGAAGTCAACCTGCCAGAAGATCCGCACAACTGGTTTGTCCGTTCGGAAGGGCAAACCCTTTACAAAATTTCGTCACGATATTTGTTGTTTGCCCTGCATGTGCAGTGTGAACCGTTGCGGGACATTGTGGGCTTTGCGGAGGCCCGGTTGACGCTGAGCAAAAACCTGCGGGCTTTTGATGCACATGAAATTGCCCACTTTGGCGGCTGGGATAAGTATATAAAGCTGTTAGAGTATCTGGTAGACGAACGATAATAAGCCGCCATGCGTATCGCCATCACCGGCATCAGCCACGAAACAAATACCTACTGCGGGGGCATTACCACCCGGGAGGACTTTTATACCTACCGGGGGAAAGACATGCTGGCAACCGCGGGGCAGGAGTCTGATGTGGGTGGTGCAATTGATGCCTGCATTCGATGGTCAAAAGAGATCCCCCTTGAAATTGTGCCCATATTATATGCCGGCGCACAGCCCAGTGGCGTTATTCAGCGGCAGACCTACGAAGACTTTAAGGCTGAAATATTGTCCGAAATGGCAGCAACCGGGCCTGTGGACTGCTGTGTATTGTTGCTCCACGGCGCTGGGGTGGTTGAGGGGATAGCCGACCTGGAGGGTGATCTGGCGGCGGCGGTGCGGGCCACCCTGGGAGATGTTCCCATTACCGCCAGCTTTGATCTGCACGCCAATCTTACCCAGGCCATGGCAGATCAGTTAAATGGGATATTTGTGTGTCAGCAGTATCCACACATCGACCTGCACCAGCGTGCCGCGGAAGCGGTGGCTGCCGCCCTCAACATGGTGCAAACAAAACGTCGGGGTATTTGTCGGGTAACCTCGCTGCCCATGTTGATGCCGACCACCACTACCTTCGAAGGTATTGGACAAACCATGTTGCAGGCCCTGTTGGCCGCGGAGGAAAATGCCGGCTGTATTAACCTGAGTTGGTGCCATGGTTTTCCGTACACCGACGTTGCCCATGTTGGTGCCAGTGTGGTTGCCAGCTACTATCCGGAGCAGGCGGTGGCTGCCCAAGAGGCCGCCAAGCAGTTTGCCGCAAACTTGTGGCGGCGCCGGCAAGAATTTATTCCGCTGAGCCTGAGCGGGGAACAGGCGGTTGCCTTGGCAGCGGAGCAGCCACAGGGTCCCGTGGTGATTCATGAGACTTCAGATAATTGTGGTGGCGGCGCACCGGGTGACGGCACCCATCTGCTGCGGGCCATGCTGGAGGCCAAACTGGGTGCGGCAGCTTGTTTTTCATTTTTGGTGGATGCGGAAGTTGCCGGGGCGGCCCATCAGGCCGGTGTGGGGGCAACCCTTCGGGTCAGCCTGGGCGGTAAAACGGATGACCTGCACGGTGATTCGCTGAATATTGTGGCCTATGTCAAAGCACTCCACGACGGCCGTTTGATTATGCAGCATATGTTTCGCGGGGCGCCGATCAATCTGGGCCCCATGGCTCGCCTGGTGGTGGAGGATATGGATATTGTGGTGGCATCCCGGCGTAACCAGACTTTTGATCAGGAGCCTTTTCTGGCACTGGGTATAGATGTGATGAAGTATCACTATGTGGCCCTGAAGAGCAGCAACCACTTTCGCGCGGGTTTTCAACACATTGCCAAGGCCATTATTACGGCGGATACGCCGGGCTTGAATACCCACCGGTTAGAGGTATTTCCACGCCAGACCACCACCCGGCGTTTATGGCCGGTAGATGAACAAGCACAATTTAACTAATTCTACCGGTTGGTATTTTTGAGATTAAATGGTATCAGGAATTATTATGGCAGAAGAATCAACCCCTAAAAAAGTTTGTCTGATCACCGGCGTGGGGCCAGGCACGGGTACCGCTCTGGTACGCAGATTTGCCGAAGACTACCAGGTGGCGATGCTGGCACGTTCACCGCAGCGCTTGCAGAAACTGAGTGATGAGATAACAAACGCTCATGCCTTTGTTTGTGATGTCACCGATGTTGATGGGCTGCGGGCGACCGTGCAGGATATCCGCACTCATCTGGGTGCCCCAACAGTGGTGATACACAATGCGGTGGGTGGTGCCTTTGGTACATTCCTGGAAATTGATCCCGAAGTTTTAGCGCAGAATTTTCAAGTGAATACCATGGCCCTGCTTTATCTGGCTCAGGAAACAGCGCCGGCGATGATTGAGCAGGGTGAGGGTGCCATTGTGGTCACCGGAAATACCTCGGCGTTTCGCGGTGTGGCTCACTTTGCCGGGTTTGCCCCAACCAAGGCGGCTCAGCGGATACTGGCTGAAGCCATGGCCCGGGATTTGGGCCCAAAAGGGGTGCACGTGAGTTTTGTTGCCATCGATGCGGTGATAGATCTGGAGTGGACACGTAAGCGTTTTGCGGACAAGCCCGACGACTTTTTCTGTCAGCCGGACGATATTGCAGCCGAGTGTTTCCGTCTGGCCCACCAGCCAAGGTCCGCATGGTCTTTTTCATCGGTGATACGGCCATTTGGGGAAAATTGGTCGCTGAATCAATAGACCTCCCCGGGTGTATGATGAGTGACCGGTTGTGACGGTGTCCGGCCTTCTGCTAATACCCTTCTGCCAATTTAATGGCGCAATCAGACTCTGTTGGTTGCTTTTGCCCTGAATAGCACATTGATACGCAAGTTATGTGTGAAATGGCGCACAGTGTGAACGTAAGTCCACAGCTATCCTAACTATGTCGTTCTGTATCTGATGCCCACCAACAGACGGTTATGCAGCGGGCATAAGCTGACAGAAGTAAGGATACAAACCGTGTTTAGCCCAAAGCCGAAAAGAAAGCCGAAAAGGATGCGTCAAGGCATGTGGACCAAGAGATCAACCGAAATAACGGTAACCGTGGTAAGTGTAGCCTTTGCCCTGTGTTTGTTGGCGGGTTTGCTGGTCATTTCCACAGCCTCCACCCCGGAACAGTTTCGGCAGCTTGATGCAAAGATCCAATACTTACAACAGGCTGGAACAGCGGTAGCATCCGGTATCAGTGTGTCAATCACCGAGCGTCAGCCCCTCACCGATACCGAGCAGTTAGAACAGGCCCTGTATGAGGGAAGCATCGCCCTGGAACAGCAGCTTTATGAAATTTATCAACCGCAAACGGTGTTAGATCAAGCGCGCTGGCCGTTGATGGCCTGGTTAAACGTGATTGAAAGTGATAATGGCCAACTGAATACCCCGGATGTGGTGATGACCAGTCATCTTGGGGTGCAGGATGGTGTTGTGGTGCTGACGGAGCAGCTGTCAAAGTATGTGGCTTCCCAGGAAGAGCGTTATCAACTGTCTTCGGCATTTGAACAAGGTGCTAAAGAGCTGGTAGGGGTGTTGCGCCAGAGTGGCCAGCAGAAGCTTGCGGATGGTGTTTACGTCAACACAGAAGAAATCAAAAATAGACTGGCCGGCACAGCTCAGAATTTTGACCTGGTGCTGGAGACCATTGATCGTCTGGAAAAACTCGAGAGTCAAGCCAAGCCGGGTCAGAAGGCACGTGTCCGTTACCTGATTAACACCAGTTATACCATGGTCTCGCTACAGCGAGCCATGAATCAAGCGGTAGATGTCATGGATCAGCCTGGCTTAATGCAGCGGTTAGCCCGCTTGGGTGAGCAGGCTACCGAAGATCAACTTTATGTGTTGGCCGCGGTTAACGAAGCGCGGATTCTATTGAACATCTACACGGTGTTGATGCTGGCTGTGCTGGGCGCTTTTGGGCTGCGTTTGCGGGCCAGTCACAGTGCTCTGAACCGGTCTCACGATGACCTGGAGATGCGGGTGGCGGAACGCACTCAGGATCTGGCTCAGGCTAATGAGAATTTGAAGGAATCTCAGGTGCAGCTGGTTCAGGCGGAAAAAATGTCATCTCTGGGGCAGCTTGTGGCTGGGGTTATGCACGAAATTAACACCCCCCTGCTGTATGTGTTGAACAATACCACCACCACTGCGGATTCTGTTAATGAAATGGCGGCGCTTGTTGAAGCAACCCTGCCTATCCTGCGGGCTGAAAGCGCGGAGGATGGTAAGCTAGCCTTAAAGCGATTGTTGGCACGTAAAGCGGAATTTGACCCTGATGAGTTGGCTGAGAATATTGAAGAGGTGACCGGCCTGTCCGCGGACAGTGTGGACGGATTGAATCAGATCAGTGAATTGGTGCAAAGCCTAAAAGACTTTTCCCGCTTGGATAGAGTGGCTGATGACCGCTTTGATATTCGCGAGGGTATTGAAAAGACACTGACCATCACTCGGAATATGTTGAAATCCGGGGTGACGGTGGAAAAGGACTTTCAAGATATTCCCGAGATTTATTGTTCACCGTCGCGCTTGAATCAGGTGTTTATAAACATAGTTACCAACGCTGTGCAGGCCATGGAAGGGCGGGGTACGTTGAAAATCAGTACACGCTGGTTGCGCACATCCAGCGCTGAAGGGGGTGAAGCAAGTGCCCCGGGTGATTCTGTTGAAATAGTATTTGAGGATACCGGTTGTGGCATTCCCGAGGAAAATCTGCGGCAGATCATGGATCCTTTCTTTACCACCAAACCGGTAGGCCAGGGTACGGGACTTGGTTTGTCCATAGTTCACCAGATTGTTGATCAACACGGTGGCCAGATATATGTGGACTCCAAGGTAGACCATGGCACCCGTATCACCTTGAATTTTCCGGTGGATGGACCGGGAACCGACACCGTCGACGATTCTCACTCTGGCGTGGATACAGCAGAGGAGGCCGCATAATGACAGCAAACGCAGCGGTTGCTCCCGTTGAAGTCTCCCGCCCGGCGATCATGTTTGTTGATGATGAGCAGCGGGTTCTGAAGTCGATGCGGGCCATGTTCCGTAGAGATTACGATGTACACCTGGCGAATTCGGGTGCTCAGGCCTTGGAGATATTGGCGGAAAACAAGATTGATGTGGTGGTTTCGGACCAGCGCATGCCCCTTATGACCGGTGTTGAAGTGCTTACGGAAATAAAGCAACGCTCGCCTGGTACCTTAAGAATATTACTGACCGGTTATGCGGATCTGGCGGCGGTGGAAGCGTCGATTAACGATGCGGAAGTATTTCGTTACTTGATGAAACCCTGCCCGGCGGATGAAATTCGCGGTGCGGTCAAAGAAGGTTTGGCCCTGGTTGCGGATGCTGCTGATACCCCCGTTCTGGCGGTGCAACCGGTTTCTTTCGAGCAAAAGCCTGGGCAGGCGCAGACCACGGAGACCGGCAAACAGGCCCGCATGGAGGCCAACCCGCAGTCTGATGCGGTTGATCCGCCCAAGGCTAAGCCGGTTTCGGCTGCCGTGGGCATGGTTGAGGTGTTGGTGATTACCGGCGATTCCGATCTGGTCAGCGGCGTATCCAGCGCTTGTGCCGGACATGAAATTCATCAGGCGCCGGATGTAGAGTCGGGTTTGGAACTGCTGCGCAAGCGAAATGTGGGTGTATTGGTAACCGACATGAGTCGCAGTGAAGAGGATATCAGGCAACTCAGCCAACAGGTCAGAGCCATTACGCCCGGGGTGGTGATTATTGTCGCCAGCGACCGTTCGGATGCCAACGTATTGATTCAGATGATCAACTCCGGCCAGGTGTTCCGCTTTTTGTTAAAACCCCTGCAAACCGGGCAATGCAAAATCTGGCTGCGTTCAGCTATACAGCGATTTATGGATAGCCATCAGTTAATGGATGGACCCCTGGTTGGATCCGGTCAGGGGGGAAATCCAGCCTTGGCGGCACCAACCCTGTGGACAAGATTTCGTAACTGGTTTCTGGGGGTGCAAAATTGAATAGTTTGAGTTTACGTACCCAAAGCCTTTCCCTGGGGAATAGCTTCAGCATAGCTGCCGGAGTGGTATTGGTTGGCGTTGCCGGCACCTGGGTGTATTTGAAGCAGGGGAGTGAGCCCGCAGTGGCCCATTTGCCGAAGATTCCGGCCTATGTTGCAAGCCAGGCGCTTGCTGTGGAAGGCGTGGATTGGCTGGACCGGGCAGAACAGGCTTTTATGGCGGGCCGCATCACTCAGCCGGAAGGAGACAGCGCGCTCTTTTTTTACAACAAGATGTTGGAGAGTGATGGGTCTAACCGCGTGGCCAGACAAGGTATTGAACGGGTAATGGTTTATCTGATAAACGGCGCGGAGTCGGCTATTCTGAAGTCGGATTGGGTTGCTGCAGCGGACCTGGCCAATCAGGCACTGGCGCTGAAACCGGGTAATGTAGCCGCAAAATCTTTGTTATCCCGGGTGAATCATCACGAGCGGGTTAAAGCCCTGATAGATGTTGCTGTCAGTCAGGTGGCGTCTGGGAATTTGACTAAACCCCAGGGAAATAATGCGCTGGCAAGTTACCGGGAAATTCTGCAGATGGATCCGGGCAACGTTGTGGCGTTGCAGGGTATTGATGCAGTTGCCCAGCGCCTGGCGACCCTGGCACAAACCGAGGCTTTTGCTGAGAATCATGCCAAGGCCAAAGAATTGATTGCGCTGGCCAAGGAAATTGCGCCGGATACGCCCGGAATTGCGCAAACCGAAAAGCTCACTCTGCAATGGAGCGACATGGTTAAAGACCAGGCGGTCAAAGAAGACTTATTGGCAGCAGCTGAAGCCATGCAACAAGGGTATCTGGTGGGGCAAATGAGCCCAACGGGTATTGGTGCTTTAGAACACTATCGTTCGGTGCTGAAGAAAGACGAGAATTCTCCAGCGGCAAAATCCGGGGTACGTCTGGTGATTGATGGCTTGGTGGAGCGTGCTTGGCTGCTCAGCCGGGATGAAGATTTGAGTGATGCCCAGGCCACGGTAGAAATGGCGGTTGAGGCGGGGGCAGATGAGGAACAGCTTGCGGAAATTACCAATGAACTGGCTTTTCTGGAGCGGCGCAACCGAGCGCGGGCTGGCCAGTTTGACGAAATGATTGCCATTCGGGATTTACAAGCCAAACGCCAGGCTGCGCCGGTGCTGCCCAAGGGTATAACCACCGGTTGGGTTGAGGTGCTTTTTACCGTAAACGAAGAGGGTAATGTTGAAGACGTCCTGGTGGCGGATTCCAGCGAGCCCATCTTGGATGGGCCTGCCATTGCCGCGGTGAGCCGGTGGCGCTTTGAGCCGTATATGCAAATGGGCCGTCCTTTGCCGGTGCGCAGCGGGGTGCGCTTTTCTTTTCAGAGTTAGAGGATGATTTTGGCGGGGCGGCTGTTTTGCTTTCAGCCCTGCACTTCTTTTTGAGTTTGTACCAGCCAAAGGCCGCATCCTGGATGCGGCCTTTGTGCCGGATAACGCCGTGTCAGTATAATCCGCCGGAGTAGGGCAAGCGGTACCTATAACAAACCATCGTACTTGCGGACTTCGGCGCGTCCCACCACCATGTGATGCACCTCATCCGGACCGTCAGCCAGGCGCAGGGTCCGTTGACCGGTATACATCTTGGCCAGGGGGGTCCATTGGGATACACCGGTGGCACCGTGGATCTGAATCGCCTGATCGATGATTTTGCAGATCTTTTCCGGCACCATGGCTTTGATGGCACTGACGTAAACCCGGGCTTCTTTGTTGCCCAGGGTGTCCATGGCCTTGGCCGCTTGCAGGACCATCAACCGGCAGGCATCAATTTCGATGCGGGCCCGGGAGACCACTTCAATGTTTTTGCCCAGCTGAATCAGTGGTTTGCCAAAAGCTTCCCGGGTGGCGCCCCGGCGAATCATCAGCTCCAGGGCCCGCTCGCCGGTACCGATGGAGCGCATGCAGTGGTGAATTCGCCCGGGTCCCAGACGGACCTGGCTGATTTCAAAACCCCGGCCTTCACCCAGTAACATATTTTCTTTGGGGACACGGACGTTGTCGAAAACGATATGCATGTGACCGTGGGGTGCATCGTCGTGGCCAAATACTTCCATACCGTCCAGGATTTTTACTCCAGGGGCGTCGATGGGCACCAGAATCTGTGACTGCTGCTTGTGAGGTGGCGCATCAGGGCTGGTTTTGACCATGGTTATCATGATCTTGCAGCGTGGGTCACCGGCGCCGGAGATATAGTACTTTTCGCCGTTGATCACCCATTCGTCACCGTCGAGTTCTGCCTTGGTGCTGATGTTTTTGGCGTCCGAGGAGGGCAGGGCGGGTTCCGTCATGGCAAAGGCGGAGCGGATCTCGCCGGCCAGCAGAGGCTTGAGCCACTGTTCTTTCTGTTCCGGGGTGCCCACACGCTCCAGCACCTCCATGTTACCGGTATCGGGTGCGGAGCAGTTTAAGGTCTCCGAAGCCAGGGGGGACTTGCCCAACTCGCTGGCGATGTAGGCGTAATCCAGGTTCGATAAGCCTTCACCGGTGTCGGCGTCCGGCAGGAAAAAATTCCACAAACCGGATTCTTTGGCCTTTTGTTTAGCCCCATCCAGCAGCTCCAATTGGCCGGGGGCCCAACTCCAGCGGTCTGCCCGGCCCTCACCCAAGGCATAAAATTCTTCGGTAATTGGGTCGACGTTTTCCTTGATGTGTTTCTTGACCGCATCCAACAGTGGTTGGGCCTCATCGGACATGGTCAGATCAAAAAGATCTGGATTCTCTAGCGCAGCTTCCGCCATGTTTCCCCCTGGAATCAGTGAGTAAATTATTTAGAAAAAGGATTCTAAACAATACACCCCCAACGCACTACCCCGGGGGAACTGCTTACGTTGGGGTCTGACCCCAGCGTAAGCGGTTAGGGTTTAGTTGAGTACTGCGTAGCCTCGGTTGCGCAGGCAGTTGCGGGTTACGCGTTCGCGTTCGTGCATAGCCCTGCCGGTGCCCTTGGCTGCACCCGCGGTGGCGCCCGCTCCGGCGGCACGGCCGGCGGTGTTGCTGTTACCCACCGCCGCGCCTATGACCGCACCCACAACGGCGCCTGCAGCGGCACCGGATGCTGCCTTGGTACCCACATTCACCTGTTGGGCGTAGGCCTGGCATTCATTCAGGTCCTGCTGATACTGGGCCATATTGACCCCCTTGGTGTCGATAATCGGGTCGCTGGCGCAAGCCAGGGTTAAGAGGGAAAGGGTTCCTATGGCAAAAAATCTGTTATCCATAAAAAATCCTGTTACTGCTTCCGGGTCGACAATTGCAGCTTATTTGACCTGAATCAAACCTGAATCGGGTGGTAATTCCACTACAGGGTGATTTTTGTCTCCCGTCCGCCCTTATCGGCGGAGCGATACAAGGCATCCAGCATGGCTTGTACCATCAGGCCGTCGGTGGCCGGGCAGATAGTGGGTTGGTTGTACTTAACGTGATCCACAAAGCCGTCCATCTTCAGTTGAAATACTGTTTCAAAACCATGGTCAGGCAACCAGGCCGGGGTTTTGTTCACCATATGCCCGGATTCGTCAGTGTGTACTACGGTCGGTTCCCAGGTTGCGCCACCTTTGTCTCCCAAAATCTCAAAATTCATCAGACTGTTGGGACCGATGTGGGCGGCAAAAGAGGACTCAAGAGTCAACACGGCACCGTTGGCAAAGCGGATGCGGCCGATGGCAAGGTCTTCCACGTTATAAGTTTTGTAATCCCAGTCTGGCCACATGCTGACTACCCGGTTTGATGGTTTATCGCCAATGTAGGTGAACATGTCAGCGCTGGCGCTGATTGGGTTGGGTGAACCGATGGCATAGTGCGCCATCTCCAGGGCGTGTATACCAATATCGATGAGTGGTCCGCCACCCTGTACCTCCTTGCGCCCGAATACCCCCCAATTTGGAATACCCCGCCGGCGCAAGGCTTGGACCCGGCCGTACAACACGTTGCCAAAGCCGCCCTCTTCGAACACCTTGCGTAGATACTGGGTACGGGGATCGTAACGGTGTTGAAAGCCGATAATCAATTGGCCGGTACTTTGGCTGGCGGCCTTAACCATGCGGCGGGCGTCCACCATGTTCATCGCCATCGGCTTTTCCACCAGCACATGGCAACCCGCGCGCAGAGCATCGATTGTAGGGGCGGCGTGTAATTTGTTGGGTGTGCAGACACAAACCGCATCCGGCTTGTCCTGGCTGAGCATCTGTTTGTAGTTGGCAAAAATGCCGGCTGAGGGAAATTGAGCCCGGCGTTGATCCAGAACCCGTTCGTTCACATCGGCAAATGCTGTGATGTTAACGTCGTTGCGTTTTTCCAACAGGCGTAGATGCAGGTCCGCGATGGATCCGGCGCCGATAAAGGCCACCCGGAGTGGTGGGGTTGTCTCTGATGGGCGTTGTTGTCTCTTCTTTGGGCTCATAATGGGGTGCCGTCGGTGTGGGTTAACGACCCGGCACAACATCCTGTTCAGTAACAGTGTGCGCTATGGCCGCTTCGATACGCGGATAGTATAAGCCCAACAGTACCCCGCGAAGTATCATAAAGGCGCTCATGCTCAGCCAAACAGCGTGGTAGGCCAGAGCGGGGAAGGTCAACCACAACAACAGGGCCCAGCCTGCTGCGGATGCCATCATGGCGTTGCGCATTTCCCGAATGTGGGTGGTGCCGATAAATATACCGTCTAACAAGAAGGCCCAAACACACAGGACCGGGGCCAGGACAATCCACGGCAGATATTCAACGGCGGCTGTCCGCAAGTCTGGAGAAACACTTAAAAATTCCACAAACCATTGCCCAAACAGGGCATAGATTATTGCGGTGAGCACCGCCAGACCAAACCCCCACAGCGCGCTGTAGTACCCCGCCAGGCGCAGGGGGCGGCGCTGGCGCGCACCATAACAGTAACCGGCCAGAGTTTCCGCGGTGTGGGCAAAACCGTCCAGGCTATAGGTCATTATGAAGAAGAGTTGCATTAAAACCCCATGCAGCGCCAGGGTCAGATCCCCTAGTTGCGTGGCAATGACGGTGCCTGCAAAGAAAGGCAATTGGACAAAAAAAGTGCGCAGGATCAGGTTTGAGCTGACGGAAAACAAGGCTGATACTTTACTGGCTTGCCATAGAGCACTCTGCCGGGGGGTGGCCCCCAGCTGCCGTAACGCTCGGTATACCAGCCAGAAGCCCAGGGCTGCAGCCCCCCATTCGCTAATGGTTGTACCCAGGGCTACCCCTTTAACCCCCATGTCAAAACCCAGAACCAGAACAATATCTAAACAAAGGTTGGTGAGGTTGAGCCCCACACTCAGCCACAATGTGTCGCGCATACGTTGCAACCCGAACAGGATGCCCAGTTGGACCAGATGGAGCAACAAACCGGGTGCGCCATAAATCCGCAACGAATAGTATTGATCAGCAAGTTGGCTGGTTTGTGCGCTGGCATCAAATAATGCAAAAAGTAATTGCTTTAGCGGCCATTGGAGCGCAACCATTAGCCCACCCAAAGCCACGGCAATGGCACAGGCACGCAGAAAAATGGCGGGAATTTCCGGGTGGTCGCCCGCGCCGAAAGCCTGGGCGGTTAATCCAGTGGTGCCCATGCGCAGAAACCCGAATATCCAATAAACAGCGCTGAACATGGCTGCGCCCATGGCAACGGCGGCAATATAGATCGGATCGGGTAAACGCCCCATAACGGCAACGTCGGCAAGTCCCACCAGGGGAATGGTTGTGTTAGCCAGAATCACCGGCCACGTGAGCTGCCAGATGCGATGGTGCCACTGGCTGCTGTTGTTAGGTAAAACCAGCGTGTTGATTATCCGCCGCTGGATGGCTGGGCCAGACCATCTATTGGCTGCGGTTGGGGTTTTCCAGCCGTCCAGGCTTTAAAGCGGGCCCAGGTATACAGCCAGTCTTCGACAATCAGGTACAAACACGGTACCAGCAACAAAGTAATGAACGTTGCAAACAAGACGCCCCAGGCCAGGGAAACCGCCATGGGCAGAAAGGGAGCCGTTGCCGGGGTGTGTGTGGACATCAGCGGGATCAGCCCCACAAATGTGGTGACGGAGGTCAGCAGAATGGGTCGAAAGCGGATTACCGTGGCGTTAAGGACCGCTTCCATAATGCCCTTGCCTTCCCGGCGCTGGCGATTGGCATAGTCCACCAAAACAAGGGAGGCGTTAACGACTACCCCGGAAAGGGCCACTATTCCCAGAGCGGAGAAAAACATCAGTTGTACGTTCAGAAGGTAGTGGCCAACAATGGCCCCCACGGCACCAAATGGTATTACGCTCATGATGACCAGGGGTTGCAGATAGCTGCGCAGAGGAATGGCCAACAGACCGTAAATTAGAATAAGGGAAAACGCGCAACCGATGGCCAGGCCGCGTAATGCTGTAAACCGTTCTTCCTGTTCGCCGCCTAACGATATATCTATATCGCTATAGCGGGCGATGAAAGTTGGAATAAGTTCTTCCCTGATGCTGGCGGTAACTTCCTCGGGAGAGACCAGGCCGCGGTCAACTTCGGCTTGTACGGTGACCGTTCGCCGAGCATTCAAGCGGTTGATGCTGGAGTAACCGCGGCTCAGCTCAAATTTGGCGACGCTGTAGAAAGGTACCTGGTTGCCGTCCGGGGTGCGGATGTACATATCTTCCAGGTTGCCGATAGATTTGCGTTCTTTTTCCGGAAAGCGAACCATTACACGAACATCGTCTTTGTCGCGCTGAACGCGCTGGGCTTCTGATCCGTAAAATGCGGCCCGTACCTGACTGGCTAAGTCGGCCAGGGTGAGCCCCAGGTTACGCGCCTCAGGCAGCAAACTCAGCTGAATTTCCTGTTTTCCCGAGCGGAAAGAGTCTGAAATGTCGTAAACACCGTCGTATCGGGTCAGCTCTGCTTTCAGAAATTCCGCCGCTTCCCGCAGGCGATCAACATCCTTACCCTGCAGCTGATATTCAATGGGCGCGCCGGCTGAGTAGGCGTCGGAGTCGAAGGTCAGTTTAACAGCATCGGAAATGGCACCCACTTCACGGCGCCATTGTTTTGCCACTTCTTTTGAACTGATACCCGCGCGTTCGCTGAGAGGCGCAATATCGATGACTACCTCTGCAATATTACTGCGTCCGGCGCCATCAGGGCGCCCGGGACCATCGCGATCTACCCGTTGGCCAATGCTGGCCAAAACGTTGCGGATAATCGGTTGGGCCAAATCCAGTTCTTCGGTCAATTGCGTATTAACCCGCTGGGCTGCCGCTTCTATTTTGCGCGCGGCTTCCAAGGTGGTGATTGCGGCAATACCTTCCGGCATTTCCAGGCCGGCATAGACCCGGTCACCTTCTACGGCGGGGAAGAAGCCAAATATCACCCGGCCGCTGGCGATTAAGGAAAGCGCCAGGATAAGCACACCAAGGCCAATGGCGGAGCTGACATAGCGCCACCGCAGGACTTTGTGGACAAAGGGCATGTAGATGTCCGAGGCGAGCTTTTCGAGGCCGTCAGCCAGGCCGCCTTGAAACTTATTCCAGCCTTTCGAAAACCCCTTAGTGGGTTCGTCTCGCTTGCGATGGGCAAGGTGTGAAGGCAGAATCAGCTGCGATTCGACAATACTGCAGATCAGCGCAAAAATAACCACCCACCCAAGGGGAGCAAAAAAGCCGGACATACGGCCTTCGACGGCAATCAGTGGAAGGAAGGCGGCAATGGTGGTGAGCACGCCAAAGATAACCGGTACCGAAACTTCCCAGGTGCCTTCTACAGCGGCTTTAAGCCCACTTTTGCCCATCTGTTCATGGGCGTATACCCGCTCACCCACCACAATGGCGTCGTCCACAACTATACCCAGGACAAGAATAAAGGCCATGACCGTCATGGTGGAGATGTTGATATCGGTAAATGGAAGCACGCCAAATGTACCCAGAAGGGCAACCGGGATGCCCACCGCCACCCACATGGCTAAGCGGAACTTCAAAAACAGGGCCAGGATGACCAGCACCAACATCAGGCCGCCGCCGGCGTTTTGTGTAAGCACAGACATGCGTTCCTGTAATTCGTGGGAGGTATCGATCCAGGTATCTAAACTGATCCCCGGGGGTATCTTGGAGCGGTAATCCTCGACAAGCACCCGGACTTTGTCGGCAATCTGGATCAGATCTTCTGTGCCCACCTGGGAAACGTTGACCACAACCCCCCGGGCACCGTTAAACTCGGCCAGCAGGTCTCCCTCTTCAAAGGTATCGCGAATGTCCGCAATGTCCCGCAAAGCCACCCGGGTGCCGTCGCTGCGGGTGAGGACTATCACGTCTTCAAATTCCTGTCCCCAGTAGGCTTGTCCCGTGGTGCGGATGAGGATCTCACCGTTGCGGGTTTTGATGGTGCCGCCGGGCATATCCAGCGAGCTGCTGCGCACCGCCTGGCTGATCTGTTCCAAGGTCAGCCCGTAGCGGCGCAGCTCCAGTTCAGATACTTCAATGGAAATTTCGTACGGCCGAATATAGGCCACGCCCACCTGTGATATGCCGTCCAGGGCAGCGATATCGTCCCGGATCTGTGAAGCCAGTTCTTTTAAGGTGCGCTCATCGGTATGACCGGATACCGCCACCTGGACCACCCGGCGGGTGAGGGCCAGCTTGGACACAATGGGTTTTTCCGTTTCCACCGGAAAGCTGTTGATGCCGTCGACCAGGCTCTTGATTTCGTTTAGGGCAACTACCTCGTCCGCGTCGTTGAATAATTCCGCGGTGACATTACACATCCCTTCGGTTGCGGTGCTGCGCAGCTTTTCAATACCCTCAACACCTTCAATAGCCTCCTCAACGCGCACGCAGACAGATTTTTCTACCTCCACCGGTGCTGCACCCAGGTAGGGCACGCGGACATTGATGGCCTTAACATCAATGTTGGGGAACTCTTCCTGATTGGTAACCAGGGCACCAAAAAGACCGGTGATTATCAAGACCACCATTAACAGGTTGGCGGCAACCGGGTTATGCGCAAACCAACGTATTGCGGTATGCATTGGCCAGCTCTAGGCTTCGTCGAGAATTGGGTTGACGATCATTCCATCAACAGCGGTCTGTACGGGTGAAAGACAGACGCGCTCCCCGGGGTATAAGCCACCCTGAATAAGCACGTCATCCTGGTATAAACGTAGCGGTTCGATTGCGCGAAAGCGCAATTTGTTTTCACCATCTACAATTAAAACCTGGTTGTTGTTGCGCATTGCGGAGCGGGGTAGAACAACAATATTGTCAGCGGACAAACCCTCAATTTCGGCCTCAACAAACAGCCCAACAGACAACGGCGCGGTACTGACGTTGTTGGGAACGCGGGCGACCAGTTGCACCATGCGGCTGGTTACGTCTATTTCCGCCTCGGTGCGGACAATTTTGCCATGCCACTCCAGTTTCTGGCCGGCGTATTCGGTAGACAGTCTGACCTTGGGCTGCAGGTCTTCGGCGAGTTCACCACGCATGGTGGCAGGCAGGTTCAGATAAGCCAATTGGCGATCAGCGATGGGCAGGCGGACTTCCACCAGATCGCTGGCATACAGGGTGGCGATAGGCGAACCCCGGGATATGAATTGGCCTATGTCGACACTTTCGGTGCGCACCAGGCCGGTAAAGGGGGCTTTGATTTCGGTTCGTTCTACATTTTGCAGGGCCTGCTCGTAGTTGACCTTGCTATCCTGCAGGGCGGCTTCCGCTACGCGCAGGGCACGCAGTCCATCTTCCAGTTGGGAGCGGGAAGTGAGTTTGCGCTCAGCCAGACTTTGCAGGCGCTTGTATTCAAAACGTGCGTGTTGTTGTTCCGCTTCCGCCCTGACCAGGGTTGATTTGGCGCGTTCCCGGGTATTGCGGTAGTCCTGATCATCAACCCGGGCGAGAAGTTCGCCTTGCTTGAAATAACCGCCGGCAACCAGATTGGGCGACATCCAGGTGATGCGGCCGGATACTTCGGGAATAAGCTGGCTTTCGGTGGAAGGCATCACCGTACCCTGGCTGTGCACTTTCAGCTGCACCGCTTCGGGGATAACCTCTTTTATACGGACCGTTGAATATACCGGTTCTTGTGCGGTGGGTTCCAAGACCGGCGCGGTGGCCATAAGGGTCAGGGCGCCGAAGGAGAATAGTAACAATATAACAAAGGGGATAATCAGGGTTCTCATCATGAGGTTACCGCCTCCCGGCTTAAATTACTGCGCGCGGCTTCGAAAGCGTGCATCATGGTTTGCCGATGCAGGTCTGACAAAGCTGAAAATGTGGCTTGCACAGCGGGAACATCCCGCTTGGCCAAGGCCTGGTCTAACTGTTTTGCAAAGACGCCGTAGGCTTCCTTGTCGATCATCATGACCTCATTTAGGGCCCCAAGACTTCGGGCAAACTGATCAAACAGTGTTCTAGAAATAAGTTGTAGCGGTAAATTCCGGTTGGTCAACATGATGCTCTGGAAAAGCTCGATCCGCGCCAGGGTGTGTGAGGCTTCGTCCAGGTCTTCGGCATACAGGGGCTTGGCCAGAGTGCGGATGTGTTCAATCTCCTGGTCCGATGCCAGTTCCAGAGTTTGTTCCGTGGCCAATCGCATTAAACTGTTGATTACCACCAAAATTTGATCGATGAGCAGCGGGTCCGGCAGGTGGTCATGGGTGAGGAGGTGACCTAGTACATCCAGGCTGGCCTCGTGCATATCTTTAACGCGAGCCCCACCGGGTTGAATTTCGGCCAGGCCAATTTGTTCCAGCTTTTTCATGGCCTCCCGCACGGCACCGCGGTTGGCATCAAAACGGCTTGCCAGGTCTCGCTCAGAGGGCAAACGTTCTTCCACCCGATAACGTCCGGACAGAATGTCTTGGATCAGGCTGCCTGCAATTTTTTCGTGTTTTCCGGCCATTGATTGTTGGTTGTACTTCTTGGTTGTGTTGTTGTGCTGCAATTGCCGCTGATGACGCACTTTTTGTACGTATACGTCTTATATGTATACGTCGCGTATATGTCGCGGACATCCACACCTTGAATTGTTGTCGGTTTGGTCAGGCCAAGGTGGTCAGACCAATTTGGTCAGGGCAATCTAGCCAAAAGCGCCAATTTTTGCAAGAAAAACGTTACCTTGGGTAACAAATTGTGCGGCATGACACAAATATTGGGGTTTAACAAATGAAACCGCTAACGTTGGGGTCAGACCCCAACGTTGGCGAATTGTCTTTGTTGCCGATGGCCCCAACCGTCCACTGAAACTGCTTACGCTGGGGTCTGACCCCAACGTTAGCGGTTATTTACGGCGGTCGAGGAGGTTGCCGGTGTGAAGGAGTTCTACAACCTTCTTGCGTCGCTCGGTGGGGCGAGCATCCCAATAGGCGCTTTCGAAGGAGGCCTGTTTGCGGCGCAGAATGACACCCATGGCAGTGGGGCCGTGCAGGTTGGCCAGCAACAGCGCCAGGGTTGGGTTGGTTTCGTCGTGTACTAAAATGTCGTCTTCGGTAACGCCATCTTCGCCCAGCACCACGCTTTCCAGGCTCAAGCTTTGCGGGTTCAGGCGCAGGCCCTTGCCGTTATCCTTGCCATATAGCAGCGGCTGGCCGTGTTGCACGTGAATTTGTGTTTCCACGGCGGTTTTCTTCGCCGCAACATCGTCAAAAACGTCTTTGTTGTACACAATGCAATTCTGCAGTATTTCCACAAAGGCGGTCCCTTCGTGTTCCTTGGCTTCTATCAGTAAACCCGGCATGGTTTTCTGGTCGATGTCGACGCTGCGGGCAAAGAAGGTGGCCCCCGCACCGATGGCAAATTGCCCGGGTGACAGGGGATGGTCAACCGATCCATCCGGGCTGGTTGGGCTGACGGTGCCCGGCCGGGAAGTGGGCGAGTACTGGCCCTTGGTCAAGCCGTAGATTTCGTTGTTGAACAGCAGTACGTTCAAATTTACGTTGCGGCGCAGGGCATGCAGCAGGTGGTTGCCGCCAATGCTCAGGCCGTCACCGTCACCGGTTATCACCCAGACTTCCAGTTCAGGATTAGCCAGCTTTACGCCGGTGGCAAATGCCGGCGCGCGCCCATGGATGGTATGAAAGCCATAGCTGTTGATGTAGTAGGGTAAACGTGAGGAACAGCCGATGCCCGAAACAAAAACCGTATTTTCGGGTTTGGAGCCACCATCAGCCAGGGCACGCTGTACACCTTTCAGGATGGAGTAGTCCCCACACCCGGGGCACCAGCGCACTTCCTGGTCTGTAGCAAAGTCCTTAAAGCTCAAGTCAGCCATATCAGCTTCCTACCTCTTGCATATGCGGGCTGGCCAGGCGCTGAATTTCCGCTCTGACCTCCGTAACGGTGAGTGGTTGTCCGGACACCTTGTTCAGTTGTTCCACTTTTACGTTCAGCCGGTCTCTTAACAGGGTGGCCAATTGACCGTTGTTCAGCTCAGGCACCAAAATCGTTTCGAACCGGGCTAACAGTTCGCCTAAGTTCGGAGCCAGGGGGTTAATGTGGCGCAGATGCACATGGCCCACTTGTAAGCCGCTGTTCAACGCATCCTTTACCGCCTGGTAAACGGTGCCGTAGGTGGATCCCCACGCAACAACCCCCAGACCCCCGGTTAAACCCTGGTCCAGGGTTTGGGGGGGAATAAAATCAGCTACACTTTCAACCTTCGCTCTGCGCAAGTCCGTCATCGCCTGGTGATTGTCCGCATCGTACGAAATATTACCGCTGACTATGTCTTTTTCGATGCCGCCAACCCGGTAGACAAAACGCTCATCCCCGGGGCTGGCCCAGATGCGTCCGTGAGTTTGCGGATTACGCTGGAAGACGCTGCCGGTGGCGTTTTCATCCGGGCGGCAAGTATCAATTGTTGGGTATTGATCAAAATCCGGGATTGGCCATAACTCTGAAGCGTTGGCAATGTATCCGTCCGTCAGCAGGATAACAGGTGTCATATGCCGCAGGGCGATGGATACCGCCTCAATGGCGGTGTCAAAACAATCTGCCGGAGAACGCGCCGCAACCACGGGTAACGGGGTGTCGCCATTGCGGCCGTACACCGCCTGATAGAGATCACTCTGTTCGGTTTTTGTCGGCATACCTGTAGATGGCCCCGCCCGTTGCACGTTAACAACCAGCAGCGGCAGTTCGGTGACAACAGCCAGGCCCAGCGCTTCGGTTTTCAGCGCAATACCGGGACCGGAGGAAGAGGTTACCCCCAGTTTACCCGCGTAGGACGCGCCAATGGCAGAGCAGACCGCCGCAATTTCATCCTCTGCCTGAAAGGTGCCGACCCCGGCGTCCTGCAATCCCGTCAGATGATGCAACAGAGACGAAGCGGGGGTGATGGGGTAGGAACAGAACATCAGTTCGGTATCCGCCAGTTCCCCGGCAGCCACAATCCCCAGCGCAAGGCTTTCGGCACCGGTGATGGTGCGGTACTCCACCGCATCCAGGGGGGCTTCCGGGATATGTTCCTGGGCAAGCACTTGGCTGAATTCGGTATTTTCCCCGTAGGCGTGGCCTGCGTTCAGGGCGGTCAGGTTGGCTTCCCGAATTTGTTCATTGTTGGCAAATTTTGCCTTGATCCACTCCTGGGTGGGTTCCCGGGGTTGGTCAAACATCCACAGGATAAGACCCAGTGCCCAGAAGTTTTTACAACGAACGGCGTCCTTGTTACCCAAGCCGTGGGGTTTAACCGCTTCGATGGTCAGGTGGGTGATGTCGATTTTCACCACCTCGTGATTTGCCAGGGTCCCGTCTTCCAGGGGATTTGAGGCTAAATCCGCGCGTTTGAGCCGTTGTTCGGTGAAGGCACTTTCGTCCACCAATACCATGCTGTGCGGTGCCAGGTGGCCCAGATTAACAATCAGCGCAGCCGGGTTAAATGCAATGAGGACGTCGGGTTCGTCACCCGGCGTGGTAATGCGGTCACCGCCAAATTGAATCTGAAATGCTGACACACCGTAGCGTGTCCCCGCGGGTGCGCGAATTTCGGCAGGGAAGTCAGGCATTGTGGCCAAATCGTGACCCGCCAGGGCTGAAGCCACGGTGAACTGTTGGCCTTGCAACTGGATACCGTCTCCAGAATCCCCTGCAAACCTCACCACATGGCTGATTTTGCCTGCATGTTCTTGTTGCACTTTGATTTTCTGGGTAAAAAATGAGGCGCGCATTGTAGCGAATTCTCATTGTAATGCGAGATAATCCTTGGATTTTGATCGCATATGGTTATAAGAAACACGTTTTTTATAGTTAAACTGTTGATTGACAGGAGGTGGGGAAGCGTTACAGTGCCGCCCGTTCCGAACTGACAATAATTCTAACAGGAGAAAGTAATGAAAGTAGTTGCGAGTACCGAGGCCTATACCATCTATTTGCGCAAAGATGGGCGTCATGCGGTTAAGGGTGCGGATAAAGCCCCCATCAACGGCGAAGACAAGGTCAAAATTCTGCTTGAACAGGGTCTGATCACCGCTGCGCCACCCAAGGCCCCGGAGCCGGAACCTGTGGAAGAAGAGGCATCCGCGGATGGTGCGGAAGAGGCAGCGGAAACCGAAGCAGCATCAGAAGCGGACGAGGCGGCAGACGCTGACACGGCCGGGGAAGAAGACAAAAACGATTAAGTTCAGGTCCGGGACCGCTTAATGACTTGCGCCCGGGATCGGTTGTCTTACACTGTTGGCCAATGGTGCAATCATATTCTGAACTACGCGTTGTCGCGGACTATCAGCCGGCAGGAGATCAACCGGGTGCCATCAGTGCCCTGGTGGATGGCCTGGAAGATGGACTCAGTCATCAGACCCTGCTGGGGGTAACCGGCTCGGGCAAGACCTATGCGGTGGCCAAGGTTATCGAGTCGGTGCAGCGGCCGGCGATCGTTCTGGCGCCCAACAAAACCCTGGCTGCCCAGTTGTACGGTGAATTCAGAGACTTTTTTCCTAACAATTCTGTTGAGTATTTTGTCTCCTACTACGACTATTATCAGCCTGAAGCCTATGTCCCATCCTCGGACACCTATATAGAAAAAGACTCGTCCATCAATGCCCACATTGAGCAGATGCGGCTGTCCGCAACCAAGGCGCTTTTAGAACGCCGGGACGCCATCATCGTTGCGTCGGTTTCGGCGATTTATGGTTTGGGTGATCCCCAGTCGTACCTGCGCATGGTCCTGCATCTCGACCGGGGTGACCGGGTGGACCAGCGCCAGCTACTCACCCGGCTGACCGAATTGCAATACACCCGCAACGACCAGGTTTTTCAGCGCGGTACCTATCGTGTGCGCGGGGATGTGATTGATGTATTTCCCGCGGAGTCCGAAAAAGAAGCGGTGCGCATTGAGCTGTTTGATGACGAAATTGAGGACCTGTCGGTATTTGATCCGCTGACCGGTGAAATTTTAAACCGGGTTCCCAGGTATACGGTGTACCCCAAGACCCACTACGTCACCCCAAGAGACCGTATTCTGGCGGTGTTGGACGACATCAAGGAGGAACTGCAGGACCGGTTGAACTATCTCACGGCAAATAACAAGTTGGTGGAAGCCCAGCGCCTGGAACAGCGCACGCGATTTGACCTGGAAATGATAGCGGAGCTGGGTTATTGCTCCGGCATTGAAAACTATTCCCGGTATCTGTCCGGGCGCGCCCCGGGGGAACCACCCCCCACCCTGTTTGACTACCTGCCCAAGGATGCACTGTTGGTCATTGATGAATCTCATGTCACCGTGCCGCAGATTGGCGGCATGTATAAGGGTGACCGGTCGCGTAAGGAAACCCTCGTTGAATTTGGCTTTCGTCTGCCCTCTGCGTTGGACAACCGGCCCTTACGTTTTGATGAATGGGAACGCCTGGCACCCCAGATGATATTTGTTTCCGCCACACCCGGCCCCTACGAAGCGCAGATGGGCGGACAAGTTGTAGAGCAGGTTGTACGGCCCACCGGATTGGTGGACCCGGAAGTCCTGATCCGCCCGGCGTCCACCCAGGTGGATGATCTGCTGGGTGAGATTCAGCAGGTGGTTGAACAGGAAGACCGGGTGTTGGTCACCACCCTGACCAAACGCATGGCTGAGGATCTGACGGAGTATCTGGATGAACACGGCGTCCGGGTACGTTATCTGCACTCGGATATCGATACCGTTGAACGCATGGAGATTATCCGTGACCTGCGGCTGGGTGAATTTGATGTGCTGGTGGGCATTAACCTCCTGCGGGAAGGTCTGGACATGCCGGAGGTCTCCCTGGTGGCGATTCTGGACGCGGACAAAGAAGGCTTTTTACGCTCTGAAGGTTCCTTAATTCAAACCATCGGGCGTGCCGCGCGAAACTTACGCGGCCGGGCCATCCTTTATGCGGACAAAATGACCGGGTCCATGGAGCGGGCTCTGGCCGAAACCGGCCGCCGGCGGGACAAGCAGCTGACCCACAACAAAACCCACAACATTACCCCGCGTTCGGTGTCCAAACAGGTGGCGGATATCATGGAGGGGGCGCGGACCGCAGCCCCGGGTGCGCCCAAACGTTCCCGGCGTCAGGGCAGCCGGGAGAGCATTGCCATCCCGGATGATCCCAAGGCATTGGGCAAACTGCTGGACAAGCTGGAAAAGCAGATGTTGGATCATGCGCAGAATCTGGAATTTGAAGAAGCCGCCAAGCTGCGCGACCAGTTGCAGGAGATACGTAACACCCAACTGTTACGATAAGCGGCTATCTTTTGCTGAAGCTGATGGGCATACGACGGATGCCTGAAATGAAGTTGGAGGCCAGCCATTCCGGCGGTTCAAGGGTTTTGAAGTTGGTCATGCGGCTTAAAATTTCGTGGAACATCACATCTATTTCCACACGGGCAATATGCTGACCCAGGCAGACATGGGTGCCGGTGCCGAAGGCAATATGTTCATTTGGAAAACGGTGCAAATTTAATTCCCGGGGTTGCGTAAATTTGCGTGGGTCAAAATTTGCTGCGGCAAAATAGCGGACTACCTTGTCGCCGGCCTTGATGGTTTGCCCGTGTAACTCGTGGTCTTTCAACGCTGTGCGCCGGAAGTAGATGACCGGACTGACAACACGCAGAAGCTCTTCCCGGGCAGAGGCATTGAGCTCACCTGTGGGGTGCTGCTGCCACTCCTGTAGATGTTCCGCATTCTGCGTAAGCTGATGGAGCCCGCCGGCCACCAGGTTGCGGGTGGTGTCACCCCCGGCATCAATCAGCAACATAAAAAACAATTGAAAGTCCATCTCGTCAAGCTGGCGGCCGTCCACTTCGGCGTGGACAATCTGGCTGGCCAGATCGCCACAGGGGTGGTCCTTTTTTTCCCGGTAAACCCGCTGGGCATAGGCAAACATTTGTAGAATGGCGTTGTTGCGTTCGCCGGGTTGCAAAGCTTCGTCCGAGGTGTGAATAATTTCGGTGAGTTTGTAAAGCTCTCTGCCGTCCGCCAGGGGAATGCCGGTAAGTTCAGCAATGACATAAGAAGGCAGCTCACCCGCCACTTCGCTGACAAATTCGCATTCACCCTTGTCGATGACGTGATCGATAATCTGGGCGGCCAACTCCCCCACTCTGGGGCGCAATTCCGCAGCCGGGCCCCGGGTAAATTCCCGGCTGATAATCCGCCGGAATTGGGTATGTTGGGGTGGATCCATCATCAGCATCATCTGATGGTCGTCTGAGCTTGTGGGGTTGGCCGCGTCCGGATCCTGAATCATGACCGTGGGCTGTGAGCTATACAGGTGAGGGGAGCGCCCCACCTCCGCCACGTCTTCGTAGCGGGTCAGTACCCAAAAGCCCGGGCCGTCCGGTTCGTCGTGCCAGTATGCCGGGGCGTTGTCCTGCAGCCATTGATATTGGTCCAAGGGGTGGCCCTGGGCAAAGGTTTCGGCACTGATCAGATCAATATGCATGGTTTAGTTTTCCCAAAAGCCCCTTTTTTGTGCGTTGCCGCGCTGTTATGGGGTGTATACGCATCGGCACTGAAGGAATCAAGCGGTGGAAAGCGGATTTGCATGAGAAAGTGGGGTTGAAGTGGGTTGTTGTGCTTGATTTTAGAGGTACAAGCAGGTCAAATTAGCTTACATTAAGGGTGACACTGAAATTTGGATCCATAGTTCCAATCCCACAAATAAAGCCACTTCAAATAACACAATATAACTAAGCGTGGCAGGCATCATTCGATCTGAGCAACAACAAAAACAAGCCGGAAAGAAATGCACTAAGAAGAACGACAAGAAGAAAAATAAAATAATAAGAAGAACAACAAAAATATCAGCCGAAAAATAATAAAAAAATATAGTAACTAACTAAGAGCAACCGGGGTTGCTCAGGCTGTGGGAAAGGCTAAAACGTAAAGGTGCTGGCAATGGATCGCTATGCAGGCCAAGTGGCAGTGTCAATGCATTGGCCGCCGGGGTGACCGGCTATATCGTGAATAACTCGTGAAAAAAAACATAGTTCAATTTGAGCGTTCCGAACATGTGGCGGAAGACTGGTATCTGGTTGCAAACAAGAACAGTCTAACGATCAAAATACGGGACTCGGTGACATTGGGGGAAGGGCCGGACGGGCTGTTGGTACTCGATTCCAGAGTAGAGGCGGAACGTTGGGTGACTCTGGAAATTGATCCAAAAGGTTGTTTGAACGTAGTGCATCAGGCTCCGGGATGTCGGCTGGAATGCCCGGGACGCTGGGTCATGGACACTGCCGGCGCCATTGTGCCGCGTTGTACCATGGTTGAGCTGCCGAATAATCACGTTTATGTCAGTCAACATTTACAACGGGGCAAGGTTGAAAGCCGGGTTGTGGTGACGCATTCAGACTCGTTGCCGCCCTTGGAGGTTACTCCGGTTCCCGAAGCGGTGCCGGTGGCAAAACAGCCGCGTCCCTCCAGTCAGCCCACCGATCTGGAACAGAAAAGAACCGAACAGACCGAGCCCGAATCCCAGGACGCGCTGGAAGCAGCGCTGAACGAGGTTGTGCTGACGCGAGATGTGCTGGAAGAAATGCTCAGCGCCTTGGAAGCCCAGGACAACCGGTCCGAGCAGGCATCGACAAAGATAGAATCTCGGACCACGGCAACCGCCGGCGCGACCAAAACCAAAACCAAAACCAAAACCAAAACAGAGGCAGACATTACCGAGCCCGCTGGCACGGTATTTGAGGACCCTGATGCAACGTTAACGAATGAGAAAACGGTCCAATTGGTGGATAGCGGATTGGCCGGGAAAGTGCCCAGGCATCAGGGGCCCAAGCCGACAAATCCCAGTGAGGACATTCCCCTGCTGCAGGATGTGGCAAACATCTTTGTTGCGGAAGTCACCCTGGAAGACACCCGGGAGGCAGAACTTGCCAAGCTGGAAAAGAAACGTCTACGGGAAAAACGGCTGAAGGAAAAGCGTCTGCAGGAAAAGCGTGCCCTGGATGAGAAGCGGGAAGCCCAGCGCCGGCAGGAACGTGAGCGTGAAAGGCAGCAAAGCAAAGCCCGCCGGCGTGAAGAACAGCACGGGGCCACGCAGCAGGCACCGGCACAAAGCCAGCCCGTTGGTGATGGACGGCACCCGGCAAATGATGCCTCCGGGGGCAACTCGACGCGAGTGAAACCCGCTGCGCAGACAGCACCCGTGCACCGTGACCAGACGGTAATCAACACCGCTGCAAGAAGCCGGCGACAGGGCAAGGTGGAGCCCGGGATAAGCAAACCCCGTACAGCCCATGAGCGGGCATTGGCTGCGGAAGCGGCTGCCCTGGCTATGGAGGCCAAAGACCACCGCCGTTCCCGCCGTTCTATTACCGTGGCCTCAGCGCTGGTGCTGCTGGTCTGTGCGGTGACTTTCTGGTTATTAAGCACATCGGAACCAACCCAGGATATTGAGACTGCGGGATTCAGCAATCTGGCGGACCCGATTTTGTCCGCTCCCAGTGCCTTGCACCGTCCGGTATCAGAGGGTGTTACTCAACCTGTTGCGCCACCTGTTACACCACCGGTGACTCGTCCCATCGAACCCCAACCGGTGGTCTTGCCCCAACCTGAGCTTGTGCAAACCCCCGCCCCCACAGCGCCTCAGGTACAGATTGGACGCCAGATTGTGGAGGCTAAGTCACTGATTGCACAAGGTTATTTGACCTGGCCCGAGGACAACGCGGTTGCTGTTTTGCAACAAGTGTTGACCCTGGACCCGGCGCATCCGGAGGCGTTGCAACTGCTGGATCAGGCGGCTTATCTGTTGATACTGCAGGCGGAAAAGGCAAATGCGGATGGATTTGTGGACGGCGCCAGAGCGGTGGTTGATGACATATTGAGTTTTCATCCCGGTTACCAGGCTGCCCTGGAACTGAAAGCAAGCTGGCAGTAGGGCGTTAGCCAGACCCCGCTAACGTTGCGGCGGAAATGGGATACGACGCCTGGTCATCAATTGCGCGAACGGCCGAAAATAAAGCTGCAGGCAGCTTGAATATTCAACCTTGTCATTCGTGCTGAGACCAAAACGAATATCGCGGTTGGTTTGGGGCATGCAGTAGGTGTTGAAGATCACATCCCACGCGGGAAACATAAAGGCAAAATTTTTGTCCACATGATCCGGGTGGCAACTATGATGCACCTGGTGATGTGCCGGTGAAGCAAATACTGTTGCCCACGCGCCGGGCCATCTCAGCCATACATGAGAATGGCGCAAGTTGTAGCCAAGGATATTAAAAGCGAACATCAACACACCAAGCCCCAAAACCTGGGGCATCTCGGGCCGGTAACCCAGCCACCAGCCTGACAAGGCATACCCTGAGCCATAAACCATACCGGTCCCTACTGCGTAGGCCAGGTTGTCAACGGGATGTTCGCGATAGTTAGACAGCGGGTGCATAACCTCCAGACTATGATGTACTTTGTGAAACTCCCACAGTACGGGAATTTTGTGCTGCAGGTAGTGAATGCCGTAACTCATAAGATCGTTCAAGACAACCAGGACAAAGATAAACAGCACGCCAGTCCAGCCCGGGTTAAGCGGTGTACCGGGGGATGTTTGTATGGGTATGAATGTTTGGGTGAGGTGGATGACCAGGGTCAGAAAGCCGCCGTAGATATAAATTCGTGCGACGATCTGGTGAAAAAAGAAATAACGCACATCCAGCCAGGCAGAGGGGTTGTGCCATATCTGCCTTGGGAACAGAAATTGAGCAAAGCCGCGGGCACTGGGTCCACTATTTTGCGTAGTGCGTAAGTAGACATAGCCTGCAAGCAGGGTGGAGGTGAGCAGGTAGAGCCAATAGATGCGTTGATCTACCGAGGCTACATAGCTGGCTGTGGTGACAAACCTTCCCCAGGCCAAATGGATCAGGTTGTCCGCATATAGAATAATTTGTTCGTACAAGCTTATGCTACCGGGGGGTATAAGTGGTTTAACTAACACGAATATGACCGGTTGGCAATATCTGATGGGCTTTGATGGTGTCCGGGTGGTGAGTGACGTGCGCTGTTGCCGGAACCGTTGTTGAAACAACGATTGGGCGGCTGCGGGTTGGCTGGTTTACAACTATAAATTTCTTCTGCGGCGCGTTGCACAGGCAGGATGGGTGCGGCCCTGTCCCGGTTGTCCATTGTGCGATTCCGCATTGAAAGAGATTGGGCTGGATCTTTGCGAGCACATGCGAACCCAGTGATTCCCTTGCCGTTCCAAACACACAAAGTAAGCAATTTTTGCAGATGAAGAGCCGGGGTGCGATGACCCGAAACGAGTCCGAGTCGAACACGGCTATACCATTTCTCGACAATCTTGCTTACAATCGCCCGCCCCGGTGAGTGCGACCAGGGTAACGCCAGCCGATGCCCGGAAACGTTGCCCGGTCCGCTTTAGATTTTGTCACCTGGAGTGTAACTCACTGATCTGTAAGAGTTTTTCTGCAAGGCTCGATAATAGGCGCGTAGCTCAGTTGGTTAGAGCGCTGCCTTGACATGGCAGAGGTCGGCGGTTCGAATCCGCCCGTGCCTACCAGAATACCCGTATGAAACAATAGCTTACCATTTAACCAGCAGATGACATATGTCTGCTACATAGACGCTACTTAGCATGATTCCTGGGTTTATAGAGGACTTTCTTCGTTCGAAGGGAATGTAGCCTGTGTGGTGGATATATATACAGGTTTCGGTAAAATGCGTGGATGACTGAAGACACCGATACACAGGACGCTGCCAAACCTGCAAAGCGCAAGCGCACAGTTAAACCAATTCCGTCAGGATCGTTCGAGGAAGCTTTAGGATTCGCCAAGAGTATTCTTGCATATGGGAGCGGTACACCAGTTCGGCGCTTAGGGTTATTCGATCACATAGGTAAAGCTCCTGAATCGGGGCCTAGCAGAGGGCTTATAGCAACAGCTAGCAAGTACGGACTTATTAGCGGAAGTGCTAAATCTGAGCACTTAGAGCTAACAAAAGATGGATTGAAAGCGGCTGACGAGGAAGTTGCACCAAAACTGCGGGTAAAAGCAAGGTTTGACCTCTCGATAGCTTCGATTGATAGTTTTAACCACCTGTACGAACAGTTCAAAAACAACCGACTCCCTGCGAAGCAGGCTTTGGTAGATTCTGTAAAAGATTCCGGTTTAGACGAGGAATACGCAGAAGAGTGTGTAGACACTTTTATTGTTAATGCGCGATATTTGAAAATCCTCAAAACCCTTTCTGGTGCCGAAAGGATAGTCACGATCGAGCATGCGCTTGATGACCTTCCAACATCACAGCAGGCTGGGGCCCTCAACGCTGGGTCAACAGACGGCTTCAATGTGGCTCGTTCTAACAGTCTCGTTACATCAGATCAGGCTGATTTCGAAACTACTTGCTTTTACATCACTCCTATTGGTGAGGAAGACTCCGAAGAAAGAAAACACTCTGACTTATTTCTTGGGAGTATTGTTGAACCAGCGCTAGAAAAGTTTCAGTTAAAAGTCGTGCGTGCTGACCAGATTGCAAAACCTGGCACGATTACCCGCCAGGTGATCGACTTTCTCTTAAGGTCGCGGCTTGTTATTGCAGACATGTCTTACCACAACCCAAATGTATTCTATGAACTTGCGATACGGCATGCAGCTAGACTCCCAGTTGTGCAATTGATTCGATCAAGCGACCGTATCCCCTTTGATCTGGGGCAAGTTAGGACGATTCAGATCGATACCTCAACCATCTACTCCTTAGTACCACAAATTGAGGTGCATCGTTCAGAGATATCTGCGCAAGTTAGGGCAGCGCTTGAAGATCCTGACTCTGTAGATAATCCCATTAGCCTGTTCTACCCCAACTTCCGTACAGTGCTAGATACCGAGCCATAGTTCTTACCTCACTTGCTTTCTTAGACTCATGATTTATCGTGAGTTAACTTGTTATGAAGCTAAGGAAGACAAGCAATGAAGATCAAAGTAGTAGCTCAACCTCAAAAGCCCTATAAAAATGGGAGTGCCCGCGACAGTTGGTGGATAGTGGCGCAGCGTTTCGACGGCAAGTCAGTCGATGCGTTAGAAAAAGCTGTGGCGAAAAGAGCACCGCACAAGAGGGAGATTGTGAACTTATTAGTGGCTGGATAGCATTTTTTAAGCGACAGGGTTTGATAAAGTTGCAGAGCTAACCGGAATACTAAACAGTTTGGAGATTGATCAAATGGCATTGATGGCAAATCAGGTTGAGCAACTAGTGCGGCTCGGAGCGAATGTTCAAATTCCGGAGGGGCATAACTACATGTCCACTCAAATCGAACAGATAATTAGGGTTGCTGCCGGAACTGGAGCACATGTAAGTATTCACCGGGGTAGGTTCATGTCCACGCAACTCGAACAGTTCGCACGTATTGGTAGAAACAGCGTTACGATTATTGTCTGACTATCGTCACAAGCAGGCGTTAGTCCATAAATGTAGGCAGGCTATCCTCTGTCAACGGCGCTGTTGCAGCGTCCTTAAGTCCTGCCCTTAGCCCTTCCGCTAGCTCCCTCCTAAAGTCCGGGCATTCAATTCCTTCTGCCAGCGCTATCTGCAAATCTGTCGCGTAGATGTAGCCTAACGTGTAGGCGTCGACGCCCGCGTAAGCAGACGCAAGGCTATGCTGTAGGTGCCTACTTTTGGCCAAACTACGTCTGAGCAGGTTTTCAGACACGTCGAAGGGGATCACTCGACTGCACCGGCCAATGCGCCGCTACGTTGCAGCACATTGCGGATAGTAGGGTCCTTAGCGAGCACCGCATTGATCTCATCCAGCCCCGTTTCCGCCTGTTGCTGCAAGGTGGCACGGCCCTGGCTGGCCAACGTCTTATTGGTACTGTCTTTGGCCAGTGTCGCTCTGCGCAAATCATCAGGCGTGACTATACCGCCATGCCGGGCGCTGCTGCCTGCATAGGTTGATGCTTTGCGCATGACTGCATACTGAGCATACTTGGCGTCCACCGCTGCCAGTTGTTGAGCTAAGTTGCCAGGTAAGCCGGACTGTATAGCGTTGACGGCGGCATTGTACGCGTCGCCCTCCAGTGTCCCCACCTTGGCTTTTGCCAGCTTGTTGAGCTCGGTGAGCATGTCGTCCACGGCGCGGCCGGTCTGTACCGGTCACATGGTTTACAGATTTTCCAGTACGGCACTCTTAGTCTTTCGGCGGAATACTCATCCAAATAACAACAGTAGCGATTGATCAAATGTGCTCCGAAACCGTGACATTTGGGAGTAACTTCCTACGTCAGAAATCAGATACTCCCTCCACATACACCGCTAATGTAATTTTCAGCGACCTTGTTGGGCTCGTTTAAGTTCTGTTGATACTTGTTGCACCTCATCTGCTAGTTTTCGTTAACAAGCCTGAATTGAAGACTGCATATGAAGAATGTTATTGGCCGCATTGCCCTAGCGATCGGGATTCTGTTTGCGCCTTTCATCTTTTCGTGGTTCACGCTTGCGCGTGGCTTTAGCATATTCACCAGAGTGCTTTCATTTGGATGGCTTGCCGTAGTCTGCATTTCGATTTTTATTGACCCAGGTAACGATCCAGTGCCTGCTGATGTGCAAAAACCGGAATTGATCCCGTTTGAGATTTTGAAAAGGAATGAAATGCGGCCATTTAAACACTCTCTGGATCTGCAGGTGCCGCTGATTGGTGGCCGACTTCCAACCGAGGAAGAATTAGGCAAGTTGTCCCGCCACCTTGTGAAGCAGGCACAACCATACGAAAGAACGTTTGTGTCGTTTTACCTACCAGGCATGGTGCTCGACGCGGGTGCGTTTGCCACGGCGCACCATAATCCAGATATGAAAGTACTCATAGGTGAAGAAGCGCTGCTTGCCTATCCTCAGTACCATCATTTTGTTTCCAAAGAACTGGTTGATGTGTACTTGGAACTGTTAGAAAAGGAAGAGAAAAGCAACAATAGGTTGGACATTCCTCCTTTACCTCAAAACCCGCATGCGTTACTGGTGAGGCATACTTGTTACGCGTTCCAGTCGTCATTGCTCTGTGATGACCTTAAAATGCGTGTGGATACACAGCACATTGTTGAAAAAACCGTCGGCTCGCAGTTCCGTGGACCTGGCGGCAAATACTCAGAAGACTGCAAGAACGGTATTGAAGAGGCTCTGAACGGTGTTGATTGCCCAACCATCTGGCGGGACTTTGGATGCGACGGCGGAGTTGTGCCAAACTTGATTCAACAAAATCCCTTCAGACTGACAGATCCCATTTTGTGCCGGTTTTCGAGCCGTTAATGCGTTTCGATTTGCGGTTCTATCCCTTGGACAACGCTAACACCAGCTTGACCCACAACACGAGCTGACAGAAGTTGAATAAGCGTTACTTTTTCACTAGGGGATTTATAGGCCCGGTTCGGGGTCAGCTTGTTATGCTGGAAAAAACCTCTACGGATTCCCGATCCATTTTTGCTGCTGTGGAATTTATCGGTGCATCCAAGTCCGGGTAACCAAAGGAAAGGCCACACAAAATGGCATTCTCTTCCGGAATGGGCAACATGGCTTTCACCGGTCCCGGGTAAGTCGCCAGGGCGCCTTGCGGACACGAAGCAATTCCCCGCTCCACCAGCAACAGCATGATGGTTTGTAGAAATATCCCCATATCTATGGCGTTGGCTCGATGCATGGTTTCGGGATAAGACAGAAACGCGGCGTGCGGTGCGCCAAAAAATTCCCAGTTTTTCATGGACAGGGCGGCGCGTGCCTTTTTGTCATCCTGGTCTATGCCCACCGCGGAGAAGTATTGATAAGCACATTCGCGCTGCCGCTCTTTGTATCGGCCAAGCAATCCCGTGCCGCCGGGTGGGAAAGCCGGATAGGGTTTAACGCCGGACTTTATCTCGGCAAATATGGCTGCCTGTAGCTGCTGCCGGGCAGCCCCGGAGACAACATCTATCCGCCAGGGTTGGGTATTGCTGTTGGATGGCGCATGCCGGGCCAGGTCGAGCACTTCACGAATGACTTCTTCGGGTACGGGCTCATCTTTAAAGGCACGGATCGTTCGACGCGCCCGGACGGCTTCGCTGACATTCATAGTTTAGTCCCGTTAGCCAATAGAGAGTGTGGCGGTGCTGTTGATGGCGTTAACTTTATCCAAGGTAGTGGCGCTATCGTGGCCCGCAAAGTCACACAGACTCGTGAACTTCTGTCTGAGCTTATCTCCCTGTTCGTCGTAGTCCTCCGACGGGGTAGATAAGTCGTTAAATTCCTCGTGGGCGTTTTGGGCGGCATCAACCCAGGCAACCTTGGATTGGAAATGAGTGAGGGATTCGTCGGTTTCCACAGAGATCTTGTTGATCATCTCCTGCACGGCATCGCTGTTCACGACTTCGTCAACAAAGGTTTGCGGACTTGCGGTGTCGATGCCGTTGAGGGCTAAGGAGGCGGTCCCCCGCAAGCTGAATTTGCCTTCCAGGCCGCTTTTTGGCTCTGCAACACCACAGATGTCCAGCAGCACCGGATTTACGGTAATGGTCAGCGAGGATAAATCATCCACGCTCAGGTTGTTGCGTAACTTCAATACGCTTTCAATGGTTGAATGGGTCAGATGACAGGCTGCATGGTACTTAAACAGGGTACCCAGAATCAGCCAATCATCGGCAATGGCGGCAAGTTTTGCCGTGGCATCGGTGGCGTTGGAAGCCGCCTGAATAAACCCCTGGTTACCCAACACCGCTTCCGGCTTTGCGGTAAATCCGGCGGCAGCCAGCCGGGCGCAGTTGATGCCGTTTTCCGCAGCACGTCCCGGGTGATACGGTTTGGTCATGGTGCCAAAGTTGGCCTTAACCCCGCTGGCGTGGGAAGCGGCTAACCCCATGGCAATGGCATACTGGTCTTTCGGCAGCTTCAGCAGATGGGCAACAGCAGCGGTGGCGCCAAATGTGCCGTATGTTGCCGTGGTATGCCAGCCGCGCGGATAGTGGTCCCGGCCCATGGCGTGGTTAATGCGGCCCTCAATTTCCACACCCACTACAAAGGCGGTGATCAACTCATGACCGGTGGCGCCAATTTCCTCAGCAACCGCAAGCACCGCCGGTAGTACCGGAGCGGTGGTATGGCAGCCGGCGCTGGAGCCCGTATCATCGTAGTCCAGGGCGTGCCCGCTGGCACCGTTTAACAGGGCGGCGGTGGGTGCTTCCAGTTTAAGGTTTGTGCCGATTACACTGCAGGCACCACTGCGGTGGCCAAATTGGCTACGCAGAATTTCCGACAGGGGTTCCGTGCTGCCCGCCAGGGCACAGCCGAACCAATCCAGAATACACTGGTTGGCAACCCGCATGACGTTGCTGGGCAGGTCCTCGTAGCCCATGTTGGCAAATTTGTCCCAAGCGGCGAGATGATCCATGAGCTTCTCCTGGAGTAAAAGTGGATTAACTACTGTATGGCGCGGCCACCGTCAATATCAAGGCAAACCCCGGTTAGAAATTTAGCCTCGTTTGAGCTGAGGAAGAAGGTCGCGTCAGCCACGTCCTCGGGAGTGGCGCGCCGGCCCATGGGAATGCCGGCAATGATTTGTGCGTTCACCTTGTCAGACAGTTCCGCCATACCTGAAGCGTTTTGATCAAAACCGGTTGGGGCGGACACCGGACATATGGCGTTAACCCGAATATTGGGTGCCAGTTCAACAGCCAATGCCTGGGTCAGGGTGAGCACCGCACCCTTGGCGGCGTAATACGCCGCAAGCCCGGGCCGGGGGCGTTTAGCACCAATGGAGGAGGTGGTGACAATGGCGCTGCCTGCCGGCATATGGGGTACACAGTATTTTGCCGCCAGGAAAACGCTGCGCGTATTGATGGCAAACATGCGGTCAAACTCCGCGGTATCCATTTCGATGGCGCGCCCGGCACGGTGAGGGATGCCGGCATTGGCACAGACCACGTCGATTTTGCCAAAGGCATCAACCGCAGCATCCGCAAGATTGCGGTTTTGTTCTTCGTCTGCCACATCTATCTGCACCGCAATGGCCTGGTCCAGACTGCCGGCCACGGCTTCCGCCCCTTCAATATTCAAATCAGCAACCACCACTGAAGCGCCGGCGGCAGCAAATTTTTCGCTCATCGCCTTGCCGAACCCTGATGCACCCCCGGTGACGATGACACACTTGTTGTTGAATTCACTCACTTTATTTACTCCCTTTATGCCCTTAGCCAATCAGCAAGCCGGTCTGCCGATGATTGGCCAGCCTGCTGTTTTTGTTTTGCACACACTTGATCAGATTTGTCTATCGAACGGGTAGAGCATTCTTCACAAACTTATTGGTTTGTCAATCAATAATTACTTGGCATATTGATATTCCCAAAATTTTATACGGATGTATGCCCATTGGGCGTAAACTGTTGAGTTCCTTCGGGGTGTGGGGGTAACGATGTATGATCTGGTGATTCGGCGCGGTCAGGTGTTCGACGGCACGGGCAGTCCGGGCCGTGTAGCGGACGTGGGGGTCGTCGACGGACGGATTGCAGCCATTGGGGATTTGGCGCAGGCACCGGGTAAGGAGCACCTGGACGCCCAGGGGTTACTGGTCACGCCTGGATTTATCGACGTGCATTCCCATCTGGATGGCAATGTCACCTGGGAGCAGCATCTTAAGCCCAACTCCGGCCACGGTATTACAACAACAGTCATGGGAAATTGTGGGGTCGGCTTTGCACCCTGCAAGGCTGAACACCGGGAATTTGTTGTGGCGCTGATGGAGGGTGTTGAAGACATCCCGGCGGCGCAGCTTAACGCCGGGCTGCCTTGGAACTGGGAGAGTTTTCCTGAATATCTGGCGACGCTGCGCGAGCATCGGTATGACATGAACGTAGCCGGTTTATTGCCGCATTCGTGTTTGCGTGTATTTGTGATGGGCGAGCGGGCCATTCAAGGTGAACCGGCAAGCCGGGAAGACATTGCCGCCATGGCCCGTATTGCGGATGAAGCCCTGGCCGCCGGGGCGGTAGGCCTGGGATCCACCCGCCTGCATGGCCAGAAAACCCGAGCCGGTATTCCCGCGCCAAGCCGGCACGCGGACCTGGCGGAGTATCAGGCCTTAGGGGAGGTGTTGGCTGCCCATGGGCGGGTATTGCAGCTTGCACCTGAATTTAATCAATACCCCCTGGCGGACGAAGAAATCGGTATGGCCATCAACGTTGCGCGCACCACCGGCTGCACGTTGACCTACTCGTTAAAACAGACCAATGACCATCCGGATGGCTGGCGGGGGCTGATGGCACAAACCCAACAAGCGGTTGCAGAGGGGGTCAGGGTATTTCCCCAGGTATTGGGGCGCCCAACCGGAGCAATTATCACCTGGGAGGCGGTGAGTCATCCGTTCTCCCGTTGTCCCAGCTATAGGGAGATAGCCCACCTGGCGATCGATGCCCGTCTTGCCGAACTGGCGCAAGCACCGCGCCGCAAAGCTATTGTGGCAGAGGCGGAAGCTTCACCGGGTGGCTTTGCCCGGTTGTTTTCGCGGCTTTTTGCCATGTCCGGCGCCATGGACTACGAACCGCGCAAGAACGATGCCGTGATTGCTGCCGCCCAGCGGGCCGGTCAATCCACCGCTGAGTATATGTATGATACGTTAATGGCCAACAACGGGTGTGGGATATTGTTGCTGGCCAGCGGCAACTATGCACAATTTTCGTTAGACCCCATGCTTGAGATGATGCGTTATGATGGTTCGATCCTGGGGCTTGGGGATGGCGGTGCGCACAGCTCGGTCATATGTGATGCCAGTGCAACCACCACCATGCTGACTTATTGGACCCGGGACCGTACCTGTGGCGAGCGTATGTCTTTGCCGGAGGTGATTCGCAAGCTTACTGCGGAACCGGCAAGCCTTTACGGTTTTGCAGACCGGGGTAATCTTCAGGTGGGCGGACACGCGGATATCAATGTCATTGATCATGCGCAACTTAACGTGGACATGCCCCGCATGCATTACGACCTGCCGGCAGGGGGTAAGCGTTTGGTACAATCAACCGCCGGTTATGTGGCAACCTTCGTGGGGGGCATCAAGGTACATGACAACGGACAATTCACCCACCAGACCCCCGGTATTCTGGTAGCTTAGGGAGAAAATAAAAAATGTTAGCACCCGGAGAGGATGGCCTGCATAAGACTTACTGCCGTTTGTGTGAAGCCCAGTGCGGCTTGGAGGCGGAAGTCAAAGACGGTCACATCAGCGCAATTCACCCGGACAGAAACCATCCCGTGTCCAGGGGTCATCTGTGTGTTAAAGCACCCGGCATGTTAAATGTGACCTATGACGAAGACCGGCTGTTGCAGCCCATGCGCCGCACCGGTGGGCCGGGTGAATTTGAAGCGGTGTCCTGGGAAACTGCTCTGGATGATATCGCCCGGCGCTTAAAAGAAATCACCACAACTTTTGGCGGTAACTCGCTGGCAAGCTATATCGGTAATCCTGCGGCATTCTCCACCATGCACTATGCGTATGGCTTCGGCTTTGTTCGCGCGTTAGGCTCTGACAAAGTTTATACCGCGATGCACGTTGATACCGGGGCCAGGGTCTTGGCTTCGGATCAGGTTTTTGGTGACGGCGGCCGCTACCCCTTTCCGGACCTGCCGGATACGGACTTCCTGATGATATTCGGCGGCAACCCGATGATCTCAAAAATGTCTTTGATCTCCGCGCCACGCGCCCTCGAATATCTGGACCAGATAGCCCAGCGTGACGGGGTTGTTGTAGTGGACCCCCGGCGCACCGAAACGGCACGGCGTTACGAGCACCAGCCGATTGCCCCGGACAGTGATATCTGGTTGTTGCTGGGTATGCTGCGTTGTCTGATCGAAGAAGAGTTGACACAGTCCGCCATACTGGCGGAGCACGTTGCCGGCTGGGATGAGTTGGTTGCGGCAACCCAACAATTTAACTGGTCGGAGATCAGTGCCCGTTGCACCATTGCTGAAGACAAAATCCGCGAACTAGCACGGCGTTTTGCCAAGGCGCGAACCGCAGCTTGTTATGGCCGGGTTGGCACAAATCGAGGGCGGTATTCGACGTTGTCTAACGTGTTGATGGACGCAATTAATCTGGCTACGGGTAACTTTGCCAAACAAGGCGGCAGCGTCATTGGCCGATCTCCCTTTGAACCGGTGGCCGGTACACGACGGCCGTCAGACTACGGTGCAAAACGTTCCCGCATCGGCAATCTGCCTCTGGTGAATGGTTCACAACCCGGTGGTGGCCTTGCGGATGAAATACTGACTCCGGGTGACGGCCAGATCAGAGCCTTTTTCCTGGATAGTGGTAATCCGATTATGGCTTACCCGGATGGCGAAAAAACCGCTCAGGCCCTGGATGCGCTGGACTTATTTGTGTCCCTGGACTTCTACGTGAATGAGTCCAATCGATACGCGGATTACATCCTGCCCGTGCCCACATTCTACGAGCGGGCTGACGTCAACGATCTGTGGGCGGCCAATGCGCCGGAGCCATGGCTGCATTGTGTGGACGCGGTTATCCCGCCGCGGGGGGAGAGCCGGCATGAATACGAGATTTACGATGCAATCATGCAAAGGCTGGGGCTTGCGGACCCGGTGACGGCAATGACCGGACAGGGGCCGGATGACCCTGCCGACAGGCGTTCCTACATGGAACTGGCTGACTTAGCGCTGCGCAGCGGCCCGTTGGGAGATCAGTTTGGTGCTAACCCTGATGGCCTGAATCTGGACAAGCTGCGTGAAGACCATTCCAGTGGTCTGTTGACTCAGTCCCGGGTGGATGCTGCCGCTTCCTGGGCGCGTATTGCCCACGA
>JANQMF010000023.1 GCA_028280225.1 Pseudomonadales bacterium | reverse complement strand
GTGGCATCCGGCAAGTGCACCACCAGGCAGGGGTTGCCCGCGATGCAGGCGGTGCGTTCCTTAAGTGCCGGTGATTGGCAGATCCGCGTATACTCATCGAAGGTGATTGGGGACTTCATAACGCGCAGTATGCTAATCAAAGACGCTGAAATAAATGGTGAATTGCTGGATATTAGATGCCGGAACCGGAACATTGTTGAATTGGGTGTCGGTTTAGCCGGGGGAGATGACGAGGTTTGGGATGCCCGGGGCGGCTGCGGTTTGCCTGGCCTGCACGACCACCACTTGCATTTTTTTGCCCTGGCGGCAGCCCGGCGCTCCCTGGACTTGCATGGCTTGCACAACCCGGCCCAATTTACCCGGGCTCTGGCGGGGGTGCGGGGCAGCGGCTGGTTGCGGGGTGTGGGTTATCACGAATCCATGGTGGGGGACCTTAACCACCAGGAACTGAGCCGTTATGTGCCAGACAGGCCGGCGCGCCTGCAACACAGCTCGGGCAAAATGTGGTTGCTCAATACCCGGGCGGTTGAAGAACTGGGGTTGGCGGGGATAGACGAGCCGGGGATTGAACGCGACCCCCGGGGCATGCCGACCGGACGTCTGTTCCGGATGGATGCCTGGTTAGCCGGGGCGTTGTCTCAAGATGCGGGAGAAATCCAGGCCCGGCGTGCGGCGGGGGAAGCCACCGGGGCTTATCTGGCTTCTCTTGGGATCACCGGCTTTACCGATGCGTCTTATACCAATGGGCCCGCGGCCTCAGGGCATTTTGCCGCTTTGCCGCAGAAAGTCTGGCTGATGGGGAATGATGATTTACAGCACGGGCCGCTGAAAATTATGTTGGATGAAGACCGCCTGCCCGGTCTGGAGGATCTGGTGCTGCGTATTAAAGCAGCCCGGGTACACCGGCGCAGGGTGGCCTTTCACTGTGTGAGCCGGGTGGAACTGCTGCTGGCCATGGCGGCGCTGAGTGAGGTGGGTGCCATGGAGGGTGACCGGATTGAGCATGGTGGGGTGATCCCCACACAATGCCTGCCGGGTTTACGGGCGCTGGAAGTTTGTGTGGTGACCCAGCCTGGATTTATTGCCCATCGGGGTGAACGTTTTTGTGCGGGTGTTCCCCGGGAAGAATGGGAGGATCTGTACCGTTATCAAAGCCTGCTGGATGCCGGAATTCCCGTGGCCGCAAGCTCCGATGCCCCCTATGGTCCGGTCAACCCATGGCAGGTGATGCAGGCAGCGGTGCACCGTTGCACGGATGGGGGGCGGGTTCTTGGCCCCGGGGAGCGGGTTTGTGCTGAGGAAGCCCTTCGAGGTTACCTGGCTAAACCCACCTCTCCGGGTGGATCAGCCCGCCGGATAGAACCTGGTGAAACTGCGGACCTGGTCATCTTATGTCAGGGCTGGCAAGCGGTGGTTAAGGACCTGGCAAACACTCAAGTGCGGTTCACGGTTGTTAACGGCAACGTGGTCTACTCCAGTTCCGCCAGAATGTCTGCGTGATGTTCCCCAAGTTCAGGCGCCTTGCTGTAGATCTGCCATGGACTGGCGGGTAATTTGTACGGTGCGCCCGGGTAAAGGTATTCAATGTTGCCGTGGGTAACCGGGACCTGAAAGCCGCGGGCTTTGAAGTGTTTGTCTTCAAAAACTTCCTCGGGGCTGTTGATAATACCTACCGCCAGCCCGGCTTCCTGGCAGCCGATAAAGAAGTCGTAAGCGGATACGCTTTGGGCGATGAGCTTGAGACCTTCTCTACCGGCGCCGAATATCGCGGTGATGGTATCGTCTGAGCCGATTTTGGAAAGGTCAAAGGGTCCCTCCCAATTGGCCCCCATTTCCAGGAATACCGCTTCCGGAAACTCATCCAGCAGATCAATTTTACCCATCCAGGCCAGCAGCTTGGCAAATTCTTCGGGAAAGCGCGGCGGCACCCCGGTATTTACGTAGCGGCCGTCTGCACACATCATTTGGGTTTCGCCGGTTGCATGGGTAGCGGCATGGCGTCCGGTCTGCCGCTGCACGGTACTGCCGTTGACCAGCCAGCTATAGGTGGCGGCTTCGGTGGTGACGTTCAGGGCTGCGGTTATCGATACATCAATAAATTGGCCGGCTCCGCCTGTGTTCTGGTACAACAATGCGGTCAGCGCCGACAGGTAGGCAAAGTGGCTGGCCGTGTGATACGCCTGATTGCCCAAGCCGCGGACCGGCGGCAACTCATGGTCATCGTAGCCGCAACTCCAGGGGGGACCACCCGCTGCCATCAGGGTAAGGTCGGTGGTGGGTAGATCGCTGTCGGGGTTGTTGCGTCCATAGGGGGTGACGGCAATGTGTATCAGTTGGGGGTTTAAGATGCTCAGGTCTTCATAGTCCAGGCCCAGACTTTTAAGGCGCTGGGTGGGCTCGGATTCTAAGAGTATATTTGCCCTGGTCACCAGTTTTTTGAAGAGCTGCCGATCCTCAGCGGCATCCAGGTCCAGTACAAGGCTGCGTTTACTGGTGTTGTAGTGCCAGAAATACAGGCTTCGATTTTCGCCGGGCTGGTCATTCACGAAGGGTGGATAGTGCCGGCTTGGGTCTCCTGTTGGGGGTTCGACGAGGATGACATCCGCCCCCATATCCGCCATTAATTTACCGGCAAAGGATATGCGTTCGTTGGCCAGTTCCACGACGGTTAAACCGGACAGGACGGTCATATGACACCATCCTGCTGAAGCTGCGCGATTTCCGCATCATCCATGCCCAGCAATCCGGACAAGACCTGGTGATTGTGCTCACCCAACAGCGGTGCTCCCCGGTTCATTTGCCAATCGGTTTTTGACAGGTGGACCGGTTGGCCATCCACTCGGACCTCCCCCATGGCACTGTGTTGAACGGTTGGCCACAGGCCAAATTGTGCTGTGGCCGGATCCTTCTCGATACGCTCCCGGGGTTTGTGAACCACGGCAACGGGTATGGGCAGGGTGCGCAGTTTTTCCTGGAGCTGAAACTTGTCGAAGCCGGAACACCAGCGGGTCATCTCTTCATCCAGGCTATCCTGATGCTCCAGACGATAAGCAGTATCGTCGTAGGGTTGGGTCCAGGGCTTGTTGATGAATGCCGCCAGCAGTTTCCAATCCTGCTGGTGGCGGCAGCTGATGGCAATCCAGTGATCTCCGGCGCCGTCAATATCTTTGCAGGGGTAAATGCCGTGGGGTGCCATGGGCGCAAACTGGCTGCGATTAGAGCTGGGTTGTATAGTCTGGCGGGTGGGCTTTTGATTAACTGTCCAGTTGAGCAGGGCGGGGCCGTTTAGGGTTACGGCGGCTTCGGTGCAGGCCAGGTCAACCCACTGGCCCTCGCCGGTTTGTTGTCTGTGTAGCAGGGCTAACATGATGGCCATGGCCATGTAGTAGCCGCCGGTATGATCCATGTAGGAGTATCCCCACCCGGCGGGGGGTTGTTCAGGCAGGGCGGAGGTAAATGTCAGTCCGGAGACGGCCTGGACAATGGGCCCCCAGGTTTTATACCGGTGGTAAGGGCCTTCGTGGCCAAAACCACAATTGGATACGTAAACAATATCCGGCTTGATGGCCTGCAGGCGCGGGTAGTCAAACCCCCATTTTTTGAGTACCCCGGCGGCAAAATTTTCGGTGACTGCGTCGGAAATTTTCACCAGCTCGGTAAGAATTTCTTTACCGCGTTCGGTGCGCAGGTTAAGGGTTATGCCTAGTTTGTCGGTGTTGTGGTTGTTGAAGGCACCACCGAACTCGGCGCCGCTCTGTCCTGGTTTATAGGGCTCCATACCCCGCAATATATCCCAGCGGCCCTGGCGGACGGGGTCTTCGATGCGGATGACTTCGGCACCAAAAGCGGATAACCACTTGGTGGCCCCTGCGCCGGCGAGTTGCCCGGTAAAGTCGCAAATTCGAAAATTGGCAAGTGCCTTATCCACCTGAAACTTGATTTAGCTCCGCAATCCTTGGGTCATTAGGATACATCCATTCGTCGCCCAATACTTGCTCCACGCGGAGTTCCGGCGGAATATTTTCGATGCCGATCATTTTGTCCGCGAATTGGTTCCAGTGGTAAATCCTTGCTTCCTGATAACTTAGGGGTACCCCCTTAAAGCCATAACTTTCCACGGACTTTTGGATCCATTCACCAAATTCGGTGTCTTCAAGCAAAACCTGGGACAGGGATTGTCCATCATTTTGTGTCCACATATCCGGCCTGGGTCCGTCACCCCAGTCCGGTGCCAGGGTCCAGGTTTCCAAACGGCATTTGTTGATGCCGTTGGGCCAGAACAACAGGGGTGGAATGGCCCGCTCGGACAAGGGGGAAACCCAGTTGGGGAATACGCCGTAAGATTGGGTGCAGGTGCGGGCAATTTCGCCGGCGGTTTCTATTTCCGGCCAGACGTTGCGTTCTTCCGGGAGGTTAAGGCTGCCGTCTGCTTGTTTTGGTCGTGGTGCAACCATGCGGCCGTGACCCTGGGGATAAAAGGTGTTGACGTTGCGCCGGTCGTCCAGCATGGGAGAGACGGTCTTGGGGTGAATGCTGCGCACGTGGTAGACCTCGGTATTGGCCTCCATGGCAATTTTCCAGTTACAGTTAAGATCCCAGATATGACGCGCGGCCAGGCGGCATTTGCCGAACTGGAATTCTTCCCATTCCCTGGCTACGGGTCCTAACCATTCTAATAAGCTGGGTGCGTGTTCGTCAAAATTGACAAAAATCAGGTTGCCAAAAAGTTCACAACGCACCCGCTGCAGACTGCGGCAGCTTAAGTCCAGATTGTGGAAGTCTTCCGCGTCGCGGATGGCCAGGAGTTCTCCGCTGTGACTGTAGGTCCAGCCGTGATACTTACACACCAGGCGGGGCCGTTGACCGGCTGAATCGGTGACAATGGGGGCACCCCGGTGACTGCAGGTATTGTAAAAGGCGTTTATGGCGCCATCATCCGCGTGGACGATAATTACCGGCTGGCCGGCATTTTCCCACAGCCGGTAGCAGCCGGGTTCGGGTATCTCGTCTATGTGAGCGGCAAACAGCCAGGACTTGCGCCAGATGTGTGCTTTTTCGAGTGCAAAAAAGCGCGGATCGGTATAGCGCCCCCCGGGGATATCGGGCAGCGTTGGAAAGGCCACCGGAGGCTGGGTTCGCGCTGCTTCGTACTCCATGAGTTGGCGAAGGGTATTGATGTCCTGCTGGTCCATGAAACCTCCCAAGTTTGGATCGCGTTCTAATATTATACAACGGTCCCCCGGTCTGCCAGTTGGGACCGTCAAATTTGTCTGCGTCGACGTTGTCATTCGCCCGTGAGCTAAGGACAATATTGGTTTTGTACATCATATTGGGGGAATCATGGGAGCACCGGCAGAATACGACACCATCCGGGTTGAGCGGACAGATGGCGTGGATTGGCTGACCTTGAACCGACCGGAAGCGTTGAATGCCATCAATACCCAGATGGTCACGGATCTGCGGCACTATTTTGGACAGATGATGGAAGATACCGATTCCCGGGTAATTGTCATGGCCGGGGAAGGGCGCGCGTTCTGTGCCGGTCTGGATATTAAACAGGTGGGGGTTGAAAACAGGGTGGACGCTGAAGGCCACCGCCCCGTGGGCCAGGGCTGGGGGTTTCAAGGCTACCTGGCTGAGGTGTACATTCGTATGCGGCGTTGCCCGCAACCCATTGTCAGCCTGGTGCAAGGGCCGGCCTGTGGCGGTGGCTTTGCCTTTGTCCTGGCTTCCGATATCAGAATAGCTGCCCAAAGCGCTCGCATGAACGCAGCCTTTATCCGCATCGGCCTGTCCGCCTGTGATATGGGAACCTCGTATTTTCTGCCGAGACTGGTTGGTACCTCCATTGCCTCGGAATTGATGTTGACGGGCCGCTTTATTAACGCCGAACGTGCGCTGGCTACGGGCCTGGTGTCCGAAGTGGTGGCGGATGGTGAGTTGAAGAGTGCAGCCGAACCCTATCTTGAAGAAATGCTCACCACCTCACCCATGGGCCTGAGATTAACCAAGGAAGGACTGAACATGGCGATCGACGCCGGTAGTCTGGAAGCGGCCATGGCCATTGAAAACCGCAACCAAATCCTGTGCGCCGGAACCGATGATGCCAAGGAAGGCATGCGCGCCTTTGTGGAAAAACGCAACCCCGTCTACACCGGCACATAACCGCTAACGTTGGGGTCAGACCCCAGCGTAAGCGAATTCGTCACACCGGTGGGTAACTGCATACGCTGGGGTCTGACCCCAACGTTAGCGGATAGGTTTTAATCGGGGAGTTCCAGTACGCGTTTTGCGATGATGTTCATTTGTACTTCGTTGGTTCCGCCGTAGATGGTCACCGCCCGGTCCCGCAGCCAGCTGTGTGTGGCTTCCACCTCATCTTCGGTATAGCCGGAGGCTTCCCATGCCAGCCCGGCGGTGCCGCGCAGGTTGGATTTTAGTTGTGATCCGTCTTTTGCCAGGGTTGATCCCACCAGCTTGAAGATCGAAGTGGCCGCCCCAGGTGCGCCCGTGGATTTGCTTTCGTCCAAAACCCGTTTTGTGGTCAGCGCCATGGCCTTTTCCTGCATTGTTTGTTTGAGCACATCCGTACGCATGCCAGGGTCGGATATTTTGCCTGACGAAGTGGTGCCGATGTATTGTTTGGCCAGCCGGGCGTAGACATTTTCAACCCGCTTCTTCTTCGGTGCGGGTCGACTTGCACCGTTTCGCTCGTACTGGAGCAGGCGCTTGCCGACAGTCCAGCCCTTGTTCAATTCGCCAATCAGATCCTCGCGCTTGGCAATGGCGTTATCGAAGAAGGTTTCGCAAAATGGCGACGATCCGGAGATCAGTTTAATGGGTTTGACGGTGACCCCGGGTTGGTCCATGGGCAGCAGTACAAAGCTGATACCGTCGTGTTTGGGTGCGTCCGGATCTGTGCGAACCAGAGCAAACATCCAATTGGCATGCTGGGCACCCGAGGTCCAGATTTTTTGTCCATTGATAACAAATTGGTCCCCATCCAGCACCGCCTTTGTTTGCAGCCCAGCCAGATCCGAACCGGCACCGGGTTCGCTGTATCCCTGGCACCATTGGGCTTCGCCGCTGACTATTTTGGGCAGGTGTCGCTGTTTTTGGTCCTCGGTACCCAACTCAAGCAGGGTTGGGCCAATCATGATCAGTCCCATGCCCGTTGCCGGGGGTAAAGCTTTGATGCGGGCCATTTCTTCCTGAAGAATTCTCACCTTGGCCGGTTCCAGGCCACCACCGCCATAAACGGCGGGCCAATGTGGTGCGGTCCAACCGCGGCTGGCCGCAGCGTCACGCCAGGCGAGGGCTGCATCCGTCTGGTACAGTGCATAAGCGTCTTCAAAATGCACGGTGCCCAGGCGCATCTCCGGAGGACAACTGGCTTCGAGCCAGTCTCGTGTTTCCTTTCTGAAGGTATCCAGGGACATAGATATGCTCCGCTAAAAACGGCACATTATCCTTTGTTGCAGCGCATCAAACCAGCCTGTTTGCAGCTTTGACAGGTCAAAAACACAGACAAGCCTAAAATAGATCAGGCAGACGTTGGGCCCGTGCCATGAAGGTGATAACCGCATTTTCTAATCTGGCAATTTTTCTTTGTAAATCAATAGTTTCCGGAAGGTAGGTGGGTGGATCACCAGCCAGATTACGCAGCCGGATACTACAATCTAAATTTCGGCAGATGTAATTTCCGATGCTGCGCCGCCCATCGCTACCACCCACCTCAGCGGAGAACATGGCGGTGCCCCTGCTACGGTAAACATGATTACACCAGGAGCACATGTGGGTGCGCGGCCGTGGACTGGTATTCAACATCCGCCGCAGCTTAATGCCCCTGAGTTTGTTTTTGATGGGCATCACCACATACCCTAAGTGACCGGAACGGTGAATCCAGCCAAAGTAATCCAGGACCCCCCAATCCACATGATCAAGCGGCGGCACGGACAGTTCCCGGCTGGTGTTTTCGAACCCGGGCCCGGCGCTAAATGCCTGACGAATATCTTTTTCGTTTATGGGTTCCAGAAATGTGTCCTTTTGTGCTTAAGTGCCATTTTACTGACACGATTAGAGAAATTATAGGAAGGGAGGGATTGAAATGAGTGAATTGCCAACAAGGGGGTTACAGCTACGCTCCCTGGTTACCTCAGCAGGTACGCTGGAGTTGTCTATTGAAGAAGTGGATGTGGCGCCCCCGGCGGAAAATGAGGTGGTTTTGCGGGTGGAAGCTGCACCGATCAACCCTTCGGATCTGGGCCTGTTGTTAGGGATGGCGGATGTGAGCACCGCCCGACAAGGCGGCACCCCCCAGCGGCCAACGGTAAGCGCGGACATTTCACCTGGCGTCCTCAAGGCGCTGAGTGGCCGGCTTGATCAGTCCCTGCCCCCGGGGAACGAAGGGGGTGGCGTTGTTGTTGCGGCGGGTACGTCGCAGGCAGCGCAGGCATTGCTTGGCAGGACGGTTGGCGCCCTGGGAGGTGGTGGCATGTATGGCCAGTACCGCACCCTAAACGTGAATCAGTGCCTGGCCATGAATGAAGGTGTGGGGGCTAAGGAGGCAGCCTCTTGTTTTGTTAATCCGTTGACCGCCTTGGGCATGGTGGAAACCATGCGTCTTGAAGGCTACCAGGGACTCATTCACACCGCGGCAGCGTCGAACCTGGGACAAATGCTGCAAAAAATCTGTCTGGCGGACGAAGTGCCCCTGGTCAATGTGGTACGTAAGCCGGAGCAGGAAACGCTGTTGCGGGAAATCGGGGCCACACATGTCTGTGATTCCAGCAAAGAGACCTTTGCCCGGGACCTGACGGATGCCATTGCGGCAACCGGGGCCTATATCGCTTTTGACGCAACCGGTGGGGGTGAGCTGGCTGACAGTATCCTTGGGGCGATGGAAGCCGCTGCAATCGCCACTGCCACCCAGTACAGCCGGTATGGATCAACCCAGCACAAACAGGTTTATATCTACGGTGGCCTGGAGCGCAGCCCAACCTTGTTAAGGCGCAACTATGGCATGGCCTGGAGCCTGGGTGGTTGGTTGTTAACCCCGTTTTTGCAAAAAATTGGCCCTGGGCGAGGCAACGAGTTGCGTCAGAGGGTGGCCGACGAAATCAATACCACCTTTGCGAGCAGTTATGCCGCGGAAATATCCCTGGCTGATGCCTTGCAACTGGAAACGCTGCGAACCTACGCGCAACAGGCCACCGGACAGAAGTTCCTGATTAACCCCAGCCTGTGACATGCCAGCCAGCCGCCAGCCGTGTTGCGGCGGCTGATTTCCAGCTTAGGGGTCTGCTTTTTCAGCAGACTCCTAGCCCAGTTTGGGATCCAGGCGCAGAATCTGGCGTGGCGGAAAGCCGGTCAGGATTCTAAAGACTGTCCCCTGAGGAAAGGCGGCGGCAATTTCATCGTATTGTGCCCCCTGCAAGATCACAGCGGTGTAGTCACCCACTTCACCCTTTATACTCACTTGAATATCCGGATTGTCCACCACTCTATGGTACCAAGCCCGTGGCCAGTGGTTAACGGATATGTAAAGCTGATCGTTGTGGGTCAGCAGGCTCAGCACGCGGTTGTATCGAGTCCCGTCAGCATCCTGGGTGGTGATGACCAGAGTATTTTCCGACTCCGGCTGGAAGTATCCGATCAGTGATTCGAACAAGACAACAATGCCGATATAGATCCCTAACAAAATGGCTATTACTTTTATGGCCTTCATATTTAGTCTCTCTGTTGTAAAATCGGCTTACAAGTCCCGGCAAGCTTCCATGGCCAACTTGTAAGAGTGTACCCGGGCAGCGTGGTCGTAAATTTGTGCCACAATAATCAGCTCGTCAGCACCGGTGGTATCCAGGAATTGCTGCACATCGCCGCGCACTTGTTGTGGCGTGCCTGTGCTGGCACAGGAACTGATCTGATCCATCACCATTTTTTGTTGGTCGTCCAGGCTGTCCTCAAAATTCCGCACCGGTGGAGGTAACTCCCCGGGGCGTCCAAACCGCAGATTAAGGTAGGCCTGCAAACCCGAGCTGCGCAAATAGATAGCTTCCTCTTCGTCATCCGCGGCGCAGATATTGTAGCCCAGCATGACATAGGGTTGTGCCAGGTGGTCCGAAGGTTGAAATTCCTGGCGGTAAATTTCAAGGGCCTGCTGCATGGCCTGGGGCGCAAAGTGTGAGGCAAAGGCAAAAGGTAAACCCAGAATGGCTGCAAGCTGGGCACCAAACAGGCTGGACCCCAATATATACAGGGGTACCTTGCTGCCGTAGCCGGGTACCGCACACACACTTTGTTGCGGTTTGGGGTCTTTGAGATATTCCCTTAACTCCACCACATCCTGGGGGAATTTATTGGGATCACTGTTAAGTGTGCGCCGCAACGCCTGGGCGGTCACCCCGTCTGTACCCGGGGCCCGGCCAAGGCCCAGATCGATACGCCCCGGGTAAAGGGCTTCCAGGGTGCCAAATTGCTCAGCGACCATCAGCGGGGCGTGGTTGGGCAGCATGATGCCGCCGGCACCCACGCGAATAGTGCGGGTGCCGCCTGCAATGTGGCCAATGACCACCGCAGTGGCGGCGCTGGCAATACCCCGCATATTGTGGTGCTCCGCAACCCAATAACGGTGGTAACCCATGGTTTCGGCATGTTGGGCAAGCTTCAAGGAATTGTTCAACGCCTGCCTTGCATCACCACCCTCCACGATTGGGGAAAGATCTAAAACTGATAGAGTTGCCATTTACTTGCAGCACACAACTAACAAAAGTAGGCATTGTAGGCTTTAATGGGTTTGTGAGAAACGGGTAGTGGATCAGCAGAAGGGATGAGGCCTTGGATATCAATCTGAGTCAAATTGATGAAATTCTCAGCACCGCCCGGTCGGTCCGGCGTAAGTTGGATTTTGACCGGCCCGTGGAACGGCAGGTGCTGTTCGACTGCATCAATGTGGCGGTGCAAGCCCCAACGGGCCTGGGGGGTGAAAGCTGGCGTTTTATCGTGGTTGATGACACGGCGCAAAAAGGTGCAATTGCGGGGTTATACAGGGAGGTACTGTTGGAATTGATGGCAGCGCGGAACTTGCCATTAAAACCCAGCCACAAGGCCCTGATTACCCATCTGCATCGAATACCCGCCATGATTTTTGTCTGTGTTGACGGCCAGCCGCCGGCAGAGGCCAGCGGCGGACAACTGGGTTTTTACGGGTCTATCCTGCCGGCCGCCTGGTCGCTTATGCTGGCGCTGCGGGCACGAAATATTGGTGCTACCTGGACCTCGCTGCTTGCGGCACGCCAGGCGGAAGTGGCGCGGATCTTGGCCATGCCTGCCGGGACTATGCAAACGGTGATGTTGCCGGTAGGTTATACCAAGGGGGCAACGCTGCGCCGGGCAGATAGATTGCCCGCGGAGCAGGTCACTTTTTTTAACCGTTGGGGAAACCAGCCGGATACTTGAGGGGGAAAGATGTTGGAAGAGGCAAAATATGTGGCGGATAGAATTGCCGTGCAGGACGTCATGCTGCGTTATGCGGCAGGCGTGGACGAGCGGGACATGGAACTTTATCGCAGCTGTTTTGCGGACGAAGTTGAAGTGGTTGGTTTTGGTGACAGCACGGTCAATGGAGCGGATGCCTGGGTTGAATACGTGGAAAAGGCGTTAGCGGCGTACGGCCCCACACAGCATATGCTGGCCCCTCAGCTTGCCACCATAGACGGTGACATTGCGGAAGCCCGCACGGACGTTCAGGCCCTGCATTATCTGAAGGAACCGCAAGGCAAAACCCTGACTTTGTGGGCGACCTACAAGTCACGCATGCAGCGTAGCGATTCGGGTTGGAAGATAATTCGCCACGAGCTGGTGAGCCGGGGTACCAAGGTAGACGATGTTTAGCGAATCAAAAAGTTAGCTAAACAGACTCATGGGGTTGCTTATTTGGGACTGGGGGCACCCTGGCCGGTAAATTCCGGGTCCGGCTCGTTACCCAGGAATATACTGCCCAAGTCCTGGTACAGGGGGTGTGCCACCCAACGGTGGGTGGCGCAGGCGTGGGCATCCCTGAGCTTACGTTCCAGCGGGCTGTGCATCCGCATCCCGCTGGTGCCCGCGGTATTGTGCAATAAGTCCACCACCTCCATACACGCGTTAGCACCATAGGTGCAGGCCAGGCGCGCGTTGATTGTGGTTTCTGCACCGGGAGCGGGTAATCCGGTGGACAGTTCATCTTCTATATCTTGCATGGCTTTCATCACATAGGCTCGCGCCGCCCGGTATTTGGCGACTGCCTCGCCCATGCGGTATTGGGCAATAGGCCGCTTGTTCAGAGTGCTGGTGGACAGCATGGGCACCTTGTTTTGCGCCAGATCAGAAAAGGTTGCAATGGCCCCCTTGGCCACACCAAGAGCAATGGCAACCTTGTTGTAGGAAAGGCGCAAGGGTATGGGCATGCGGTAAACCGGGTTTTCGTAGTGTGCCGGGGTAACCATAAGGTCCACGCCAACGTGTTCGGGGGGGACGTAGGCGCCGTCTGCTTTTACGTCGTGGCTGCCGGAGCCCCTTAAACCGGCAACGTCCCAGGTATCGAGTATTTCCCACTGATCTCTGTGCAAAAACCACATCTTAAATGTTGGGTTACCCTGACTGTCCAGCTCCGGCTCGTCCTTGCCCGGCTGCATAAGCGGGGCGGCCATAAAACACCAGGTGGCGTTGTGGCATCCACTGATAAAGGTAGATTGACCCCACACGCGCACGCCACCGTCTGCGGTACGTTCGGCCCGTGGGGGTTTTGTGCCTGGGCCGCCGCCCCCGCACATGATGACTTTGGGGTTGTCCAGATAAACGGTTTTGGCAATGTCCGGACCCATGCCCCCAACAGCCATGGCATTGATTTCTGAGCCCAGCATCACATTCCAGGACACTGAGGCGTCGATGGCCGCAATGGCTTCGAGAATTTCGATGGTATCCGTGGAGCTTGCGTTTTCACCACCCATTTCGGGCGGCAAGGCAAAGCGGAAAAACCCCTCGTCGACAAGCTTGTTAACAATGCTGTCGGGAAGGCGCCGCAATTCCTGAGCTTCGTCGCCGGCGGCAAGGATATCGTCGCGAAGCTTCTCGACGTTTGCAAGGCGGCTCGCCAATATGTGTTGATCCACTTGTTTTCCCCTGATATTATTTGTTTAGGACTTTTTGTTGCATGGCATACAACGGGTCATCCGGTGCGCGGTCTCCCCGGGCAAGACCGTTAAAGGGTGGTCCGTTAAGCTCAGCGGTGGCTTGAGTGTTTTGGTTCCAATCCATTACCACGCGGCGAAACTTCATCTTCCAAACCCCACCACGTTTTTGCATGTGGTCAACATAGCGGCCGATGTAGGTCATTTCCGTATCCGGGTGTTGGCTGTCGGCAAAATAGTGATAAGCGGTGACATAACTCTCAACCACCGCGTCATTACCGTGAAAGTCGATGCTGATGTTGGTCACACGATGCTGGGTTGCGGCATACCTGCGGATGGCAGCGGGCAGGGCTTCGCAGAATTCGTGGGCCGGGCCGTTGAAGCTGCCGTAAGCCACCTCAGCATCAGGCCAGTAGGCACTTTTTAACAGGTCCGCATCAGCCCGGTCGACACCACGGCTGTGCTTGAACAGGACGTCCTGGATAGCCAAGTGATCAGCGATTTGCTCGTTTGTGGGAACCGTGCCGGTTTCCTTCATGACCGGGCGCCTTGTGACTGGGCTGTCCCTGCTGCTGTGCCCAAGGGTGTATTGGCAATCTGTGCCCTTGCCGGGTCGCGAATTTCGTAGATTTCGATGACGTTGCCAAACGGATCCCGGCCGTAGACCGCAGCGCTGTCGCCGAAATCAACCGGAGGGCCAACAAAGCTCATGCCCGCCTCGGTCAGGCGCGCATGCTCCTTATCAATATCGGTGACCTGAAGGGCAAGGTGCGGATAGCCGTAGTCGTTGGGGTTGGCGGTAAGGTCCGCGGGTTCGGGTTGTTCGTACTGCCACAATTCAATGTAGGCATTTCCACCGCGCAACATGGCCATCTGCGCACTGGGTGCGGTGATACCAATTGCGGATTCCACCGCGGGATTGGGACCGCTGAAATGGGTGCGTTCAACCTGTTCAAAACCCAGAACGTCCCGGTAAAAGGCCAGGCCAGCCTCAAAGTCAGGCACGCCGACCGCAACATGGTGAATACCCACAATCACTATTTGTGCTTCCCCAAAATAGTAGGTGAGCAAATTTAGCACGTGTTTAAGTTTTGTGCCATGCGCCCGGGTGCGTGGGGCAAACCCGGGGTGGCGGGGTCAGGTCAGCCAGGCCTGGGGCATGTGTTGTTCGACCAGTTGGGTGATGCTGATGTTCTTTATGCCGTGTTCACCCCCCACCTTCATGGCAAAATTCGACTGATCATTGGTGCGCACAAACACCAGCGCGTTGGGGTATTTTTGTTTGATCCAAAGTGCGGTTCGCAGATTGTTCTGCTCTTCGCCGGTGCCCAGAACAATGGTTGGCTCATCCTTGGCCAGGTCAATGGTGCTGGTCAACTGGCGCCACACATCCGGGTGAGAGATATCCCCCTGGAAGACCGTGCGTTTGTACTTCTGCTCAATGCGCTGTTGTTCGTCCACAACCAATACGCGGCGGTCTGCGTCGCGATCGACCACCATCACCTCTTCAATTTCGTCTGCGGCAACAGCGTGCAGTTCTTCCAGCACCGACTGTCCGAAACGTCCAAATCCCGCCATAACAACCACATCTCTGAGCGCGGTCTGTTTAAAGTGCTCAATCAGGTCGGTGCGCACCAGACCCGCAGCGGCCAGGTTGTAAACATTAAATATCTGACTTTGCTGCGCGATTTGTGTGTCTTGTACCGTACGCATAAGCCGCAGATTGTGTGAGTGGACAATGACCCGGCCTTTCAGTTTGGGTGCAATGTGCAGAATTCTGGTAACGGATTCAAAAGCCTGGAAGTCGTCGTTGCCCAGCAGCAAAACCCGCCGGGCGCGATGCAGGCGCAGGCGGCGCAGCAGATATTCATGGGTGAGGTTCCCCACAATGGTGGTGGCCTGGAAGCGGGTTTGCAGTTCCTGGGCGCGTACCGGATCAAATTGGCTGTCGACGACCACAACCCGGGTTTTGGCTGAGTGCCTGCGCAGCAGCTTTAGATAGCTGACCGTCAACGGGCCGGAGCCAAATACAATGACGTGGTCCCGAATGCGGCTGAGCTGCCAGCGTCCCGGCGCCAGAACTTGAATAATGGCTTCCATAACCGCTGAAGCGGTAAGCAAGGGCGCGCCGAAATAACCGATCCACAGGGATACCCGCCCCCACAGTGGTCCACCCTCGGGGGTGCCCAGGTCCAATCCACCCACCACAAATAATCCCAGGGTGTAATAGGCCTTGGTAAGCCAACTGGTGTCCACAACATTTGGACGTTCGGATACGCCGGTGCCCGAAAGGAAGCCGACAAAGCCGCACAGAAACAGCAATGCCGCCGCGTACCAGCGCCAGCCAAGACTTATGCGTCGGGTGTGTTCCAATGGATTACTCTCTCGCGGGGTCAAGTTTGTTAAGATCTGGGGCAATTATTGTAATGGGAAGGCGGGCAGATGGCAGAATTTTCGTCGATCGAGTACGTAAAACACAAAAATGGGGTGGTACGGATTGCCCTTGATCGGGCGGATACGCGCAATGCTCAGGACAAACAAATGCTTTATGAACTTAATCAAGCTTTTGACCGGGCCGGGCGGGATGATGATGTCAAGGTGGTGATTCTCGCCGGCAACGGCCCGCACTTTTCCTCGGGCCATGATATGCGGGATCGTACACCCATGTCTGATTTTGACCAGGTGAGCAATTGGGGTGGTTTTGACAAGCCTGGTCAGGAAGGGCACCAGGCGTTTGAAGAAGAATTGTATCTGGGGCTCTGCTGGCGCTGGCGCAACTTTCCCAAGCCAACCCTGGCTGAGGTCCAAGGTAAGGTGATTGCTGCAGGATTGATGTTGGTTTGGGTGTGCGACATTATCATTGCCAGCGAGGACGCCACCTTTTCCGATCCGGTAGTGGCTTTTGGTGTTAACGGGGTAGAGTACTTTGGTCACCCCTGGGAATTTGGCGTGCGTAAAGCAAAGGAGCTGCTGTTTACCGGGGGGGTCATGTCAGCGATGGAAGCCCAGTCCTGCGGCATGGTCAACCATGTTGTGGCCCGGGATGACCTCAGCAGCTTCACCTGGCAAATGGCGGACCGCATTGCCCAACGACCCAGCATGGGCCTGCGTCTGGCCAAGCAAAGTGTTAATCAGGCTCAGGACGCTCAAGGTATGTGGTCGGCGCTGCAATCCGCGATGTCGCTGCAACAGCTTGGCCACGCCAACGCCCGAATCGTACACGGCATCCCCGTGGACCCGGACGGTGCCAAAGTAATTCGCGAAGAAGCCAAAAACCGCTAACGTTGGGGTCAGACCCCAGCGTATGCAGTTAACCCGGGGTGCGACGAATTCGCTAACGCCGGGGTCTGACCCCAACGTTAGCGGATTGGTTTTAGCGGCCGGTGAAGTTGGGTTTGCGTTTTTCGATGAATGCCTTGACCCCTTCCTGGAAGTCTTCGCTTTGAAAGAGTCCATGCAGGTGGGCCATCAGGTGGTCCACGGCGGTATCGTAAGATTCTTCCAGGCCGGAGCGCATCATGCGCTTGGTGGTTTGCACCGCCATGGGTGCATTTTCCGCCACTTCTTCTGCCCATTGGCGTGCGGTTGACAGCAGATCATCCTTGGGCACAACCGCGTTCACAATTCCAATCTCCAACGCTTCTTCCGCGCTGACGGTCCGCCCTCTGTAATAGAGTTCCGCCGCCTTTGCCCAACCCACCAGACGGGGGAGCAACCACGTGCCGCCACTTTCCGGCACCACATTACGTTTTGCGGTCACGGCGGCCAGTTTGGCGTTATCAGCCATGATGCGCATGTCGCACAACAGGGTCATATCCATGCCGTAGCCCGCGGCAGCACCGTTGATTGCGCAGATAATTGGGGTGTCGGTATGCCACATGACGTTTATGGGCGCATCCCGCAGGTCGAACAACTGGCGGGGTTGATTTGAACCGGAGTCTACGTTTTTGCCACTTTCATCCTGGCGATGGCGGGTATCGATGAGATCCAGACCGCTGCAGAAGCCGCGCCCGGCACCGGTTAGGATAATACAGCGCACTTCGGGGTCTTTATCCGCCTCGACCATTTTTTCGGACAGTTCATTGAGCATGGCTCGGCTGATGGCGTTTAGCCGCTCCGGCCGGTTTAAGGTCATGGTGACAATGTGTCCATCCTGCTCAACCAGCAGTTCCTCGGTGTTGGATGCGGATAGGGTCATAAAGGGCTCCCGGAAAGATATGTAGGGCCGGACATGGTATGTAGGTTTGCCGCAAAGGTAAATGCCCTTTGTGCTGGGCTTGCGGCTTATGAATAGTGTTTGCAGGCGGATTGTATTTGCCCGGTTCATGGTCTAAGCTGCGCGGCCCGATTGTTGCTACGAAGTATTTATGCGCGCTTCTTTCATCAATGCACTCCTTATTTTCCTTGTCCTGGCTGGCACGGTTCCGTTTCTTGCCGCCAGGGAAATTCCCACACAGGCACCCAAACGGCAGGGTTTTGATGACCAGCGCCTTAATCGTCTGACCGCCCATATGGAAAGCCGGGTGGCGGACGGCACCATGGTTGGGGGAATGGGCGCAGTGGTGCGTAACGGCCGGCTGGTTTATGCGCAAACTTATGGGATGGCGGATCGGGAGAACAAGATTCCCATGGGGGCGGATACCATTTATCGCATCTATTCCATGACCAAACCCATCACTTCGGTGGCGGTGATGATGCTTTTTGAGGAGGGCAAAATTGCCCTGAACGACCCCATTGCAAAATACATCCCGGAGCTGGGTAACTTGACGGTTTTCGACCACTCGGCAACCCTTCCCGAAGTGGTCAGTGACGGCACAATTACGGAAATCCTGGATGCCGACCCGGAAAGCCTGCCGGAAGTCACCCTGGGGGATGCCTCCCAGTACAAACCCGCGGCGCGCCAGCCCACGGTGCGGGATGTGCTGACGCACACCGCGGGCTTTACCTATGGTGTTTTTGGCAACACCCCCGTGGATGTTGCCTATCGCCGGGCAGGCCTGCTGTCCCCGGCCTTGAATCTACAACAATTTGTTCAACGGTTGGGCCAACTGCCTTTGCAATACGAACCGGGTACCCGCTGGCACTATAGTGTGGCGGTTGATGTTCAGGGCCGGCTGGTGGAAATTGTCAGCGGCATGCCCCTGGACACCTTCCTGGAGGAGCGCATCTTTACACCCCTGGACATGCGTGATACCGGATTTTTCGTAGACCCCGAAAAACGTCAACGACTTGCACAGATTTATGCCCCGCAAGGGATTGGCGACCAGGGATTTTTTGCCCAACCCGTTGATAACAAGCTGGAACCCGCACCCGATTATGTTGATGCCGGTTACCAGGAGGCTGCCAGGTTCGTGGCGGGCGGCTCGGGCTTGTTGTCTACTACCAGGGATTATTTACGTTTCTGTCAGGCGATCTTGAATGGTGGTGAACTGGATGGAGTGCGAATTCTGGGTCCAAAAACCGTGGAACTTATGAGCGGCAACCACCTGGGCAAACTCACCGCCACCTACGCCACTGGGTCCGCCTTTGGCCTGGGTTTTGGCATCTTGGTGGACCCGGCTGCCGCTGGAGAAATCGGCTCACCTGGGGAACTCAGCTGGGGAGGTGCAGCAGGGACCCGGTTTTGGATTGATCCCCAGGAACAATTGATTGGCGTTTTTATGGTCCAGAGCATCCCCCACCACACGCGGCTGGCCCGGGAGTTCAAGACGCTGGTCTATCAGGCGCTGGTCGACTAAAACACCACAGGCAAACCGCTACAGGCGCTTGAGTTTGCCGGAACCGGTGACTTTTTTGTCGATTTGCGGGTTGCCGAAATAGCTCAGATCCCCGGAACCGGTTATGGAAGCTTTTAAACTCACCTCGGTCCAACATTGAACATTCCCGGTGCCGGTAATTTGCGCCTCGGTTTCCTGAGCGCGCAGATCCCGACCAAAAAATTTGCCGCTGCCGGTTATTTCCAACACCTGGCTATTGGTTGTACCGCTGATCCGGATGCTGCCGGTACCGGTTAGGCGGCTATTGGCGGTATCAACCTCCGCATCGTGGATCAGTACCCTGCCGGTTCCGGTGGTGTGCAGGTTCAGGTCGTTGGCGCTGATGTTTTCAACCTCAACTTGCCCCGTACCGGAAAGGTGCAGCTTGATCCGGTCACCCTCCAGTTCAGCGGCGAACACGTCTCCACTGCCGGTGAGGGATATTTCTTCGAGCATATAATAACCCACGGTCAGGGTGACGTCGTCAGCATGGCGGCTGGACCACCAAGGACTGAGCCAGCCCCTGTCCTCATAAATACGCAACTTGTCTCCCCGCACCTGAAATTTGATCTCGTTGAAGACATCTTCGCTACCCTCCAGGCGAACAAAGGGGGAATCGGTGGCAACCAATTCCACCCGATAGGGCAGGGTGTAGGTCACTTCAGTGAAATCATCCAACGGCTCGGTGTGCACGGCTGCCGCAACATCCTGAAACGCGCAAGCAAGAAGGGGCAGGGCAAAGGCGGTATTGAGGACTATTTTCATCAAAATTTAAATCCAAAAACTGTTGTTGCTATATCTGTCGCATCAACGGACAAAAAGGTTTTCCACGTGTTCCGGCTGATTATTTGTGTTTCAATTCAACCTTTTTCGCCGGGGACACTCAATGACTAAACCGATACTGCACGGCATCAGCAGTTCCAGAGCTTTCCGTTCCATATGGGCAGCCGAAGAAATTGGTCTGGATTACCAACACGTGGCCACCTCGTTTCGGGAAGATTCCAAACAACCCGGGTATTTGGCGATAAACCCCAACGGACGTATTCCCGCTCTGGTTGATCAGGGGGAAGACGGCGAGTTAAAGCTGTTTGAAAGCATGGCCATCAATATGTATCTGGCAAAAAAATACGGCCCGGAGTTGTTAGGCCGGGGTCTGCAAGCTGAAGCGTTAGTCTGGCAGTGGAGTGTCTGGGGCATCAGCGAGATTGAGCCGCTGCAAATGCAGCTTGTGGTGCAACAGTTTTTTCTGGCGCAAGACAAGCGCGACGCCGGTGTGATTGAGCGGGCCACCAAGGGCCTGGGGCGGCCGTTGCAGGTGTTAGAGGCGCATCTGGCTGACCGGGATTATTTACTTGGAGACACATTCTCCCTGGCCGACTTGAACCTGGCTGGTGTTATGGAGCTTTTGAATATGTTGTCCTTTGATCTTTCCGCTTGGCCAAATGTCTGCCGCTGGCTGGAAGCTTGCCGTTCCCGGCCTTCCTATGCCCAGGCAAAAGCCGTTGGGTCCGGCTAACGAGACAACGCAGGGTAAAAAGCTGTGTTTCGGGTGGTACCCGAAGCGTATACCAAAAAGACTTTAGGTGGGTTGACGATGAATCGACAAGATCAAATGCAGGCGGTAGCCGACAGTTATGTTCAGGGGAAAAAGTTTGCCGGAATTCAGTGGCAGGTCCAGGTTGCCGGGGAAACAGTCAACACCGGCTCAGCAGGGTTTGCCGATGCGGAAACCCAGAAACCCATTCCGGACAAAGCCCTGTACAGGATATTTTCCATGACTAAGCCGGTGGTCTCCGTATTGGCACTTAAGCTGATTGAGCAGGGTAAGCTGAGACTGTACGACCTGTTGCCACAGCTTGACCCCCGCTTTGCCAAACTCAGGGTGCTCACACCCCAGGGCCAGATCCAACCGCTGCAACGGCCGGTTACCGTTGAAGACCTGCTTACCCACAGGGGTGGGTTTTCTTATGAATTTATTCCGGGCTGTCATGTTTCGGCCTACTACCGTGAGGCGGAAATACTTGCTGACGGGCAGCGGTCTTTGTCGGATATGATGGGAGCCCTGGCGGAACTGCCGCTGGCGTTTCAGCCCGGGTCGAGCTGGCGCTACAGTGTATGTACCGATGTTGTGGCGCATGTCTGCGAGTGTGTCACCGGCAGAAGTTTGGCCGACTTGTTACAGGAGTATATTTTTGCACCCCTGGGTATGAAGGATACCGGGTTTACGGTGCCTGAAGGACAGCAGGAGCGGCTGATGAGCATGTACGGGGTGGGTGACTTGTTGAGCTTGCCTTCCTTGGATATTACCCCCCAGGAGCTTGTCCCCATCAATGTCGAACAAATGTGCCCTTTGAACAATCCGCAGTTTCAGCGGGGTGGCCTGGGCTTGTACTCGACCTTGGAAGATTATGTGCTGTTTGCCAACATGTTGCTGGACGGAAAGGCACAGACCGGGGAAGTTATCCTGTCGCGCAAAATGATGCAGATGCTGCGTGCTAACCGGATTCCACCTGAACAGATGCCCCTGGCTATTGGGCCCAATGTACTTGCCGGTTATGGTTGGGGACTTGTTGGGCGGGTGATGATCGACCCGGGTCAGGCTAAGTCTTTGAGTGATGGTGGGGAATTTGGCTGGGCGGGGGCCGCAAGCACGTATTTTTGGGTGGACCCGGGGGAGCAGATGACCGGGGTGGTTATGGCACAATACATGGGGGCGACCCTGCCGCTGACGGATGATATGCGGGTTGCCGCTTACCAGGCCCTGATCTAGTGTCTACAAGCCGGCAGGCTTCTGTTTAAGTACAATTAGTCAGCCCCGGTCAGGGGATAAGTTGGGCAACCTCTGCTAACCGTGACTCTATGGCGCGGGGTTTCTGCGAGCCCAGATGCAGCACAAGCCGGTTGACACCCAGATCCGTAAAGGTGTTGATCACTTCCTGATCTGCATATTCCGGGGTAATGATAATTTCAAAAGGGTCGTCCACCCGGCCCTCAGCAACCAGAGCCTCACGCAAATTGTCGAGTACCGGTGCCGCGGTTGAGGGGGTGAGTTGAAAACCGTACCAGCCATTGCCGTATTTTGCCGCCCGCCGCAGAGCTGCGTTTGAATGGCCGCCGACGATAATGGGGATGTGTGGCCGTTGTAGTGGTTTGGGGTCCATATGGCAGGCAGCAAGCTGGAAGTGCCGGCCGCTGTAGCTGACGGTCTCCTGGGTCCATAAGGCGGTGATCAGCTCAAGAAATTCGTTGCTTCGAGCACCCCGGTCCGGCCAGGAGTAGCCGCTGGCCAGAACTTCCTCTTTACACCAGCCGACACCCACACCAAAGTCCATGCGTCCTGCAGTGAGCCAGTCCAGGGTGGCAAACTCTTTGGCGGTATACAGTGGATTGCGCTGTGAGATCAGGCTGATCCCGGTACCAAAACGCATTTTTTCGGTCAACCCGGCGAGGAAGCCAAAGGTAGCCACGGTGTCCAGCATGCCACCTCCCACGGGCACCGGAATCTTGCCGTCAGCGGCGCCGGGATAGGGGTGTTCGGTCTCATCAAATAGCACCACATGTTCGCCCATCCAAAGGGATTCGATACCCATTTCTTCGCAGCGCTGAGCAAAATCTTTGATCATGCCGCGATCAGCAATGGGGGACATAAAGGTGGAAAACAAGCCAATTTTCATTACTGTTAAACCCTCGTCTTGTGTTTGTGATCTTGTTTGATGAAGTCCGCGCCGCGCTCGGCAATCATAACTGTTGGGGCATTGGTATTTCCCGAGGTAATTTGCGGCATGACTGATGCGTCGATCACCCTGAGGTTGGCAATCCCGTGTACCTGCAACTCATCGTTCACCACAGCTTGAGCATCGCGACCCATCTTACAGGTGCCCACGGGATGGAAAATTGTTGTGCCCAGATCCCGGGCTGCATTAACCAATTCATCGTTGCCGGTGATATGTGCACCGGGCATAAATTCTTCAGGAGCAAACCGCGCCAGTGCCTTGGCCTGCATGATGCGCCGGGTAAACTTCAGCGACTTCACGGCAACTTCAAGGTCTTGCTGGTGCGTAAGGTAGTTCAACTGAATGTGTGGTGCTGTGTGAGGGTCGGCACTGGCAATGTGGACAAATCCCCGGCTCTTGGGCCGGAGATTACATACACTTGGCGTAATGGCATTAAATGCATGCAGAGGTTCGCCAAATTTGTCCAGCGACAGCGGTTGGACGTGCCATTCAATATTTGCCGTAGGCTGGTCGGGATCACTTTTAGCAAAAGCGCCAAGCTGGGAGGGCGGCATGGTGAGGGGGCCGGTGTGCTGCATGAAGTACTCCAGACCCATGCGCAGCTTGCCCCACACGCTGCCGGCCCGCTGATTCAGCGTAACGGTATTATTTACCCTATATATTGTCCGGATTTGCAGATGGTCTTGCAGGTTGTGACCCACTCCGGGAAGAGTATGTCTAACGGATATATTGTGTTCTGACAGAACATCCGGGTCACCGATGCCGGAAAGCTCAAGCAGTTGGGGAGAGCCGATGGATCCGGCGGCCAGGATAAGTTCCCGGGCAGCGTAAAAGGTTTGTTTGCCTCTTGGGGTTTGTACATCCACGCCGGTGGCGGTCAAACTCTCTTGTCCGTTTTGGCTGCTGAATTGAATCTTAAGGGCGTGTGCCTGGGTAATAACGGTTAAGTTGGGCCGTTTTTGGGCGGGGTCCAGAAACGCCCGGGCTGCGCTCCAGCGACGCCCGCTGCGTTGATTCATCTGAAAATAGGCGTTGCCAAAATTGTCTCCGGTGTTGAACTCCGCAATTTTGGGGATGCCACATTCTGCCGCGGCGTCGCGCCAGGCATCAAGAATCTCCCAATTAACCCGGCGCTCCTCAACACGAAGCTCACCACGGTCCCCATGGTAGTCGTTGGCCCCGTGCTGGTAATTTTCCGTGCGCTTAAATACGGGTAAGACGTCGTCCCAGCCCCAGCCGCGGTTGCCCAACTGGGCCCAATGATCAAAGTCACCAGCCTGACCACGCATGTAGATCATGGCGTTGATGGACGAACATCCTCCCAGGACCTTACCTCTGGCGTAACTCAGCTTGCGTCCATTAAGGCCGGGTTCCGGGCGGGTATTAAAACACCAATCGGTGCGCGGATTGCCGATGGTATAGAGATATCCTACGGGGATATCTATCCAGAAGTAGTTGTCGTTCTTGCCTGCCTCCAGCAGCAGCACCTGCTTGCCGGCATCCTCGGATAACCGATTGGCCAGCAGGCAACCGGCAGTGCCGGCGCCCACAATAATATAGTCGAATTTCTGCACAGACCCCCCAGATTAAGGGGTCAGGATAACAGGCTTTAGCCGGTCTGCTGAATAACCAGACTGCTAGGCAGCGGCCAGTTCCGGTTGGCGCAAGTGCTGGTAACGCTCGGGTGGGTGTATGCCCAGGGCATTACGAACTTCTTGGATGGGTTGACTCAACAAATGCTCCCAATTCTGAGCGGGCAACCAGGCGGCCCGTTGTCCGTCCCGGTAGGCTTGCCAGGCGGCCCGAAACACGTCCTTGCCGTAAACCTCACTCAGCTTTGCACATCCCACCAGGCAGATCACACCCAGGCCACGATTTTTTGTCTGTGCATAGGTGAAGGCCAGCAGACAGGCTTCACCCAGTTCGTCCCGGCCATACTGGGTGAGGGTGTGCCACAAGTCATGGGTATCCCGTTGCCGGTTGCTGAAACGCGCCATACCCGGCTCCATATCCGGATATTCGGCTTCTTCACTGGCCTCGACCAGACCATCTGCAGACAGATTTTCGCGGGTCACAAAATTCAGGTAGTGGCGGCCCAGGGAGTCGGCGGGCAGGCTTGCCAGCCAATCCCGGTTGCGAAGGGTATCCAGAAGGTCAATCTCCTCCCGGATAATCTTTGCGCCGTAAGGGGTCTGGGCAAAGCGGCGGTAGCCATTTTGCAGAGAATTTCCGGACAGTGCCCGGATGACGGTAAAAACTTCATGGGTTTCTTCCGGATTAGCCACCAGGCGCCGCAGGGCCTGGAAAGCAACAAGGGGTTGTATGGCATTTTGCTGTGCTGGCATAGCTTATGTCCTCTTGAGGTAGGAACCTTAGGGTGAATTCAGGTGTTCCGAACACCTTATTGACATTGATGTAGATAAGCATATCATTGCTGACATTGATGTCAATAAGAAAATGCTGGCTTTGCGGGAGTCATCTCTTTTTAATAGCCGGCAAGGCAAGGAGGTATACGCACTATGGCAGGGCGAAGGCGACGGACAGCAGCGGAATCCAAAACACTTATACTTGAAACTGCGGCCAGACGGCTGCGGCAGCATGGCCTTGAGGGGCTGAACATTACCGGAGTTGCGGATGATGCCGGGCTGTCTCACGCCACCTTGATCCACCACTTTGGCTCAAGTGAAGGCATGCGGGATGCTCTGTCAGAAAAAATGACCCTGGATTTGATCCAGGATCTGGTTGTTGCCATGGATGCCAAAATCTCACCGGCGGAACTGGCCGGAAATGTATTTGAGGCTTTATCCGAGGGGGGGCACGGTAAACTGCTTGCCTGGCGTGCGGTAGAGGGTTACCGGGAACACCAGGATATGGGCATGGTGCGGGACCTGTTTAATCAGCTGTTGCAGACCACCCAAAAGGTATTGGACGTGGAAACCCGTGAAGACCTGCAACGCATTATATTGCTTGTCGCCACCGCAGCGGTGGGTTATGGCATTGCCGGTGACGTGCTGGTGGATATGTTGGGCATGTCCAAGGAGGCGGTGGATAAGTTTCCGGGATGGGTAACCGCCAAGATTGGCTCTTAGCCCCAGTCTTATACATTGTGCTTTGTGGTGCTGCTAACGGCGGCTGCCGCCGGCGTTAGCAGCGTTTTGCGCTAAGCGGCTTCTTCGTCGTAACGCTCAAGCTGCTCCAAGGCATTGCTCAGTGCCTTGTAGAACAGATCCGGATTAAACTCTTCCTGGAGCAGTTCCTGTAGTTCTTCCGCCTCGAACTCGTTACGCAAGTTGCTCATATCACACTTCCCTATGTCATGAATCGAAATTGTCCTGGGGGTGATATTAGGTCAACGAGTATATCGCTCAGTGAACCAGTTCACTTCTTGAGCCTGTTGTGCAAATTGTTAATGGCAGGCTGATCCGCCCTCCAGTTAATTCGAAGGACCGGCGCCATCCCCCGGGGTGCCTCGTTTTGCCGTCAGCCGGCCCAGGGTGGCAGCCATATCTTCCGCTGAGGTTGCCGGATTTACACTGCGGTCGATTTCGGCAATAACACCCTCGGGGCTGATGTAGAACGTGTGGCGGTTGGCATAACCCCGGGGGTTAAGCACTCCGTAAGCAGCGGCCGCTGACTTGTCCGGGTCGCTTAACAAGGGAAAGTCGGCACCTTCAGCGGCGGCAAACCCCAAGTTGTCTTCCAGGGGATCCACGCTGGCCATAAAGTAGTTCACCGGATATCTGCGCAGCAGATGACCGTTTTCCGCTAACGATTTACATTCGATTGTACAGCCTCGGGTATAAGCCTTGGGGAACCAGGCCAGAACAACCCAGGATTTACCC
>JANQMF010000191.1 GCA_028280225.1 Pseudomonadales bacterium | reverse complement strand
GTTACCGGTGAGCAAACCCCCGATGGCCGACATACAGGGTGAGATACAACACGGTGAAATGGGGGCGAGCGCACCAAGGTAGTTGGCCCGTAGGGTTTGCGACCCGGTTGCAAAAAACAGTGTGCAGCGGTCACAGAACAGACAATTGGTGACCGGCAACCGGGCTAAAAGCGCTAGGCTGCCGCGGCGGGAACCTCACAAAGTCCCTTAAACTGGTGAACGCGACAGGGAATGCTACGAACTAATGCAACGGAAAAAGTGATGGCCATGCACCAGATTAATTTACAATCCCATGAAGATTTAAGCCGCCAGTTGGATTTGCATCAATGCGACATCAGCCGGGCGTTGCAGGCTGATGGAGCGGTGCTGCTGCGCGGCACGGGGGTCAGGCAGGCCTGCGACTTTGCTCAGGCGGGTCAAAAGCTGGTGGGTACGTGGATGCCTTATCAGGACCGGGCAAGTAAACGTACAACGGTTGACGGACCCATCCTCACGTCAACGGATACACCGGCAGGTTTCACCATTCCCCAACATTGTGAAAGCGCCTTTACCCATCGTTGGCCGTCGAAAATTCTGTTCTGCTGCACGGTCCCGGCGGAGCAGGGTGGGGCAACCCCAATTGCCGACACGCGCGATATTCTGGCCGCTCTTGATCCGGCGCTGGTGGAACAGTTTCGCCGCCTGGGGGTGATGTACGTGCGCAACTTTTCTGCCGGGGTGGGCATGGATTGGCGGGACGTGTTTCAGGTACAAACCCGGGAACAACTGGAAGCTTACGCGGTGGAGGCAAAAATAGCCCTGGAGTGGCTACCCGATGATGGGGTACGCACCAGCCAAGTGCGCCCGGCGACCATTGTTCATCCGGTGACCGCAGATGAGGTGTGGTTTAATCATGCCCTGGCGCTGAGTCAATACGCTCTGGACGATACCCTGCGTGAGCACCTTAAGCGCCAGGTTGGATCCGCCGGTCTGCCGCACAACACTTTTTTTGGTGATGGCACCCCTATCAGTTTCGAGCAGTATCAGCATATTCTTGCCGCCCACGACCAGCACACCCAACGATTCGACTGGCAGGCCGGGGATATTCTGGTGTTGGACAATATGTTAAGCACCCACGGCCGGGACCCCTTTGGCGGTGACCGGGTGGTGCTGGCTGGCCTTGCTGACCCGCTGATGTGGGCGGATGCGGGTTGGACGGTGGGCATGCCCCAGCACCCGCCGCAATTCGAAACCGCAGCGGCAGCCGAGACTTCGGGCAGCCCGGGTGTTGTGCCCGCCGTGGACATTGATACCTTTCTCAGTTGGGTTGCCGGTCAATATACGGATAGTTTTGACCTGGAGGCCAATTTAGCCTGTAGTTTTGTCGATGTAGGCGGGGATTCGGTGATGGCGGTGGAGCTGTTGGATGCGGTCAACGAAGAATTTGACCTGGATTATTCCCTGGATGATTTTCTGGACAGCGCAAACGTTAAAGATTTCTTTACCGCCCTGCTCGCTTAGGCCAGCGACGCTGTGTCCGGAATGCGCAGTATTCGGTCAGTCAGTTTCCGGACAGTAACCAGTTAAGCACGGCTTTACGGGGCCAGAAGTAGGCATAAATCCTGGGGGTATAGTCACCGGCGTTGTAAGCAGCCTTGCGTTGCGGGGACTTGTCCAGGGCGTCGGCTGACATATCAGCGTCCGCGTCTTGTTTAAACTTAAGTTGTGCCCCGTTTTCCACGGGCAATGCAGCCAGGAAGGCGATGCTTGGCGAAAGCCGGCTGACTTCCGGATCGAGAAACCAACTTTCGCGATAGACTCCTGCCAGGGATGTTGTGGCCAGGTGTTGCGCCAAATTGCGCATGGCCTGTTCGTGTTCCGCTGCCTTGAAGTGACGGATACGGCGTTCCAGAGTGTGCACCACAAAACATTCCGGCTGACGCCCGAACACATGCCGCAACATCTGCATGCGGCGGGGCTGCCATAAGCGGGTATGGGAGGAGGGGTAGGGATTGACGCAGCGCTGCTCCACCATCCAGGCGCCGCCAATGACCAGACTGCGGCCGGCACTTAAGCTCAGGTCTTTTTCCAGGGGGTTGCGTTTTTTGTTCAACTGAAAGTACGCATCCGGCTGCCGCGCACAGTCATCCACAATACGGCTGATTTCCGCAAGCTGCAGCGTGCGCATTGTGCCGGCGGCTAACCCATGTGCCAGGGTATGCCGGCTTAAACTCAGCAGCACCGCGCGGTGGAAGTTGGCGGCGGCGTCCGGCGGCAGGTCAGCGGTGGTTTGGGCGTGAAGTTGCGGGACGTATTCATGGTGGACATAACGGTCCTTGATCAACCATTGTTTAACACACCGTTCAACGGTTGTTGGATCAACCTGCGCCGCGGTCAAAGCGGATTGAAGTTGGGCCTCAAGGGTCTGTATTGGCTTGTTGGTGGTCAAAATCTTATGCCTGGGTGATGTGGGTCGTGAGTCAGCCATCGGTTCGTGATTATAAACCCGGCGTGGCATGAGTTGCCTCAGTCTCCCAATAAGAAGGATACTCCTGAACAAGAAAACTGCAGACGAACAAATATGGACTTAACAGCTTCAACATTAAGCGGCGAGTGGATTAACCAGAACGGTTCCACATTGCAGTTGCACGAACAGGATGGCGTCATCAGCGGCAGCTACTGTTCCAGAAAAGGCCGGGCGGCATCGGGAAAAGAATACCCCATTGTTGGGATGGCCAACGGTGATGTATTGGCCTTCAGCGTGGATTGGCGGGACGCTGAGGCCAATCTTGAATCCATTACCTCCTTCTCCGGGCGCATCGAAAGAAATGCGGACGGGATCCAGGCCATTCACACGATCTGGGTGCTGGTGCGGCGCTGGGAAAATAGGGAACAAACCCAGGAAACCGGTGTGTGGAATGCCTTTTTAACCAACTCCGATGTCTTTCAGCGGGTGGAATAGGCGTTGCAAAAACCGCTGTTAGGGACTTAAAAATGGTGTCCGGATCTGTCTTCACCTGCGTGAGCTTCTTGTCAAAATCCGTGTCCGTATGGCCATAAAATTTGTACAGCGTTTGTCTGGCGGTGTACAACCCGATCCTAGGGGGCATCGACCAGACGGTGCAGGCTGCCGTTGTTATAGTTGACCACATACAGTTCGCCGTCCTGGTCCCGGCCGAAGGTGGAAATGCCAAAACTGGTATCACCAATTTCCGTGGCGGTGACCGTGGGTGTGCTGTCAACATCCACGGCGAATAAACGGCCGCTGACAAAGTCGCCAAAAACATACCTACCCACCAGATTGGCAATGTTGCTGCCCCGATAGACATAGCCGCCGGTGATCGATTGCCCTTGACCGTGATCGTACTCGGCAACGGGTTCAGCAAAGTTGTTGGCGCAGTTTGCCGGGGGGTCAAAACAGTGTGCCCCTTCCCGGTCGTTCCAGCCGTAGTTGCCGCCCAGGCTGACCCGATTTACTTCTTCCCAGTCATTTTGACCCACATCCGCAAGCCACAGATCGCCGCTTAAGCTGTCCACGCTGATGCGCCATGGGTTGCGAAAGCCCCAGGCGTATATTTCCGCGCAGTCGCTGCTCTGCGCGGTGAGCTGACAGCGGTTGCTGGCAGCAAAAGGGTTGTCCGCCGGCAGTCCATAAGGTGGCGGACCATCAACATTGATGCGGATCACCGTACCCAGCAGATTGCGGGTATTTTGTGCATTTTCGCCGGGGTCGCCGGCACCACCTCCATCACCCAGAGAGGCAAGCAGCAGACCGTCAAGGGTAAATGCCAGATCTCCACCATTGTGATTGGTCTGGGGTTGGGGTACCTCAATCAGTACGTTTTCGCTGGCCGGGTCCAATACATCGCCGCCGGTGGTCAACTGAAAACTGGATAGACGGGTACGTAATGTACCGTTGGTGCTGTACAGCACATATACGGTGGGTGTTGCGGGGTATTGGGGGTGGAAGGTCATGCTCAACATGCCGGTTTCAGAGCTCAAGTTATTGACCTGGCTGGAGATATCCAGAAATGTTGTGCTGGTGGTTGTGTTGGGGTCATTGTCAAAGCGTTGAATACGCCCGGCCTGCTCAACGACATACCATGTGCTGTTGTCACCCGGGGCCTGACGCAAAGCCACCGGTGCGTTAAAGCTCAGGGCGGTGAATGCCGGCGTGGTGGTGACGCTGGGTACCGTGGGTACCGGGGTGGGTGTGACGTTCACCGGTGGGCTGCCGGAAGAACCGCCGCCGCCGCAACCTGCAAGCGCTGCGGATATCAGCCAGGCCAGTATCGGAATACGGTTGCTCGTCATAGAAATATCTCCCTGCTCATAGGAATACCTCCCTGTTCATAGGAATACCTCCCTGTTCATAGGAATACCTCCCTGTGTAGAAGCATGCGGTATGCGTTTGCACTAGTCCGCCAGGTCATTTAACGGCACGGATTGTGAACAATCTTTGAACAAATCGACATTTGGCTAAGTCCGGCTGGGACTGTCCCCACCTTAGTCTGCATTCTTCTCAATTGTACAGGGTGCCGGGGGTGGAATCTGCCGTGGAGCAACCCTGCTTGTTCTGCCCGAATCCTGCAAACACTCCTGCCCTGGAATGGGGATTGGCATTTTCGAATCCGGGTATTGACAAATTAGGTAGTATTACCTATTTTTAGGTATAACTACCTAAAATTATCGATACGCGGGGTATACCATGGTGCAAAAGTCCAAACATATTGTGATTGTTGGGGGTGGTACGTCGGGAGCGGTGCTTGCGGCCCGGTTGAGCGAAGATGCGCACCTGGCGGTGACCTTACTGGAAGCGGGGCCGGACCAGAATAGCTACGACACGATGATATTGGAGCCGCAACGGGCGCCGGAAATCTGGCAACACGGCACCCATTCCGTGGTTACGCCAATGCTGACCCAAAGCACACCCATTGGTGCTTTACAGGGGCGATTGCTGGGCGGCACGTCCGCCATAAATGGTCTTGCCACCCTGCGGGGTTTACCCCAGGACTATAATCATTGGGCGGCTGCAGGTCTGGAGGGCTGGGGCTGGGAGGATGTGGTGGATACCTTTATTGCCGCGGAAAGGGATGCTGATTTTCCGGCGTCGCCAATCCATGGCAACAGCGGACCGCTGCCGGTGCGGCGCTGGCGGCGGGATGAAATCAGCCGGGCGCAATTGGCCTTTTATGACGGCATGCTGGAAACGGGAAACAAGCGGGTGGATGATATTAACGATCCCAGCCAGCTACCCGGCGTTGGGGTATTTCCGGTGACCATTGATCAGGATGCACGCCGGGTGTCCACCAGTCTTGCTTATCTCACCCCAAAGGTACGCCGGCGGGAAAACCTGGTTGTGCGCACCGGGGCGGAAGTGGCCAACATAGCCATTGAGGGTGCCCGGGCCACCGGTTTGCGTCTGACCACGGGGGAGGAAATAGATGCTGATGAGGTGGTTGTATGCGCCGGCGCGTTGTGGACCCCATGGTTGCTCATGCGTTCAGGTATCGGCCCCGGGACGCATCTTGGGGAACATGGCATACGGGTACACGCAGATCTGCCTGTGGGCGAAACCATGAGTGATCATCTTGGCACGGGTATTCCTTTTGTGCATGAGGGGGAGCGGGGCGGGATTGCGGGACCGGCTCAGGTACTGCTGGTGGGTGCATCCAACGGCACGGACCCGGACTATCATTGTTTCCCAATTGCCATGAGTTCCTCTCCGGGGCCAACATTATTTATGATGGCAGCGTTGCTGATGCGCTCATCCGGCCGGGGGAGTGTTAAACTGGGTGATGAGGTGGATGCTGAGCCGGTGGTTACGGCACCGCCGCTGCCTGAGGATGGATTTGCCCGTCTGCAACATGCCTTTGCCCGGCTGGCGCAGTGGGTGCGGTCCGGGCCTGCCAACGCCCTGGGTTGCCACCCGGCGGAGCCTTTTGATTTCACCGCTGCAAACGCGGTTGCCCAAGCTTATGAGCGTTTACCCATCAGTTATTATCATATGGTGGGGACCTGTCCCATGGGCACCGTACTGGACGCCAATTGCCGTGTGCACGGGATTAAGGGTCTGCGTGTGGCGGATGCATCGGTGATGCCGACCATCCCCTCGGGCAACACCTATTTGGGTTGCGTGATGGTGGCGGAGCGGATATCCCGTAAAATCAAAGGTGAGTAAGTTAGGATGGGCTGGATGACTATTGGGGCTGACCATTGACGGTTGAGAAAAAGCTGCGTACCAACGAAAAAATATTGTTGGTCAGCCGCCGGTTGTTCAACAGGAAGGGCTACGCCGCCACGTCGCTGACGGAAATAGCCGACGCGGTGGGCATCTCCCAGGGTAATTTGTCTTACCATTTCCCCACCAAGAAGGATCTGGCTGAACGTTTGCAGGCCCAGGTACGCGAGCGCGCCCGGACCCGTCTGGCGTCACTCACCCCCGGACCGGTGGCGGACGACTATGTCGCACATCTGTTATTTGCCATGAGCCTGATGTGGGAAAACCGTTTTATTTTCCGCGATCGCATACAGTACAGCCATTCAGACCATGCGGACCCGGACGATCCGGATATGGCGGCGGATTTTGCGGAGTTGTACGGACTGGTCCGGCGCATCGAGCAAGAGAATATGTTCAGGCGTGAGCTGCCGGTTGATCTGGAGGTTTTAACCCGCTCATTGTGGATTCTCAGCCGTTACTGGATGGACTACCTGCGCGAGCATGAGGGGCGGGAAGAGATTACCTGGCAAGACCAGGAACGGGGTATTCAACATCACTTTGCGGTCCTGTTGCCTTGTCTGTTGTCGTCTGCGCAGAAGCTGTTTTGGGACGCCCTGGTCAGGTTGTCGGATAAACAGAGGGGATGGGAGGTCAATTCTCCCCCGCGGTCACCGCGGTGATGCGTGACGGTTGCCGGGCCTTCCAACTGGGGTGGGCAAACAAGATCTTAAAGGTTTCCGCCGGCGACCGGCTGGCCAGCAGGTCCCGGCCCAGCGCCGGGAGTTCCGAAATCCACACTTTGAATGGATTGACGCTGTTAAAGTCCCGCTTCAACCCATACCGGGGTTTTTCTTCTTCAGCCTGATAAGTGCCGAACAGCTTGTCCCAGACCATTAAAATGCCGCCGTAGTTCTTGTCCAGATATTTTGGGTCACACCCATGGTGCACCCGGTGGTTCGACGGGGTATTAAGAATGGTATCCAAAACCCCCAGGCGTCCAATGGATTCGGTGTGTATCCAGGTTTGGTAAGCCAGCACCGCGGTGACGCCAAACAGCACCAACTCCGGGGGAAAGCCCAGGAGCACCAGCGGCAGGTAAATAATCACCGAGATCACGCCTTCAAAGGGTCCAAATCGAATGGCCACCAGAATATTCATATGGCGGGAAGAGTGGTGTACGGCATGTTGGGTCCACAACAGCCGGATTTCGTGGGCCAGACGATGTTCCCAGTAGTACAGAAAATCACAGGCTAACAGCGCTGCCAACAGGGTCCACACGGTAACGGGCAAGGTCCAGGTCACCACGCTTTCGCTTAAGGCCAGGTAACCCAGGTAGGCGGAACCTAACACAAACACCTCAACCAGAATGCTGGGCAGTTGTGTGGACAGGCTGGCAAACATATCGAGAAAGGTGTGTTTGCGCAGCGTCTTTTGACTCAAACCCTTAACAATTTCGTAAACCAGAATGATAAGTCCGGCCAGGACAAATCCTTCGTCCACGGCGGTTTCGATGAGCTCGATATCCACGGCAATTACCCGCTTGCCCTCAATCCCCGGGACAAGGTGCGCCAGGCGAGTTCCGCAGCCTGCCTGGTGGTCAGCTCTTCGTGCCAGACGCACTCCCAGGCAGTGTACAACAGATTGTCAAACGTACGTACGCACCACTCCGTGGGGACCGTATTGTCGATGGCACCCTCTTTTTTTGCCGCGTTAATCCATTCCCGGGTTTCTTCTTCGAGGCGCAAAAACTCCCGCTGCACGGTAGCGTCCTGCTGGAGATCCTCGTGTCCCAGAAAACCGTGCCGGGCGCCCAGGGGGATCATGGCGGTCAGGCTGTCCCGCAGCACTTCAGCCGCCGTTTGCGAGTGTTGGCAGGCTTGTTCAACCGCAGCATCCATCTCTTTAATGGCTTTCATGGCCAAGGTTGTGACCAGCTTGTTGCGGGACGGAAAATACCGGTGCAGGGTGGCCCTGGTAATGCCCGCTTCCTTGGCAATCTCTTCGAGCTTGGCTCCGGGATTTTTACTTAACAGCCTGAATCCGGCTTCAGCAATGGCGTCCTCGGTGGGCAGTTTGTATTTGTTCATGTGACAAATATGTCACATTATATACGTTTATGTCAAAACGTATGTGTCATGGGGAGCAGGGTCAGGCCTGGGATGTTGGAAGGGCAGACGGCGCGGGTGGTTTTGCCGGGCTAACGCAGCGGTACGCCGGACAGGTAGTCGTGAAAGTAAAATACAAGCCCGGCTAACAGTAAGCCCACCACAATGGTGAGCAAATCCCAGCCGGGACTGACCGGTTTTGCCGGCTGGTAGCGGCCACCCTGTTCGACAAGGAATATATCAAGGAGGGCAAACGTGCCAAAGACGGCAAACAGCACCGTGCTGACCAGATCGCCATTGGCCGCCAGATGTGAGGCGCTCCACAAGGTAATGCCAATCAGCATCGGGTGTCTGACAAAACGTTTGAGATTGTTTGGGGTATTGGATGCCACCAATAAAATAATGGCCACGGGCATAATCCAGAAAGCGGCTGTGCGCCCCCAGGGTTGGGGGTCCATGAAGGCGATAAATTCAGTTTGGGAAAAACCGTAAACAATCAGCACAAAGCCGGCCAGTGAGACCAGGCTGAATATCCCCTTGTAGGGATCTTCGCCAAACCGGTTGACCAGGGTGCTGCGTATCCCGGTTGACGGTACCAGGTGAATGCCAAAAAACAGCACTAATCCCAAGAACATGATCCACATGAAATTTCTCCCAGGTTGGCAGCCACCTCTTAAAGTGTGCCGGGTAAAGTGTGCCGGGTGTGTCCCCGGACAGGGTACCTGTGGTCCGGTCGGAGTTGAACCCGAGAACACACTAAGTTTTAAAATATGCCTTTACAGAAATATATCTATATGGTTATATATCCCCCGATCAATTTACGGGAATCCAAATGGATACATTCTCAGCCATTGTTGAACCCAAGCGGCGTTTATTGCTGGAAGCCATGCGCAGACAGCCTTGTACCGTCAACACCCTGGTTGAGATTGCGGGTTTGAGCCAACCGGCGGTGTCAAAACATTTGAAGATTTTAAAAGAGGCCAACCTGGTGGTTGTGCGGCCGGATGGTCAGAAGCGCTGGTACGCTCTGAACGCCCAGCCGCTGGAGGAAGTAGATCATTTCCTGGAGCCTTATCGTCAATTCTTGAGCAACAAACTCGACCGCTTGGAACAACATTTGAACGAGATGGATCAATAAGGAGCTATCTGATGACCAGCCCCGAGGCAAACCTTGATGACAGCCGCTTTGGCGTTTATGGCAGTGACAACGCCGGCAACAAGACCATTACCTATACCCGATTGCTCAATCATCACATCGAAAAAGTCTGGCGGGCCATTACGGTGGAAGAACACCGGGCGGCATGGTTTGCCGAGCTGAGTCTGAGCAATAAGCCGGGGGGTGATGCGGTGATCAACTTCAGCGGCGCTGACTGTCCTGCCCCCCAGGACAATCCCAGCGATATCTACTTCTGCAAGATTACCCGGTTTGAACCGCCCCATGTGCTGGAATATATCGGGCCCGGAGAACACCACAGATTTGAACTGGTAGAACAGGGCAACGGCTGTCAGCTCACCTTTATGGCAACCCTGCCGGATGTCAGCATTTTTGATGATGAGGCCCGGACCATTCATTCACGCTACAGTGTGGCCTGTGGCTGGCACTACAAGCTGGATCAAATGGAATGGAGCCTGGACGGTGTGGCTGTTGAGGACGAGGGGTACGCCGGCCCCATTAAAACCCGGTACTACTTCGTATATCGCAAACAGGACAAAGACCGGACATAAGCCGCAAGCCCGGGCTTCCCACGTGGCCTGGAGCCTGTTGGATGCTAGACCCCTCTTTGGTTAACCGGGTTAACCGGGTTAACCCGGTTGAGCCGGATGAGAAAAAATACCATGGCGGCCAGGGGTGCCAGGGTCAGCAGGTGCGGCAGGAAGGATGCGTTAAACCAGCCGGGAAAGACCTGGGGTTGGCCCAGGAAAAACGACCCGCAGGCGATAAAAAAAGACATACACATCCGCCACAGGTGGCGTTTTTGCCGGTCCCGGGGGCTTAGCCCACCCTGTTTGAGCACACGCAGTTCACCCAGGGTTGCGGCAAAGCCGGTGAGGATAAAAATGGCAAAAGCCTGGGGTGGCGAACCATCCACGGTGCCGCTTTCGCTTTGCAGACCGGTTGCGGCAAACCACATGCCCATGGTGGTGACAAATACAGCAACCACCAGTCCGGCGCGTTCGCGCCAGGAGGCGGTAAACGTCCGGCGCCGGGCAGCGGAAACACCGGAAAACAACAGATACAGGGCAAGTAGAGCGGCAACAGAATTTGGCCGCTGACCGGAGTTAAGGAAGGGTGCAACCATGGCGGCCAGCAGATAAGAAATAAACATCGCCGCAAAAAAGACCTTGCCCGCAACCCGGTGCAGTTGCTGCCCCTTACTCACGGCAATGGCGACAAAACCCGTCAAAATACCCAGAGTACCTCCCAGGATGTGCAGCACCAGGATGGTGTCGGCCCCCAGGTGTGCCCACCAGGGGGCCGCTGCGGGCACCTGCAGAGTCTCACCCCATACCGAAGCGGCGGTCAGCAGAAAAACAGCCGCCAGGGTGAGGCGGGTTTTGTTCAACGTGCTTGTGTGCATGCGGGCTGCCGAGGTTTAGTACGGTGTACGATAATACGTACATTGTACGATATATTGCAAGAGGCCCTGCAACAAGGATAGGGTAGGTGTTGAAGGCGCTTGCCGGAAACCTGCTAGTTTGCCGCTTCCTGGCTGTCAGCCGCCTGTTCCACATTTGACCAGGACACCAGTTTAAAATTCTGGTTGGCCCTGGGTTGCCGGTTGTCATCGTCCTGAACCACTAACAATCCCCGCGGGAATCCCGGCAACGGATTGGAGACAATGTCCAGACCGTCGGTTTCGGTCACGCCATCAATGTGCTTGTTGGAAACCACGTGGAAAGAATAGAGGTATTGGTCGTTAGCGGTATCGTAAACGGCAAAACTGTTGTCACCCTGACTGGATACCACCAGCAGGGTTTGTTGGTCGCCAAAGTACAATGCCATCCCCTCCACATCAGCGGTCAACCGACCGCTGTTGACCGAATCCACCAGCTTAACTTCCCCAGTGGACCCGGGGGTCAGGTTCAGGCGCCAGATGCCTTGTTCCTCTTCGCCAAAATAGACCACCTGCCGGGCGTCGTCAGCAACACAGCCCTCGGGCTGAGAAGCGGTGTGCCAACGGCGGACGGGGGTCAGCGAATAGTCCCGGGCCACGGCGTACATGACAAAGGCGCCGTCTTTGCTGTTGGCAATCACATGGGGAACCCCCCGGATGTCCTGGTACATGCAGACACCGTAGGGATATTGCAGTTCGGTGGTATGCACTGCCACGGGGGTCACCTTGAGGTTGGTATGGTCCAGGGTAAACAGGACAATCCGCGAAGGGCCTCGCTGGGTCGCGGCTATCAGGCTCATCTGCTGCATCCCCCAGGGATGGTGGCGCAGATCGATGTTATTCAACTGGCCCACGGGCAGGTATTGAAGTTGGTTCCCGCGAAGATCATAAGCCAGTAATCCGGAGCGTTTGTCAGTGCCGATGACCAGACTCTTGCCGGGCTCTTCAGGGTGAATCCATATGGCCGGATCGTCAGCGGCATCGTCAGCGCTGGGCACCGGTGCGGTTTCCACCTCTGCCGTGACCTGAATGGGCCCGTAGACGGGTAATATCTGCGTACACCCCACCACAACAAGTATGCCCACCCATAACAGGTTATTGTGCACGCAACTGCACTCCCAATGCGTAAGTGCGGCCGTACTCTTCGTACTGAGCGTTGTACCGGGCGCGGTCAAAGTAGGCGTAAAAGGGCTCGTCGGTTAAGTTGTTAGCGTCAAAATAGACCAGCCAGTTTTGACTAATATGGAACTTAATGCTCAGGTCCAACTGAAGATGTTCATCCTGGTAGACGTCGAAATTTGCGTTGTCGGGTTCTTCCAGGCCCAGCAACGCGTCGCTTTTGTAGGTACCGGCAATGCGTGCGGAAAAGCGTTCACTTTCGTAACCCAGGGTCAGGTTAAATACTCTATCAGATTGGCGGGGTAAGTCGATGGAAGAATCGCGCAGGGCCAAATCCGCTTCGCTGTCGGTAAAGGTTGCGTTAGCACTGACCAGCAAGCCATTCCAGGGTGCGGGCAGGCTGCTGAATTTTTTGATCCAAGCCAGTTCAATACCCAGCAGGTCTGCGGAGTCGCCGTTGATGGGCTGAATAACCTCAGCATCGTCGATGACCACATTGCCGACAAACTGGCTGAGGTCAATGAGGTCAGCGGTATCCGCCAACACAATAAAGTTGTCCAGGTTTTTGTAGAATACCCCGGCGGACAGCAAGCCGATGCCCTGGTCGTACCACTCCACAGCAATGTCCACATGCTGGGCTTCCAGAGGTTCCAGGCCGGGGTTACCTAGCTCCGCCGAAAATTCGCTGGCCCCGTCGTCTACTTCAAATTCAATTTCCCCACCCGGTGACAGTTGTTCAAAGGCCGGTCGCGCAAACGTCTCGTAGTAGGCTGCGCGAAGAAACAGGTCGTCGTTGATGGCGTAGCGCAGATTGATACTGGGCAACAGGTAGTCGTAGTCGTCACGAAAAGAAACCGGCCGGGCAACCGGAGATCCATCACCGCTGACATCGTCAAAGACGATGCGCTGGCCTTGGGTATCAAAATCGGTTTGCTCCCAGCGCAGACCATAAACCAGGCGAAGTTTGTCGAAGTCCATGCGGGCCATGATGTACACGGCATCAACATCTTCGTTTAACGCATAGTCACCCCCCAGGGAACTGGCCAGGGTATCGTCCGCATCAATCTCAAACGCGCTGATGTTCTGGGCAACAAAGGCCTCGATGGCGTCTTCGCTCAAGCCGGGACCAAAGCTGTTGAGATCATAGTCAACACTGCCCACAAATGGTGTCAGCGTAGGGTCACCGGGGAAACCGTCATAAACCACCGATTGCAGATCATTGTTTTTTTCCCGGCGCCGGACTTTGGCCCCTGCCTTGATGTAGCCGCTGAATTGCCGGGCGTTCAGCTCCCGGGTCAGGTCAATGGCAAAGCTGTGCTGTTCGTCTTCGGTAAAATTATCTTCGGTGACAATTTCATCCAGTGCATAGTTCTGTGGATCCCGGGTGGCGGGGTCGGCAAAAACGCCGGGTTGATCACCAATGCCGGTATAACCCAGCTGTACGCCTTCAATGACAAAATTGGTGTCGATGCGTCCGGGCTCGTCTTCTTCTGAAATGGCGTAGCCGTAGGTGTAGTCCAGGGTCCATTGATCAAAAATGTTTTGACCCCCCACGGTGACGGACAGAATCTCCTGGGATTCGAAACGGTCTTTTAATTCCCGTTCTAAAGTGGCGTCATCCCAGGTTGCTGACGTGGCTGTGCCCAGCACAGCTTCACCGTCGTCAAACTTAAACTGTTCGCGGGTGCGGAATTCCTGGTCTTCGAATTTGCTGTACAGCGCGCGGATAAAATATTCCGAGGTGTCGGTGGGTCGAAAGTCCAGGTTCACCGCGGCGCCAAAACGCTCCCGGTTGATGACATAGTTGCGCTGTTCAATTTCTTCCGCGCCGCGAAATTCGGTGTTGTCCACCGTTTCCAGATCCAGGGGCCAGCCGCCGTCGGTTTCGATATTTTCCGAGCCAAATTCCCGGTCAAACCAGGACACCGCTGCGGCGATGGCAAAGTTGTCCTCGCCGCTGCCCAGGCTGAGGGTATCGGTGAAAGTTGCTGCCAGGCGGGGACTGGTTTCTTCTTCCAGTTCGTTGCGCGACGCTTCCGCCTTAAGGGACAGGGTTCTGCCCTTGCGGTCGAAGCCCGATAAGCTCTTAACGTTAATGGCCCCACCCAAACCGTCAGGATCCATATCCGGGGTAAAAGATTTGCTGACTTCCAGGGATTCAAGCAGCTCCGAGGGGATCACATCCAGGGCAACGGCCCGGGTGCCGCTTTCCGGGGCGGGAATGGAAATACCGTTAATGCTGGTCACATTCAAACCCGGATCAATACCGCGGATGCCGACAAAGCGGCCCTCACCCTGGTCGCGCTCCAGAAATACGCCGGGCACCCGTTGCAAGGCTTCGCTCAGGTTGGCATCGGGCAGTTGTCCAAAGTCGTCGCTGGATACGATGGAGGAGATATTGTCCCGGGCGCGTTGCTGGTTCAGCGCGGACACAGTGCTGCCGGCCTGACCGTAAACGACAATTTCTTCCAGGGTGGCGCTGAGAACCACGTCCACGTTGGTGGTGCCGGCGCCCACAGTCACATTCTTCTGTTGGGTCTGGTAACCCAGATAGTTTACTTGTACAACGTGATTGCCTTCAGGGACGTTGTTGAATGAAAAGCGCCCGTCAGACCGGGAACTGGTCTGGATGCCTAGGGCGGGGATACGGACATCAGCACCACCCACATACCCCTGGCCGGACGCTGTGGAAACGTACCCCTGCAGACGGCCGCCGAAAGCCGGCAAAGCCAATAGAAATAATAGTGCTCCAATGAATATGCGCACCGCGACTCTCCTGAATAAATGAAGCGCGCACATTAGGCAGTGTGCGTTACAAAATGATTAGACTTTTGTTACACAGTTGTGAAGGTGGTTTTTACCCGTAAGGCGCGCTTCTGTCATATCCGTTTTTGTTGCGCCGCTTAATAAAGATGTCATTTAAACTTCACCGTTATGCAATCGAAACGCAACAGGTCTGCAATCCGGGGTACCTAAGGTACAACCCCGGTATCGATTCCGGGGGATTCAGACACATAGACATAATAGTGACACATAAAGGACGTTAGATATGATGAAACACAGCCTTACCGGCGTGGTTGTGGCGTTGCTTGCGGTCAGCGCCGCGGCAGATCCGGTACAACTTGGCCCCCGACCGTTCTGGTTGGTTGATCAGATGAGCGAAACGCGCTTAAAACACAGGCTGAAAGCCTGTGCTGATCGTATCCACAAATATAGGAAGAGTGACTTTTCGATAGGTCACCGGGGTGCCCCTCTGCAGTTCCCGGAACACACCCGTGAGTCTTACGAAGCCGCAGCGCGTATGGGGGCCGGCATACTTGAATGTGATGTGACCTTTACCGGGGACCGCGAACTGGTTTGTCGTCATGCGCAATGCGACCTGCACACCACAACCGACATTCTCCTCACCCCTCTGGCGGAAAAATGCAGTGTGCCGCCGGCCTTTGATAGTGATGGCAAGCTTGCGAACGCCAGTGAAATCACCTGCTGTACCAGCGATATTACACTGGCGGAGTTTAGAACCCTGAACGGTAAGATGGATGCTGCCAATCGGGAAGCCACTTCGATAGAAGAGTATCTGGACGGTACCGCCAACTTCCGCACGGATCTTTATAGCGGCGGCATGCGAGGCACGCTGATGACCCATGCGGAGAGCATTGAACTGTTTAAAGCACTGGGCACCGGTATGACGCCGGAACTGAAGTCGCCCGCTGTAGAAATGCCTTATGAGGGTGACTACACCCAGGAAGACTATGCCCAACAGATGATCGACGAATATCGGCAGGCGGGAGTGTCTCCACACCGGGTGTGGGCCCAATCGTTTAACTACGAGGATGTACTGTATTGGGTGAACACAAACCCGGATTTTGGCCGTCAGGCGGTATATCTGGACAGCCGATACACCACCGATGTAACTTCCCGGGAAGCGGTTGATGCCCTGGAACCGAGTATGTCCCAGGTGGTGGCGGATGGTGTTCAGATCATTGCACCGCCCATGTTTATGCTTCTGCAGACCAACCGGCGCGGCCACATCGTGCCGTCTCAATATGCCAAGGCGGCAAAACAGGCGGGTCTGGATATCATCACCTGGACCACCGAGCGTTCAGGTCAGCTCAACCCGGGAGGCGGCGGTTTCTACTACGCCACGACCGCTGATGTATTGGACAACGACGGCGACATCCTGCGCACCATTCATGCGCTAAACCGCAAGGTGGGAGTGCTGGGTATTTTTTCCGACTGGCCCGCAACCACAACCTTCTACGCCAACTGTATGTCCACCGCGGCGGGGCGGGCTAACAAAAGGAATATATATTACGACGACTAACCGTTAGATACTGTCCTGTTCAGCTAAAAAAGTACGTTTGGGCGCGCAACCGCATCGGTGAAAGGTGCGGTTGCTCGCGTCTAAGAAAACGTGGTTGTAATAATACATAACCAAAATGTCACCTATCTGACATAATTACATTTTATTTTGCGTGCGGCTGGCTGTGGACCCACAGTTTAAGGGAAATCCTGCTATACCAGTCAGATAGAGAACGTTGTTGGCGGCAGCGTTCGGGAATAGTTCACCGCTTTAAGTTAAGTTCACAAGATAGGGGCGTAATATGTTCACCACAATCCCTCCTGTGATTCTTTATATATGTGTTGCCCTTGCCACCATTGTTCTTGTTGTGCACATATATAGAACTATCAACAGATTGCTGACCCTGCCTGCGCTGGCCATTACCCCCCGGGCTTCACGCTGGCTGTCCCACCTGGTTGGCACCAATGATTACAACGAGGACAACTTCTTTTCCGCGGATGGTGCGCCGGACGAATGGGTGGAAAAACGCAAACGTGGATTTTCTGAATTGCGCCGGGCGCTTACCGGTGTCAGCGATACGTATCACCAAACCATTAAGGATTTACAAGGCAGCTTAAGTGATTTGCGTTTCTTTGATGCCAATCGGGTACCCTTTCCCTTTGCCCGTTATATGCGCGAGCAGATGAATGTCGGCGTGGTGGCCAACCAGACCGAGGGGCCGCGGATTATTGACCTGGATGGTAATGCGCTGTTGGATGTCAGCGGTTCTTATGGGGTGAATGTCGCGGGGTACGAGCGCTACAAACAATGGTTAAAAGCCGGAGCTGAGCGCGTGGAGCAGTTGGGTCCGGTGCTGGGGCCCATGCACGAACTGGTGTTGGACAACACCCGCCGCTTAAAGCGTATATCCGGGCAGGATGAGGTGTCGTACCACGTCAGCGGAACCGAGGCAGTTATGGCTGCGGTGCGTCTGGCACGGTTTAACACCCGGCGCGAGAAAATTGTGACATTTTCTGGTTCTTATCACGGCTGGTGGGATGGTGTACAACCGGGTCTGGGCAGTGAGCGGTCAATTGGTGACTGCCTGGTCTTAAAAGAAATGAATGTTACTTCGCTGCGGGCTATTCGCGCCCGGGCCCGGGAAGTGGCCGGGGTAATGGTGAATCCGGTTCAGTCGTTCAATCCGAATTCGCCGCCGCCTAACGATGCGGTATTGTTGTCCAGTGACGTGCGCAAGGCGGATGGTGCCACAGATCAATATGGACAGTGGTTAAGCGCCCTTCGGCAGGTGTGTACCGAGTGTCAGATCCCGCTGATATTCGATGAGGTTTACAGCGGCTTTCGCCTCGCTCCAGGGGGCGCGCAGGCGTTTTATGGGGTGCAGGCGGACATGGTGGTCTACGGCAAGACCCTCGCGGCGGGTTTACCTATTGGCGTGGTGTGCGGCCGTAGTGGGTTGATGCGCAGGTTCGATCCGGACCGGCCCATGCGCATATCCTACGTGGTGGGGACATTTTCCGGTTACCCGCATGCCATGGGTGCCATGCACGAATTCCTCAAATGGGTGGAGTCCGCTGAGGCTGATCACCTGTACGAAACCGTTGCCCGGCGCACACGGCTGTGGGCGGAACAGGTAAACGAAGATCTGGCGCGGGCCGGTCTGCCGCTGAAGGTAGTCTCGTTAAGTACCATTTTTACCTTTGAATTTACCCAACCCAGCCGCTACAACTGGATGTTGCAGTACTACCTGCGTGCCAGTGGTATCAACTTAAGCTGGGTGGGAACCGGCCGCTGTCTGATCAGCCTGGACTTTACGGAAAAAGATTTTGTCGAGTTGCGTGCAAAGATCAAGAGTGCAGCCGTCAATATGTTGCAGGATGGATGGTGGCTGGACCCCACGGAACACCCCAACCAAAGCAAACACATTCAACAACGATTGGTAAAAGATATGATAAAGAGCATCGTTGCGTTGCCTGAACCCATACGCACATTTTATGCAGAGGTCATGCGTCGAAAACATGATGACCACATTGCTTCACACTCTGACAGAACAAACCAGTTCTTTCACTTAATCAGTTCAAGCGTCTTTATCGTTTGTTATGTGTTGATCTTCTTCGATTTGTCCCTGGCCATGTGGCTGGGGCTGGGGGCGCTATTTCTCCGCCAGGCGGGGCATGCGCTGATCGAGCCGCCCTGTCATGATAAAGAACAGCTTTTGCTGGGGTTTGATACACGCAGTAAAACCGTAATTGTGCTGGGTTTTATCCTGATCCCCGTGGTGCATGCGGTCATGTTACCCTCGTTCAGCCGGCAAGCCCTGGAAGAGATGGCGGCATTAACCGCTGAACACTGGCTGATCTTTACCGTCATAGTTATCACCGGGCGGGTGATCCGTCTGATATTCCAGTATGGCATACGCAATGCGTTGGTTTGGTTTGTTAAACTCATCACCGACCCGTTTACGGATATTAAGGCCTATCTCCCAAGTGCCTTGCCCAGCCGCAACTGATGGATATGGGCGCCTGGTTCGAAGAAGTGGTCGCTGATGAGCTGATTGTCTTCGGCTTTGGTGTCTTTATGGTGGCCATCGCCGTGGAGGCTTGGGTTGCCCACCGCCGCAGGGTACATACCTATAATCTTGCTGAGGTACGCACATCCTTTGGCCTTATGCTGGTGGCGGCAGCGGTTGAGTGGTTGCCACGCCAACTGGCGGTTTTTGCAATGATTTTGCTGCATGATATCTCGCCATTGCGTGATGTGGTTGAGCGGCAATGGTGGGCCTGGTTGTTACTGTTCCTGCTGGACGACTTTGCCTTTTACTGGTGGCATCGCCTAAGCCATCAGGTGCGAATACTGTGGGCGGGGCATGTTAACCATCATTCCGCCAACAACCTTAATCTGGCTACCGCGATCCGGGCCGGGGTGGGGGAGCGCCTTACCCGCATGTCGTTTTGGCTGTGGATTCCGCTGCTGGGATTTGACGCGGGCATGATCCTGATTGTCATGGTGATCAGTCTGTTTTATCAATTCTGGTTGCACTCACCTTTCTTTGGCCGGCTGCCGAAGGTGATCGAATTTTTCTTTAACACGCCTTCCCACCACCGGGTTCATCATGCCCGTAACCCAAGATACTTAGATGCCAACCACGGTGGCGTTTTGATCATCTGGGATCGCCTCTTCGGTACCTTTGTCAGCGAAGCCGAGGACGATCCCTGCCGCTATGGCCTGACCCGGCCATTGGGGGATGTTTCACTACGGGAGGCGGTATTGCATGAATACACTGCCCTGTGGCGGGACTTACAGCAAGCGGAAGATTGGCAAACCAGGGTGCGCCATCTGTTCTGCGCGCCGGATTGGCCCCATCAGGGCAGGCGGGCCTCGACAAAGCGGTTGAGGGCATTGCCTGTTGCCAGCATAGCGCGTTGATCCTGACCACCGGTTATATACGAGGTGAATTGGGCAGTGGTGGCATCCCAGTTGCGGGTCATGGCGAATTGGCGGCAGTTTTCCCGGGAAAGCTTTAACGCGCCGAATATGGCTTGTTTGATATTGCTGTCCAGATAGCCGTTGACCCCGTGTCTGATGACATCCTTTGGCCCTGTGACATTGTAAGCGGCAACTGGTGTGCCGCAGGCATTGGCTTCTAGCATCACCAGCCCATAGGTATCGGTTTTGCTGGGAAAGACCAGCACATCAGCCTGGGCATAAGCCTGGGTGAGGGCATCACCAAATTGATATCCCATCCATTGTGCGTCGGGAAATTCTTTTTGCAGACTGACCCGTGCCGGTCCATCGCCGACAATCACTTTGTCAGCCTCGATATCCAACTGCAAAAAGTCGCGAAGGTTCTTTTCTATGGCAACCCGGCCCACATACAGTAGCTGAGGGCGCGGCCGCCGGGTGTGGCTTGCCGGATGGAAGCGCTGGGTGTCCACACCCCCCAACCATACGGATATGTTGTTAATGCCCCGGCTGCCCAGTTCTTCCGCGTGGGAAGGGCTCATGGCCAGCACCGTGGTTGCGTGGCGGTGAAACCAACGCAAAAAAGCATAACCCGCGGATGGTGACAGGGGTGAGCGGTCTGCAATATATTCGGGAAACTTGGTGTGTACCGATGTTGTAAAAGGCCTGTTGGTGCTCAGGCACCATTGCCTTGCTGCTACGCCCAGGGGGCCTTCGGTAACGATATGCACCGCGTCCGGGTCAACCTCCACCGCCATCTGGCCCAGCTTCCACGGATTGATGGCAAGTTTTATTTCCCCGTAGCCGGGCATGGGCATGGTGCGAAATTGAGCGGGTTCAATGACAAAGGGCTCAATACCAAAACCGGGTAGCCGGGAAACAATCTGCTGCCAGGTGGTGACCACGCCGTTGGTCTGCGGCAGCCAGGCGTCGGTGACGATCAACAGGCGTTTGGTTGGGGACTGGCCGCTCATGCGCTGATTCTGCGTGGAAGTTCGCTGATTTTTTGTGCGCGCTGCTCTTCCCAGTGGATAATTTCGAAACGCCCGTGGCTGTTTTCCACCAGAGCGGTGCAGCTTTCCACCCAATCACCACAATTCATATAGCACACCCCGTTTATGTCGCGTATTTCCGCGTGGTGGATGTGGCCGCAAATGACCGCGTCGTAACCGCCCTCGCTGGACTTGACCACCGCGGTTTCGAAATCGCCGATGTAATTAACCGCGCGTTTAACCCGGTGTTTAACCCAGGCTGAAAGAGACCAGTAGCCATAACCCAGCTTAGAACGAATATGGTTGAAAGCGCGGTTTAACTCCAGAAGTAAGGTATAGCCGATATCACCCAACCAGGCAATCCAGCGGTGATAACGTGTAACCACATCAAATTCGTCGCCGTGTACCACGAGACAGGAACGGTCGTCGGCGGTGCGGTGAACAAACTTATCCACAATTTTCAGATTGCCAAGTTCAATGCCGCTGTAACGGCGCAGAAATTCGTCATGATTGCCGGTGACATAAATGACTTCGGTGCCGCGCTTGGTCAGGGTCAGAAAGCGCCGCAGCACGTTGGTATGTGCTTGAGGCCAGTAAATCCCGGACTTCATGCGCCATCCGTCTATAATGTCGCCGACTAACACCAGCCGGTCACAGGTGTGGTGCTGGAGGAAGTTGACCAGACTTTCAGCTTTGCAGCCCCTGGTGCCAAGATGGATATCGGAAAGGAAGATGGTTCGGTAGTAGGTTTTCTGCCGGTCTTCGATCTCTTTCAAACTTTTAATCTCTGTCTGTTTTTATAACACTAATTGTCCTTTGTTCCATTCAGGTTACGTTTTAATGAACTTTTTGTTAAAGCCGCTATTCTGATTCTAACGGTTATGTCTGAAGGAAGGGATCTTTTGGCGGATATTTAAGCCGTGTAGCTTGCCTGTCCGTTGGGTGGCTTGTTGTGCGAACGGGTAAGGGTTTATCCCCGAGGCGGCAGGTGTTTGACCCAGGAATTCCAATCCCAACTGCCGGGATCAGCCAGCACCTGTTTTTCCAAGTGTTGAGCAAATACCTCGGTGGCTGCTTGGGTGGCCGCCTTAACCGAAAGATCCGGTACCCGTTCGATAGGGGGCAGCAGAGTAAGCCGGTAGTGAAATGTGTCTAAGCGCTCGGTGTAAGCGGGGATAAGCGCAGCGTTGTTGCGGAAAGCCAGTACCGGCCCTCCGGGAGGGAAGGGTGCTTGCCGTCCCAGAAAATTGGCTGATACCGGGTTGGTTGCATTACGCCGTTCCGCAGCGATCCAGATGGCGCCCCGGTGCTTCAGCAGCTTGCCAATATCTTTCAGATAGGCCGTGCTGCCGTTATCGGGCATATAGATTCTGCGCTCAAGATAGCGGTTTTCCGCCAGGCAATAGGCGGGTGCCAGAACACGCCAGCGGAACTTGGTGAGTGGAAAGCCTACCGCGTGGTCCGTGGTGGACAGTTGCACCAGCTTGATGCCTGCGCGTTGCAGCGCAATTTTCGGAAACAGGGTGCCGCAAAAGGACATACCCCAAAATACTATGCCGCGGCCTGCCGACAAGGCGGCGGTGGCATGCTCAAGGCCCGCGACTTCGGTGCGCACCGGCCAGTCCGCCCTGCGGCTGGCGCTCCAGGTTGCCCATCGGTTCTCTGAGCTGATGCGGAACCGCTGGCGTCCAATTTCCGTTAACCTTGCCGGCGGGACCTCACCCAGAGCGTTGTTGACAACCTGTTTGAGGTTGTGGTCCAGACCTTCCCGTGTGCCGGCCATTTGCGTGCGGAGGCGGACAAATAAACGGTGGGCGTATTTTCTGGGGATAAGGCTGAGCAGGGTGTACCCCGCCACCCAGTCGGCACCACGGCGGACGTCGTCAGCGTTAATCCATCCCTGTGTTTCGGCGTGGACTTCTGACATCTGTGTTCACGAATCAGGCGGCTTGGCGATTAGCGGCGAGTTGCTGATCAATTCTTTCGACAATTTTATCCACTGCGGCACAGCGCATGTCCATGCTTGTGCCCAGCATTTGTACCAGTTTGTCCACCCGTTCGATATGCTTCACACCATTGTTCAGCGCCCGGGCCGCGGAAGAAGGCGCTTGCAGTTTGTGTGCAGCCTTGGCGTAAGGTCCAAAGGGTATCAATATCCGGCGGTCCGCGCCCATGGCCTTACACAAGTTCAATACCCAGTTGTAAATTTCCCGGGAGGTTGTCAGGTTACTGTGGACCGCGTCTTCGATTGAACGGATACCCTGAGCGGTAATGCAGCGATAGTTGCCCGTAATCAGCATGGGCCATTTTGACAGCGCAATCATCTGGGCAGGATTTACTTTCAGGTGCACGGGCAATTCACGGCCGGGGGATAAGCTGCATGCACCCTGGCTGGTGGTAGTGATGCTGTTGGCAATAGTGGCCAACATTTTTGCCGCCTCGGGCTGTGGAAAGTCGGCCACTTTGAAATTACTGGCCAATTTGACCTGTAGCACATTAAGGGGTTTACCCGGGGTGCGCACCGCCTGAGGATCAGCGGCACTATGGGTAATCAGTTGAGGGTCGATGTCTTGCCAAACCGAAGGCTGGGTATAACAAGATTCCAAACCCCGGGTGTCGATCCCCGGCAAACGCTGCATAAAGGGGAGTGGCGGCATGTTCATGATGGAAAGACAGGGTACGCGTGCCCGGCCGATCCGGCTGAGCAGGGCCTGCAGATCCGGGTGGGCCAGCTGGGGTTCCTGCATGGCCAGCAGGATCAGATCAAATTCCGCGGGATCCGCCTCGCCGGGCAGACAGGCGTTGACTCTACCGGGCAGATTTCGGGAACACAACTGTTGGGGGTCACCCCCATCGGGCATGGGGAAACGCACGTGAATGCCGTCACAATTGATCAGTTCAGCCTCGTCCGCCAAACACACAAAGGTCACGTCATGGCCAGCCAGAGACAATTTTGCGCCCAAGACAGAGCCGTATGAAGCGCCTAAAGCAAGTACCTTATACATCTTTTGCACCGCGTCTTATGAACTTTCATTCTAGCGATCCGAGGGCGTAACAGTTGAGATTTATGTGCGCAGTTGTAAGTAAATCTGTGTGGCGGGGCTACACAAACCCCAAGGGTGGTTAACCGGCCAGTCTCCGCCCCGAATGCCGGGTATTCTGGACACAGACCAGCTAAGCCGCTTTGTAAATGCTTTGTAAGTTGATAGCCCGCGCGCGGTGATAATCCCGAAAGAAACCCCGGGTGGGGTGCGTACGGCAGACCTTATTCCACTGCCTCAATCCTGACCGGCACGGATTTGTGCCAGGGTGTGCCGACAAATTTATCCGCCATATGTGCCGAAGTGAGTTCATTGGGTGATGTGCCGGTGGTTATCGGCTCGCCGTTTTCATCCGGATAGACCAGCCCAAGGCCGTTGGGCAGCGAGATATGGCCCCGCTGCATACGGTCGTTGGTTTCCACTACCACCTGCATAGCCCCCCGTTGGGTGGTGATTTGCGCGGTGGAGCCGTCACCGAGATTCAGGCGTGCCGCATCTTCGGGGTTGATGTACAAGGCACCCTGCTTGTCTTTGCGCCGCCAGGCCGGGTTGCGAATGATGGTGTTGGCGGTAAAGTCCCGCCGCTCGCCGGCGGAGAGCAGAAACGGATACTCGTCGTTGGCTTCCCGGGGATTTTCGTCATTCAAATCAGCCGCCGCGTCAAGCAGGTCGGCCAGCTCAAAGTTGAGCACGCCGCCGGGGGCCCGCTGCCAGACATCCGGCCAATCTTCCCGGCTCATGATCACCGCGCTGGGTCCTTGCAGAATAGCGTCAAATAAATTTTCCCCCAGGTCCATGCCTTCTCCGGCAATGCCCGCGGCTTCCACGGTAGTCCGGCTGGCCATGGCATGCTGGTGGCAAATAGCCCATACCGCCGCCGCATTTTGCATACCCGGGGGTAGTGTTTTGCCCAGGGTCCGGTACAACAGCACGGGCGCAATGCGGCTCAGGGTTGGGTCCTCGGCCAGTTTGGCAAATACCAGGTCCCGGAAAGCGGCCCGGCCCCCGTCAGCCAAGGCGGCATTCAGCTCATCTTCCAATCCTTGGGGAATGGCGGACAAGGCCCCGGCCAGGCGGGCGTGAATTTCCGCCTCGTCCAATACCCCCTCGGGCGGGGCAAACAGCGGGGGTCTGACGTGGAAGTAATTTTCCGGGAATTCAAAGTTAAAAAAGGTGGCTTCCGCTTTTTCAAACTGGGTAGTGGCAGGCAGCACGTAGTCTGCCTGCTGGGCGGTTTCGGTCATGGCAATATCGATGACCACACTACAATCCAGGGCGCGCATGGCTTCCCGCCATTTTGGGCTGTCCGGCAGGGAGTGAACGGGATTGCCCGACTCGATGATCATGGCGCGGTAACGGTTGGGGTGATGGGTGAGAATTTCATCCGGGATGGTGTGGGCGGGCACCAGCCCGTCGATAATCCGGCCGCCTGACACAGGGCTTGTGCCGCCTTCCCGGCCTGAACCCATTTTGCCCAGACCGTTAACGGTGTAGTGGGTCCCGGGTTTGGCAAAATTGCCGGTCAGGGTCCAGGTCAGACGTTGCAGATAGCTGACCAGGGTTGAGTGGCGGTTCATTTGCACGCCAAGGTCTTCAAACACCGCAACGCTGCTTGCACCGGCAATGGTTCGGGCAGTGGCGCGAATAACCGCTTCTTCAATACCTGCCTTGGCGGCGCAGTCAGCAATGTCGACTTGACCAAATACCTTGGCTACCGCACCAAAACCCTTGGTATGCTCCAGAATAAAGGCTTTGTCCTGCAACCCTTCCTGGATGATGGTGGCCACCATACCCGCCAACAGCCAAGCATCCCGCCCTACCTTAACCGCTAAGTGGATATCCGCCAGGTCCGCGGTTTCGGTGCGTTTAGGATCGATGACAATCAGTGTGCGGTTGGGATCTTTGGCCATGTCGCGGATTTCCGCCCGGGCGCGATGAAAACCGTGGGATTGCCAGGGGTTTTTGCCTAAAAAGATGATCACCTGGGCATGTTCAAAATCGGCGTGGTTGTACCCGCCAAACATGCGTTGAGCCACCCAGAATTCTCCGGTTTTTTCCTGGGCCAGCGCGTTTGACCGGTACCGCACCCCAAGATTGCCCAGGGTGGTGCTGGCATAAGCGCCGGGTAGGTGATTACCCTGGCCACCCCCGCCATAGTAGAAGATTTTGTCACCACCGTGCTCGTCCCGGATAGCACCTAATTTAGCGGCAATTTCGCTGATGGCGGTATCCCAATCGATGGCGTCGTAACCGCCATCCGCATTGCGCTTCATTGGCGTGTGCAGACGGTCGTCCCGATTCTGGTAGAAGTTCAGCCGTGATGCCTTGTTGCACAAATAACCTTGAGATGCAGGATGGTCTTCATCACCCTTGGTGCGCATGATTTGCGTGCCGCCTTCGTTCAGTTGGACCTTAACCCCACAGTTCAGGGCACACAGGATGCAGGCGGTAGACTTCCATTCAGCGTTGGACTTGGCCATAACAATTCTCCCGGATCACCGCTGGATTGTGACATCGAATCTAGCGGAGTCCAAGTTGGACGTGGGCTGGTCCGCTGGAGCGGGCTAGGCCAGCAGCCAGTTGCAGACCTGATCCAGGGCTGTTTGCCCGGCGCTTAGCGCACCGGCGAAGGAACAAAAACCGTGGATGGTACCGGGAAAGTTAGCATACTCGACCTGATTGCCGGCCTGATCCAAGCGGTGGGCATATTCAATACCCTCATCCCGGAGCAGGTCATAGCCGGCGGTGATCACTAAAGCCCGGGGAAGATCAGATAAGTCTTGCGCGTGGATGGGCGAAATCCGCGCATCCAGGGGGGCTGCGGAGTCAGAGAGATACATCCCCTTGAGCCAGGCGACATCCGCCAGCCCCAAAAAGTATTCGCCGCCGCCGAATAAGTCGCGGGAGGGGTAACGGTCACTGTCGTTCATATCCACGCTGGGGTACAAAAGAATCTGGCGGTCTATGTTGATATCCGGGTCTGAACGGGCAATCTGGGAGACCACGGCAGCCAGGTTACCCCCGGCACTGTCGCCCATAACCACAAGGTCATTGTATTTTGCGGTAAGCGTATGCAAATTCCCCGGGAGCCAACCCAGCACCGTAAGACAATCTTGCAAACCTGCCGGAAAGGGGTGCTCCGGAGCCAGCCGGTAGTCCACACTGATGACCAGCCGACCTGCGCGCGCGCAAAGATAACGGCACAGGTTGTGGTGCGTATCCAGGTCACCCAGTGCCCAGCCGCCGCCGTGGAAATAGACCAGGGGATTGGCTTGCGTTCCTGCCTTGACGTGGGGTTGGTAGATCCGCACCGGGACCGCGTAATCGTTGTTACCGGTGATCCGGTGTTCCATCACCGCGGCCACTTCAAGGGGAGCTAAGTCATATCGCGCGGTGACGGCTTTAAGTGCCTGCCGCGCCTGTGCCACCGGTTGCTCGTACAGAGGTGGCGCATGGGTTGCTGCCATTTCGGTCAGCAACCGGTGCGTGTCGTTGTCGACCCGGGGTGTGTGCAAAACGGCCGGTATCCGCAACCCCATCAGAAGAACACTTTAAATGAGGCACCCCACTGTCTTGGCGCGCCATAGGTGGCCTCGGCAGTGCCGAAACTGGTCAGGGCTTGCAAACCATTGACGATATGCTCTTCGTCGGTCAGATTGGTGGCAAAGACGGAAATCTCCCAACCATTGCTGTTTGGGGTATACAAGACGCGTGCGCTTACCAGGGTCAGATCGTCTTCAGCAATAGACGGCGTATTCTGTACATCCTGAAAAACCTCGCTGGAAAAGCTGCCGTCCAGGCGCCAGCTCAGCTCGCCGGATTGGCCAACAGCATGGCTGTATTCGATACCCAGATTGGCGGTAAACTCCGGTGTTTTTACAAATTCAGAGCGTTCGGTGATATCGGTGGCGGTACCAATGTCGGTATATTCCGCATCCAAATAGCCCAGGCCGCCGGTGAGTCTCAAGCCTGGGGAGATCTGCGCGATAAATTCCAGCTCGGCGCCCCACACTTCTGCCTCGGCCGCGTTGTCGATGACCAACACCAGGTTGCCGGTCTGGTCGGCGCTGACGCTGCCGATTTGGATGTCTTCGTAGTCGTTGAAGAAAATGGCGCCGTTCAGGCGCAAGCGCCGGTCAAACAGGTCGGTTTTAAAGCCAAGCTCGTAAGTGGTGACAAATTCCGGTTCAAACGGCTCAACCTCAGCGGCAACCGTGGGCCTGCCGTTAAATCCGCCGCTCTTAAATCCCCGGGAAACCGAACCGTACAGCAGTACGTTTTCGTTGGGGCGGAAGTCTACGCCAACCTTTGGTGACAAGGCCCCCCAATCGTCTTTGATGACGGTAAAGGGGATAATGGGGACACCTGAATTGTCGCGTAGATGCTCCAGGGTGTATTCCTTTTCTTCGTCGCTGTAACGCACACCGGCGTTGATACTCCAGCGGTCGTTCAGATCCAATGTCATGTGCGCAAACACGGCATAGCTGGTGATGTCTATTTCGTTAAATATGTTGAAGTCTAAGTCGAGGCCGGCGTTCACCGGATTTCCGGCACCTCCGGCGCAGGGTGGGCTGCCACCGGGGCCCAGACAAATGACTGCCGCCGGTAATCCCTCCAGGGCGTCGAATAAACCCGAAGCCAGACGCACAACGTTTTCGTCCCGGCCAAATTCGTCAAAGTAGAACGCGCCAACAAGCCAATTCAGACGATTGCCCATGCTGGTGCCGCTGAGCTGAAACTCCTGGCTGAATTGATCCTGCAACTGATCCTGATCGGTGTGCAGATACTGTAAAGGAGAACCGTCGCCATCGCGGCCAAAGGTGGCGTCCATGTCTCGATAGGCGGTTACAGACTTAAAGATGACGTTGGCAAAATCATGTTCCACGGTGAGGGCAGCGCCCCAAGCTTCCAGAAGGTTGTGGTTAGGCCCGGTACCGAAGGTGTGCAGGGGGTCGCGGGTAATGAAGTTGGTACTCATGGTCAGGCCGCCCGGGGTTCCCACCAGAGCGTCCCACAGTGGCGCTAAGCCCAGGGGTTCAAACTGCACCAGGGTAGTGGGTGATGAGTCTTCGTTTTCTTTTGTGTAATCCAGCACCAGATCAACCCGCGTGGCATCACCGGGCAGCCAGCGCAGTGCCAGGCGTCCGGCCCGGGCGTGTTCATCACCCATTTCTCCCTGACGGCGGCCGGTGAAGAAGTCGATGCGATCCGCATAGCCGTCGCGCTGTTTTGCTACCAGGGCCAATTTAGCCAGCAGGACATCATCCACCAGGGGCAGGTCCACGGTCAGCCGGGCATCGCGGCGGTCATAATCACCCAGGGTAACTTCGAAGGCGCCGCCAAATTCTTCCGCGGGTTTGGCGGAAATCAGGCTGACCGCGCCGCCAATGGTGTTTTTACCAAACAAAGTACCCTGGGGCCCGCGCAGAATCTCCACCCGCTCCAGATCCAGCAGGTCCATAACCCCACCCAAGGTACGGGGGTGGAAAACTCCGTCGATATAGATGCCTACCCCTGGGTCCGTGGTAAATAGAAAATCGGTTTGGCCAATACCGCGAATATAGATTTGCGCGTTGTTGCCGCCTCCGCTGCCGCCGGGGGAAGTATTCATCTGCACATTGGGGGCATAACGTCCCAACTCCGCCAGGTTGGTGAGATTGCGCGCGGCAAGTTGATCCGCGGACAAAGCGGTAATTGATATTGGAGTTTCCTGTACAGATTCTTCCCGGCGCCGGGCGGTAACCACAATTTCTTCGATCGCGGCGGTGGGCTGGTCTTGTGCCTGGGCGGGCCCGGCAACGGGTAGAACAACGAGGTTAACCAGCAGCAGGGTCAATATTGTTGGACAACGGTCCACAGGGTTGGCACGGGCAATGGACATGGAACAAGCTCCAGATCATATAGACATGTGCTCATTCTTATGAAAGCCACCGCGCCGCAACAATAGCGCATTTGGCTCATTTTGCCTTCAGGTATCTTTGGCCGCCAGTTTGTACAGCAGCCGGGTGCGATTGTGTACACCCACCTTGGCGTAAATTGAGCGCAGGTGATTCTGTACCGTGCGGGGGCTGATAAACAGGCGCTCAGCCACTTGGGGGTTGGTCAGCCCGGATGCCACCATATGGACCACTTCAATTTCTCTGGCGCTCAAACCATGCTGGATCATGCGTTGTTGGGAGATTACCTGATCGCCGGGTACGCCTAAATACATGGCATGCCGCACCTCACCCGAGCTTTTGTGGAAGGTGTGTATTTTGGCCTGTATCTGTTCAACTCCGGTGGATAGCTGGGTGCAATCTTGTTGCCCGTTTTGCAAAAATCTGCGACAGGCCTTGCGTTGCTCTTCAGCCAGGGATTGTTTCTGATGGGCGTTTTGTGCCGACAGTTCTAAGATCTCCCGGGCACCCGCGTTGGCGTACTCCACATCCAGAGCGTCGTCCAGGATCACCACACCCTTGTGTGGAATATCTTTTGACAGGGTATCCAATATCCAGTTGCGTTCGTGTAAAGCTTCTTCCGCCCGTACCCGCCGAATTGAAGAAATAAGCGCAGGTACCAGCATGCCGGCCTTAGTGACTTCTTTTTGGCTGAATGGGGTTGCCCCGTAAGGACGATGAAAGCCGAATAACCCAATGGGCGCACCGTCTATGAGCAAACCGATGACCATGACATGATAAATCGACTGGGGTTTTAGGAATAAGTTGTAAAATTCGCTTTTGACATACTCGCGATGGTTCACTAAGTCGCTGGAGACGGCAACCGGCGGTGCATGACGGGCCACATTGTTCATCATCGCCCCGACAAAGGGGTCTTTTGACTGATAACTTTCGCTCCATTCCCGGGGTGCTGCGACGGGTACACCCCGGGATGTGCCTTCTTCAAAACGAATGGATTGACCGTATTCCCTGGCGCCGAAAAAAACGGAACTGGTGCTGCCGATAGCCGGTTCCATCAGTTTTAAGGTCCGTTGATACAGGCTTGGTAGGTTGTCTTCCAAGGCAATTTCGTGCCCGATGCCCACCATTTCCTGTAAGTCTTTGCCGCCCAGGCCAATTGTGGGCAGGTATTGGGCAAACTTCGAATACTGCTCTTGTTGCTTTGGCTGTTGCATTTGCTTTCTCCCCCGCAAACTCCGCCGCAGACACGGCGCCAGTGACACCAATATATTTTAACCACGCGAAATAAGCCATTTGCGCTATTGAGTGGCCGGTGCCGCCGGTTTTGAATACTCATCCAGTTTGTCCGTAAATGATCAGCTAATGCAGCGCACAAAGTCCAGTTTATGTTTTGTTCACCCATATCCGTTGGCGAGGGTCAGGTTTTGCCGGCGCTGACGGGCAAGGTGGCCATTGTCACCGGAGGTGCATCCGGTCTTGGCTTGGAAATTGGCCGCACCTTTGTTGCTGAAGGTGCCGTGGTGGTGAGTACGGACATTAATGCAGACGCCGGGGCTGCCGCCGCTGAGTCATGCGGGGCCGAGTTTTTGTCCCACGATGTTGCTGTTGAGGAAGATTGGGTTGCCGTATTTGCGCAAGTCATGGCACGCCACGGATGCGTCGATATTCTTGTCAACAATGCAGGTATTGGTGAAGGGCTGGGTGCGGCAACACCTGACGAAACCCGTTGGGAAGATTGGCAACGGGTGCTGAACGTCAATGCGGGCGGCGTGTTTCTGGGCTGTAAACATGCCCTGGTCAATATGCGGGGCAACGGCGGGGCCATTGTGAATATGTCGTCCGTTGCAGCCCTGGTGGCTACCCCATTTCTGACCGCCTATGGTGCAAGCAAGGCGGCGGTTTTGCAGCTCACCCGCTCAATAGCGGTATACGCCGCCAAAGAGAACATCCGCTGTAATTCGGTACACCCGGGGCAAATAGAAACGCCCATGTTGCAGGGTTTGTTCCGGGACGTTGCACACAGCAACCGGGTGAGCGAAACGGATGTACGTACAGAGTTTTTGCAGCGTATTCCCCAGGGGGTTTTTGGTACCGGAGCGGATATCGCCGCCGCGGTGGTATTTCTTGCATCCGATGCTGCGAAACACATTACCGGTGCTCAACTGTCGGTGGATGGCGGGATGAGTGCCCACCCCTGAAACAAGGTGATTTATGCGACAACCCATCGGTTCGATTGTACAAACCAGTTTTGTGGTTAAAGACCTGGAGAGCGCCATGGCTGCCTGGTTAGCCAATGGCATTTGCGGACCCTTTTATGTACTTAAGCACCTGGAACTGGCTGAACCGCGTTACCGGGGTGAGCCCTGCAATCCGGACATCAGTATTGCGCTGGCCTACTCCGGCGGAGTTTGTGTTGAATTGGTGCAACAGCATGACAGCAGCCTGTCTGTTTACAACGAAAGCCCCCAGCTTCAGCAGCCCGCCTACCACCACCTGGCGATAATGACGGAAACCTTTGATTTGGACCTGGCCCGCTATGCGCAGATGGGGTGTAAACCGGTGTTTGAAGGGGCAGTGGCCGTGGGCGGCCGGTTTGCCTATGTGGACACGGCGAAGCAGATCGGCGGATTGGTGGAACTGATTGAACTGACTGCGGTGGTGGCTGAACTGTTTAATGAAATTGAAAGCGCCGCCATCGATTGGAACGGCGGCAACCCGATACGGTATCTATAACGATTTAGAGGACAGCATGACCCCCCAAACAAGAAATCCCACGCGGCCGGTTTTTTTGGACCCCACGACACTCCCTTGGACGCCTTGGGTGATGGACGGTACACACTTCAAATTAATGAACGTGGACTTAAAGAGTGGCGGTTTTACCCTGTTGCTGAAGGTAGATGCGGGCAACCAGGCACCGGTCCACCGGCATCTGGGTGCGGTTGAGGCTTATGTATTGGAGGGTGGATTTGGCTATGACGGTGACAAGGGTGAAGCCGGCTGTTATTTATACGAGGCAGCCGGTTCCATTCACCAGCCGACGTCTCCCCAGGGGTCGGTCATGTTTGCCGTGATTTATGGGCCCTTGGTGGGATATGGGGTAGACGGTTCCATTGAGGGGGTGGTGGATGCCGAGCTGATGTTGAACCTGGCACGGGAGAATAACGCCGCGGACCATCTGCGGCATGTTGTGATCGATTTTGACTGAGGGGTAGCGGGCCGTGGTACAGGCAATTACGATTGTCACGGGAGGGGCGTCGGGTATCGGCCGCGCTACCTGTAAAATGCTGGCGGCATCAGGTAGTGTTGTGGCGGTGTGTGATGTCAATGTCCCCGGGGCGCAAAACACGCTCCGCAGCCTGGGC
>JANQMF010000118.1 GCA_028280225.1 Pseudomonadales bacterium | reverse complement strand
CATTGTTGCCGCCAGGGCGCTGTTCGAGTCCTGGGGCTACGATGGCAGCCATGCTGGAATTGGGTTGGCGAACCAGTTCAATCAGATTGGAGGGCGCATCATCACCGTTTCTGTAGCGCGCAAACCCCAGCACGTTGGATCCCTCGTCACCGCTGTCTTCCCCGGTGTGTACCCCAAGACATTCCAGATCAAGTTCAACCAGCACAGCCAGTTTTGCTTCGTCCGCGGCAAATCCGCCGCCAAGGTGAACCGTCACCTCCCCCTGGGACTGGCTGTTCTGCTTCAGCTCCCCAAGTTCGGGGAACGACCGGCTTGGGCCAATTTCGGGATGTTCCAGCAACTCATAGGTGGGGGTTGGTGCCGCAACCGCCGGTGTTTCATGGGTACGCAGACCCCGTTCGTTCTTGCTGCCCAGATGTCCGGCCGCAACCATCCGCCTAAGCAGTGGTGGGGTGGACGCCCGCACATCCAGGGTCACCGGATAGAAGGCTTCACACAGCCGCACCTGGGTGTCATAACCCACCATATCCAGCAGCGAGCAGGGGCCCATCTTGTAGTTCAAACCCACAGTGATGGCCTTATCGATATCAGCAGGGGTGGCCAGACCGGCCTCCACGGCCCGCAAGACATCGTTGTTAAAAGGCACCAACAGCGCATTTAAGATAAATCCCGGTTTGTCCTGGGTTTCGACGGAAAATTGACCCGCCGCCTGGGTCCAGGCCCAGGCCGCTTCGAATGTGGCATCACTGGTATTCAAGCCCCGGGACATCTCAATCAGTTTCATCCGCTCCGCGGGTAGACAAAAGTGCATACCCACCACCTGATCCTCCCGGCCACATCCCGAGGCAATTTCGGTAATCGACAGGGTTGATGTATTTGAGGCAAATATGGCCTTGTCGCTGCAAACCCCATGCAACTCACCAAGGAGATTGCGTTTAACGGACAAATCTTCAAAAACCGCCTCGATAATCAGGTCGGCATCCCCCAGATCACTCAGGTTGCTGGTGTTGATGAGATTATCCAGGGCGGCCTGCCGCTGTTCTTCAGTCATCTTGCCGCGTTCCACCGAAGCGGTAAAAAACGCCTCGGCACGCTCTGTCGACGCCGCCAGCGCATCTTCCGACAAGTCAAAACAGTAGGTTGGGAAGCCTGCCCGGGCTGATACCAGCGCAATGCCGGCGCCCATGGTGCCGCCCGCGCCACACACCGCGACCTTTCCGATTGTCATTTCTGCAAAAAACTCCTGCCGATTAGTTGTCTATGCACCTGATTGGTGCCTTCCCAGATTTGTGTAATTTTTGCATCCCGCAGCAACCGCTCTGCCCGATATTCTTTGCAATAGCCGTAGCCACCGTGAAACTGCACACATTCAATGGCCATCTTCATGGCCAGATCACTGGCCCTGAGTTTTGCCAGCGACGCTTCCAGGCCAAAGTCCGCTGCACCACCGTCAATCAAATCGGCAACGTAGTCGATGAATCGGTCGACCATGGCCAGCTCACCGGCAAGGTCCGCCAGGGTGAACTGGTTGGCTTGAAAGTCGAGCACCCGCTTGCCGGATTGCACCCGTTCGTTACCGTAGTCGACCATATCTTCCAGCGCCGCCCGGGCAATCCCCCGGGCATGGGCCGCAATTGACGGACGCGACTTGTTGAGCGAAGCCAACAGTATTTTTAAGCCATCTCCCGGCGCCCCCAGCAGATTGGCGCGGGGTACCCGCATATTGTCGAAGCCAATGGCACAGGTGGAAGAAGCATTATGGCCCAGCTTCTTTTCCTTGCTGATGACCGCAAAACCGGGTGTGTCTTTTTCGACCACCAGAACAGAAATAGCCTGCCTGCTGTCTTCAATTTCACTCCACTTGCCGAACAGCAGAATACGGTCCGCAACATCACCGCTGGTAATAAAGTTCTTGGTACCATTGATCACCACCTCATCCCCGTCCGGAGTAAACCGGGTGGTCATCCCCGTAGCATCAGAACCCGCTGAAGATTCGGTAATGGCCAGGGACGCCAGCCCCCCGGAGGCGATGGCCGGCAGCAAACGCTGCTTTTGTTCATCACTGCCAAAATCGATCAGCGGTTTCATGGCGTGGAAATTGGTTGCATAAATAATTCCCGTCGAGGCGCACCCCGCGGCAATCAGACTCACTATCTCCAGATAGAGCTTAAAGCGCATGGGCACTCCGCCGTAGGCTTCCGGTATAAACAACCCGTTTAAGCCGATCTGGTTAATCCCTTCGATATTGGGCCAGGGGAATGTGGCCGCTTCGTCATACGCGGCAGCATTGGGCGCAATGACCTCATCCACCAGGCGCTTGACCTGATCCAGCAAAGCCTGTTCTTCGGGCAGCCAACCACGTGCACTGTCAATCTGTTCAAAGAGCTTCAATGGTTAATCCCCTGCCCACCGTCCATATAGATCGTCTCACCCGTGAGATAGGCAATACCTTCCGTAAACAGCGACCCCACCAGTTGGGCCACTTCTTCTGTGGTACCGGCCCGGCCACCCACCGGCACCCGGCTGTTTAAGAAGGCCCGGCTTTTCTCATGATCGAGGTAGTCCTCGTTGAGCTCGGTGGCCACATATCCCGGGGCCACATTCATCACCTGAATTCCGTCTTTTGCCCATTCCACCGCCATGCAGCGTGTCATCGCGGCCACCGCCGCCTTGGACGCACAGTAGGCCAGGTTGTGGGTGACCCCCATACGATCAAAAAAGGATCCCATGTTAATGATGGTGCCCCGGCTGTCCTTTAAGTAGGGATAAGCTTCACGGGCACAAATCATGACGGCGGTTGAGTTAAGGCGCATCACCGTTTCAAATTCTTCGGTGGGCAGGTCCGCGATTGGGCCACTCAAATGAACCCCCGCATTGTTGACCAGACCCACCACCGACCCCTTGCCGGCAATCTTGCCAAAGGTCTGTCTGACTGCATCTTCATCAGTGACATCACACTGATAGCTGTCCCCCACCCGGGCGTCACCCGTACGGGAAAGGCTGGCCACCTGATAACCGCGCTTAACCAATTCAACCGCAACCGCTGCCCCAATACCCTTGCTGGCACCGGTAACAATAACTTGACCCCCATCACTCATCGTTAAACTCTGGCTGCCTCTTCTCTTCAAAAGCAGCCATGCCTTCCTCAGCATCCCGGGTTTGGTAAGCCAGGGTAGACAAATCAGCCTCCAGGGCCAATCCCTCCACCAGGCTGAGGTCCGCACCTCTTTGGACCGCCCGCCGGGTCAATTCCAGAACCGGCAGACTATATCCTGTAAATTCTCCGGCCAGGGCGCGCCCCGCCTCGAGCAGGTCAACCTCAGCAATGCGGTTAACCAGCCCAATGGACAAGGCTTCGTCCGCGTTTACCGTTCGGCCGGTCATGATGATATCCAGGGCCCGGGCCTCACCCACCAACCGGGGCAGCCTCTGGGTGCCGCCATAACCGGGGATTAAACCCAGCTTAATTTCCGGCAGGCCAAACCTGGCCTTTGGTGAAGCCACCCGGAAGGTACAGGCCAAGGCCATTTCCATCCCACCGCCAAAGGCAAATCCATTGACCA
>JANQMF010000060.1 GCA_028280225.1 Pseudomonadales bacterium | reverse complement strand
CGAGTCAGTTTAGGGGCGGTAGCGCCTACGGCACTGTTGGCGGAAGAGGCTGCCCAGGCCCTGGTGGGTACATCTTTGAGCGAAACGGACCTGGAGCAGGCGGCCGCCGCAGCCAGGGCTATTTGCCGGCCGATCGACGACAAAAGGGGCACCACCGCGTACCGGGTGCACACCGCGGGTGTGCTGGTTAAACGCGCGGCACTTATTGCGCGGGAACGCGCCCAAGAAAGACACTAGGTCAGGAGAGGCCATGGCCAAACTACATATCGAAACCACCATAAACGGCAGTGGTGTGGAATTTCTCTGTGAGCCTGATCAGACGATGTTGTCAGCTCTGCGTGACGAACTTGGCCTGACCGGCACCAAGGAAGGCTGTGGCTCCGGGGATTGTGGCGCATGCAGCATAGAAGTGGATGGGCGGGTGATCTGTTCGTGCCTGATGCTGGCGGGTGAAGCGTCGGGGAAATCGATTAATACCATTGAAAATATTGCCGGTTCATCTGATGGGCTGCATCCGCTCCAGCAGGCTTTCCTGGAAGAAGCGGCGTTGCAGTGTGGGATCTGTACACCGGGGTTTTTGGTGGCGGCTAAAAATCTTCTCGAGCGCAATCCCATGCCAACGGAAACTCAGATCCGCTTTTGGCTGGCGGGAAATTTGTGCCGTTGCACGGGTTACGACAAGATTATTCGCGCGGTCCAAAAAGCCGCAAAAGACATGCAGGAAGGCTAAACCAGGATATTAAGGAGGCAAAAATATGGGCCCGGAGTTGGTGGATTACCTACTTTATGAAAAAGAAGACAACGGCATCCTGTGGATCAAGTTCAATCGACCGGAAAACCTGAACGCACTTTACGGCCGCTCAGAGCCGGTTGGCACCGTTGCCAAGGTGGGGGAGTATATGCGTGCTGCGGACGACGATCCTGATGTGCGTGTTATTGTGTTGACCGGTATTGGGCGTGCCTTCTGTGCCGGGGTGGATCTGAAGAATCGTTTATCCGAGGACGAGATTGGGCCCATCATCGAAGGTGCCCGCACCTCTGAGGTGGGCGCGGATGGCACCCGGCAGTACTTTTACCATGCCTTTACCAAACTCCACTTTGATATTGCCAAGATCCGCAAACCGACCATTGCCATGATCAACGGCCCGGCGGTGGGCTCCGGCATGGATATGGCATTACACTGCGACATCCGCCTGGGTTGTGAAAAGACCCGCTTTATCGGTTATCAGAATGCCGGGCAGATTATCGAGAACGGCGGCAGCTATTATTTACCCAAAATGGTCGGACTGGGCCGGGCTCTGGAATTTGCCTATGTGGGCGAACTTGAAGCAGCAAGGGCTTATGAGTGGGGTATGCTGAACTATCTGGTTGATTCCGCTGAGCTTGAGGCCACAACACGAGATCTGTGCGAACGGATTATCAACAAACCACCCATTACCCAATGGGTGGGCAAGCGCATCATGCGGGCCGCTCTGGACAGTTCCATGGAAACAACCATGGTCTTGACTTCCAATGCCGGGGGCATCATGCATCACTCTGAAGATGCGGATGAAGCGCGGGCGGCTTTTCGCGAGAAACGCAAACCTGAATTCAAAGGAGTTTAGGGGAGTCTGCGACAGCAGCCTGCCCCGTTAACACCGGAGGAATAATGAGAGATATAAAAGCCGCAGTGTTTCGGGCGGCTAACGAACCTTTGAGCATAGAGACGGTTCAGATTGCTGAGCCTGACCCCCATGAAGTTCTGCTGCGCACGGCTGCCAGTGGGGTTTGTCACAGCGATCTGCATGCGTTGGAAGGCAATAATGACGTACCCCCGGCTGTGTTCGGACATGAGCCGGCGGGGGTGGTCGAGGCGGTGGGTGATCAAGTTTCCAATGTTGCGGTTGGGGATCATGTAGTTGCCTGTACGTCTTTTTCCTGCGGGTCTTGCGCCCAATGCTTTGGCGGCCATCCGCACCTGTGCAGCAACAAGTTATCCATGAGTGGCCGCATTAGTGGTGGGTCCCGGTTGTCCCAGGATGGGCAGCCCATTGCACAAATGAGCGGCTTAGGCTCCTTTGCTGAAATGATGCTGGTTCACGAGCGTGCACTGGTTAAAATTGATGATGATATACCGTTGGACCGGGCTGCCCTGTGCGGATGTGCAATCACTACAGGGGTGGGGGCTGCGTTAAATACCGCCGAAGTATCCCCGGGTTCCTCAGTCGCGGTTTTTGGTATTGGCGGGGTGGGGATATCCATTGTTCAAGGTGCGCGCATTGCCGGTGCCCGGCAGATCATTGGTATTGATCTTGTTGAGGATAAGCTTGCCCTGGCGAAACATTTTGGCGCAACCCACACGGTAAACGGCAACTCCGCGGATGTGGTCAAGCAGATCAAGCGGCTGTCCAATGGCGGGGTTGACTATGCCTTTGATGCGGTAGGCAACAAGCTGTTGGCGGAACAGTGTTTGTACTGCCTTCGTCCCCGGGGACTGGCTACGCTGGTAGGTGCCATCTACCCGGTGACGGACAAGGTGGAGCTGATGGCAGGCCACTTTTTTGTCGAAAAAAGAATTCAAGGCTGCTACATGGGTTCCAACCGGTTTCAACAGGATGTCCCCCGATATCTTGATTTGTATAAGCAAGGCCGCCTGAATCTGGACGATATGATCAGCGAGCGCATGCCGCTGGATAACATTAATGAAGCGTTTGCGGCAATGAAGGCTGGGGAAGTTGCGCGTTCGGTAATTGTTTTTTGAGAGAGGATAAAAATGAGTGACTTTAAAGATAAAGTTGTTGCCATAACCGGAGCAGGCGGTGGTCTGGGCAAGGCACACGCCCTGGAATTTGCCGCACGCGGCGCCAAGGTTGTGGTGAACGATCTGGGTGGCAGCGGCGACGGCAAGGGTGCCAGCGACATGGCGGATGAAGTGGTTAGCGAAATCCGCTCTGCCGGTGGGGTAGCGATTGCCAACAAGGCATCCGTTGCAACCCGGGAGGGTGCCCAGTCAATTGTCGACGATGCGGTAGCAGAGTTCGGCACCCTCGACATTCTGGTTAACAATGCCGGCATTCTGCGGGATAAAAGTTTCAAAAAAATGCCGTTGGAAGATTGGGACATCATCATGGATGTTCACTTGAACGGCACCGCCTATGTGACCCACGCTGCCTGGCCGGTCATGTACGAGAAGAACTATGGGCGTATTGTATTTACCAGTTCTACCTCGGGCATCTGGGGGAACTTTGGGCAAACCAATTACGGTGCGGCAAAAATGGGCATGGTGGGCATGATGAATGTGCTGGCCATTGAAGGCCGGTCAAAAAATATTCGTGTGAACTGCCTTGCACCGGCCGCCTCAACACGTTTGATCAATACGATTCCCGGCCGTGATGAAGATGTTAACAACCCTGATCCGCTGCGACATCCAAAGCTGGTCACGCCGGCGGTGTTGCTGATGTGTGCTGAAGATGCACCCACCGGTAAGATCATTCTGGCCGGGAACGGGGTATTTTCCACCGCAGCGCTGTTTAACAACACGGAGCTTGAACTGGGTGCGGATGTGACCTATGAAAGTTTGCTGGACCAGAAAGATGCGTTGCTGGATATGAGTGCAGCCCAGGAAGGTTCTACCCGGCGGCGGACCGCGGACCAAGGTTAGCCGGAGGGAAAATGCCAATTACTCAAGCAGACATCGATGCGGCCCTGGCCCGGGAAGGCGAGACCTTAGCGGGTTCTTATACGGACCGGGACAGCATGTTGTATGCCCTGGCCATTGGCCTGGGGAAAGATCCGCTGGATGATCGTGAACTGGCCTATACGTGCGAAACGGTGGGTACGCGGGTAGTACCCAGTGCGGCAACGGTGTTGTCCCGGGTGGCCGGGCGGCGTGAAGACCCGCTGCGCAGTAAATTAAACTACAGTCTGATGCTCCACGGTGAGCAAAGATTGACCCTGCACCAAACTCTGCCTAACGCGGCTGATATTCTGGTCACCCAGCGTATTACCGGTGTGTATGACAAGGGTGAGGGCAAGGGTGCCCTGGTGGTCAGCGAAACCGAAGTCACCCAGAGTGACGGTGCCGCGTTATTCACCTTAGGCTCCACATCCTTTTATCGGGGTGACGGCGGCTTTGGCGGCAGTGCGGAAGGTGCGCCGGTACCCCATGTGATTCCGGACCGGGCGCCGGACACCGTCTGCGAATTGCCGCAAAGACAGGACCAGGCCTTGCTATATGCCCTGTGTGGGGACAGAAATCCCCTGCATCGGGATCCGGAAGTGGCCAGGAAGGCGGGTTTTGACGTGCCCATCCTGCACGGCCTGTGTTCGTATGGTATCGCTTGTCATGGTGTGCTCAAGGCAGTTCTGGACTACGACCAGACCCGTCTTAAGACCTTTGATGTGCGCTTTTCTTCACCGGTGTTCCCTGGAGAAACCCCCATTGTTGAAATATGGGTGGACGGCGACGTGGTGAGCTTTCGCGTGCGGATCAAGGAACGTGACATTATTGCCATCAACAATGGCCGATGCCTGATCGCCAACGCGTAACTTAAGTTCCGCCACGTCCCCGGCTGTCCCCAGCCGGGGAACAAACCTAGGTCAGGTTATAACCAAGGTCGGACAGGGGCATAGAACGTATGCGCTCGCCGGTTGCGGCAAAAATAGCATTGGTCACCGCCGGTGCCAGGGGCGGCAAGGCGGGTTCCCCCAAGCCGGTGGACGGAAAATCACTTTCGATAAAGTGCACGTCAATTTCCGGGGTGGCGCTGATCCGCATCACCGGGTACTGATGGAAATTGTCCTGCTCAATCCTGCCGTTTGCCATGGTGATCTTCTGTCCGGCCATGGCGCTGAGCCCGTCGACAATTGAACCCTCAACCTGGGAAAGCGCCCCGCTTCTGTTTACGATGGGGCCCACGTCCACCGCCACGGTGACTTTGTTCACCTGGAAGTTGCGTTTCGAATCCACGCTGACTTCGGCAATTTCCGCAACGTGGGCAGCATGGCAAAAGTAGAAGGCCAGCCCCTGTGCCGTGCCCGCCGGCAGCTTTTTGCCCCAGTTGGCCTCGGCTGCAGCCAGGTTGATGACGCCGCGGGCGCGTCCGGTATTTACGATGTCGGCGTTGCCTTCAACAATCCACCGGTCGTCACCCAGAAGCTCAAGCAGAAACTCCAGGTGATCACGTCCGGCAAGAACCGCCAGTTCATGAATAAAACTCTGCTCCACAAAGGCGTTTGAGTTCGACCCGGGGGCGCGCCAGGCACCACAGGGGGTTTTGATTGCCTTCATGGATTTGCTCACCCTTGCGTTGTCCATGGCCACCAGAGGAAATTCGTTACCAAAAAAGCCTGCCCCTGAAATGTCTCGGGTAGGGGTTTTAAAGCCGATATAGTGCTGGTCCCAGGCCGCCAGTTGGCCGTTGCCGTTCACGGCACCTTTCATATTCTGGAAGCCCCCCACGCGATAGAAGTCGCTGTGAATATCATCGGGGCGGGTCCAGGTCAGCTTCACCGGCACGCCAGCCTGTTTGGCGATCATCATGGCTTCAGCGGCAAAATCGTGTACCCCGCGACGACCAAAGCCGCCGCCGAGACGCATGAGCTTGATCTCAACATCGTCCGGGGCCACGCCAAGCAGGTTATACGCCACTTCCTTGGCTTGGCCGGGAAACTGGCTGCCCATCCAAAGATTTAATTTGGCCGGCACGTCACCGGATGCGGGCTGGTAGTCGGCCACACAATTCATTGGCTCCATGCAGACATGGGCCAGGTAGGGGAATTGATAAAACCCCTCTACGGTTTTGTTGTTGGGGTCATTTAATACCGCGTCGATGTCAGCATTGTCTTTGACTAACTCGCCGCCACCGGCCTGGGCAACACCGTTCGCCCACTCGATCATATCTTGCCAATCATCCTTGGAGGCTTGGGCCTGATCCCATTTAACCCGCAGGCGCCGTTTGGCGGCAATAGCCGACCAGGTGTCTTCCGCGACAATGGCCACCCCACCCCGCAGCACCGCCATCTCCTTAAAAAAGGGAATGTTGGAATTGCCGGCGGCATTGTTAGGTTCAACAATAAAGGCATCAACAACTCCCGGCAGGTTTTTGATTTCCGCCTCGTTAAAACTGACCGCTGTGCCGCCAATCTCGGGGCATTTGGTATAGGTGGCGTAACGCATGTTGGGAATGGTGACGTCGATGCCGAAATCAGCGTTGCCGGTGACAATTGCCAGGTTGTCCACCCCGGGGATTTTTTTCCCCAGGATGGTGTAGTTATTGGGGTCTTTGTATTGCAGGGTTTCGGGGTCAGGCACCGGCTGGTTGACGGCCAGCGAGGCCAGTTCGGCAAATGAGCGGCTCCGTCCCGAGGTGTGCACCACCCGGCTGTCCACGGCACGTAAGTCTTCGCGCTCCACCTCCATATGCAGGGCGGCTGCGCTGATTAACATTTCCCTGGCGGAGGCCCCCATGCGCCGCATGGTGTCCTGGTTTCTGGCGATGGACCACGAACCACCGGCCGCCTGGACGCCAAAGGCGTCGTCCACCGGCGCCTGTTCTACAATTACATCCTCCCAGCGTGCGCCCAATTCTTCCGCGATAATCATGGGTAAGGCGGTTTTAACCCCCTGGCCCATCTCGGGCAGGCTGGCGGCAATCCTGATCTTGCCGTTGGCTTCTATTTGCACAAAGACGTTGAGTGATTTGACACCATCCTCAATGGTGTCAGGGTCAGCCGTACCGTCTTGGGCAATGGCCAGGTTAAACATCGCACCGCCGCCCACCATGGCGGTGACCTTTAGTAACTCCCGTCGGTTCATCATCATTTTGCTCATGAGTTGGCCTTTGACGTAGCAAGGATGTGTGCCGCATCGTGAATGGCCTTGCGGATGCGGGGATAGGTCCCGCAGCGGCAGTAGTTACCGGCCATGGCGCTGTCGATGTCTGCATCCGAAGGTTGGGCATTGGTGGCCAGGAGTGCTGCGGCACTCATGATCTGACCCGCCTGGCAGTAGCCGCACTGGGGTACATCGTTGGCCACCCAGGCTTCCTGCACGGGGTGTAATTGGGGAGTGCCCAAACCTTCCACAGTCGTCACAGGGCCCTGCACGCCGCTGACTGGGAATGAGCAGGCGCGTACAGCCTGACCGGAGATATGGACGGTACACGCACCACATTGTGCAATGCCGCAACCGTACTTGGTGCCGGTAAGGCCCAGCTGGTCGCGAAGTATCCACAACAGTGGGGTATCGGGCTCAGCCTCAACATTATATTTCTGAGAATTAATTTCCAGGGCGTAGCTGGTCACGTTAGGTTGTCTCCGCTAGGTAACAGGTCAGGGTTGGCGGTTTGCACGGGCTAGAGCCATAAAACCAGCAAATCCCGTGCCACCCGCAATATGGGTTGCGCTTCAGAGCCCGCACCTATTAAATGCGGGTCTTGTACCGGTGTGTGCTGGTATGTACTTGGAATGCACAAAAAGGCAGAGATTTGTGCCTGTAGTAAATACATAGACGCAGCGTGCAGACAGGGCCCCAGATGGACCCTACCGCCGTGATACCGGAAATATCTGATATTTCGTAAGCGGCACGGTTCCTGCACGCCAAGCACCACGGTACAAACACAAGTTTGTAGGCAAGACAAATAAAGGGGAAAAATTGAAATGCCGATACCTAAACTTCGACAGATTGTGACCGCAATCTGCTTAATCACATTTGCTTCTGCAACCACTGCCGAGACGGCCAGAGACCGTCTCATTGAGGAAGTGGTTGTCACTGCAACAAAGAAAAGTGTCCAGGAGAGTGTTCAGGATGTACCCATCGCCATTACGGCCATTGGTGAATCGCAAATGGATGCTTTGAAATTTAAAGATCTGTCCGATATTGCTTTTCTTGCACCTAATGCAAACCTGCAGCCCATCACAACCCAGGGTACAGCGTTTTTCAGTATTCGGGGGATTACACCCAGTAGCTCCATCCTGTCCGTTGACCCGACGGTTGGCGTATTTGTAGACGGCGTCTACAACCCGACAGGCCAGGGTACCGTGTTCGATAACTTTGACTTGGAGAGTATTGAAATCCTGCGCGGTCCCCAGGGGGTGCTGCAGGGCCGTAACGTGGTAGGCGGCGCGGTGCTGGTGACCACCAAAAAGCCTTCAGACGAATTTGAAGCTGATCTGCGTATCCGCGCTGACTCCGGATTCCGGGGCACCGGCGAGGATGTCACCGTCAGTGGTGTGGTTACAGGCCCGTTAACCGACCAGTTGAACGGGAAATTTGCCTTTTATCGCAACGATGATTCCGGCTGGTTCGAAAATGAATTCGACGGCTCGGATTGGGGCGAAAACGAGGTCACTATCTTGCGCGGTGCGCTGTCCTGGGATGCCACGGATAGCTTGAACTTTCTGATTCAGTACGAGTACTTCGATCAGGAGGGTACCGGTCTGGTCAACCAATCTCACGAACGCCAGGATGGCCGGCTGCGCCCGGACGGTTCCGGTGGAGCGTTTAACAAGGGTTCTCACGACTTTGCCACCGAAATGGTGGGTTCCTGCCGAGGTCTGGAAGTGGGTCCCACCTGTGATGAACTGGACCACTTCTTCGATCAGCGGGCAGATTCGATTACCTTTACCACCACCCTGGATGTGGCCTTTGGTGACGGCACCATTACCAACATTTATGGCTGGCGGGATGTGGAACAGCGCTCTCAGGGCGACATTGACGGTACCGCGTTTGCAACCTTCCCGGCCTGGGGGGGTAGCGATATCGAACACTGGAGTAACGAGCTGCGTTACTTCGGCACCTTTGATGATTTGGATGTCACTGCGGGTTTGTACTACCTGGATGTTGAACTGGCCAGCGAGACCAATCAATCCTTACGCCTCAATGCTGTACCCACCTGGATGAACCGAAGTGGTGGTGGTACTCAGGACTCGGAAACGTTTGGGGTCTTTTTGAACCTTGACTACGCCGTTACGGATACCATCACCATTTCCGGTGGCCTGCGTTGGACCGAAGAAGAAAAATCCACGGCCAGCCACGCGCTGAACAACAACCGGGCTTTTGAAGGTTCCCAGCGATTTATCGGCTGTGGCCTGGTTGTTGGTGACGGCACCTGTATTATCGATCTGGAAGCAAAAGATGATTGGAGCAATCTGTCTTATCGCGCCGGCATAACCTGGGATATCGACGACTCCACCATGCTCTACGGCAGCCTTTCCCGCAGCTTCCGGGCGGGTAACTTCAGCCTGCGCCGTTCCAACGTGGCGGATGACCGTATTCCCGTTGACGAAGAGCGCATGGACCAGGTTGAAATTGGTGTTAAATGGGATGTCAACGACCGCTTCCGTTTCAACGTGGCAGCCTTTGTCCTGGAAGCCACGGATCTGCAACGGGTAGCCCTGGCGGCGGACTTGTCGCAAACTTCCGACAACGTGGCCAAGGCACGTTTTATCGGACTTGAGCTGGACGGCCGCGCCTTCCTCAGCGACAACCTGACCCTGACCTACGCCATTGGTATGAACGATGGTGAGTACCGCAACGTTGATGCGGACCTGGACGGTGACGGTGATGTTGACTTGGATGACTTTAAACTGGAACTGCCGAATACCCCGGAGTTGATGTACAACTTTGGTCTTCTGCACGACACCAATATCGGCTCGTTTAATCTGTCATCACAGTTGTTGTATACCCACCGGGACGACGTGCTCAACAACAACAACAACGCCAGCAGAGGGTCTGTGGACACCATCGATGTCAACTTTGCCCTCACCCCGGACAGTAACCAATGGGAGTTGTCGCTGTACGGACGTAACCTGACTGACAAGGCGATCTATACACAGAGCACCCAGATCAACCTGCCCGACGGCGCCCACTTAGCTGGGTTGGCAAAAGGCAGACGGATTGGTGTTGAGTTCCGCTACTTCTTTGGTAGCTAGGTAGCTAAGCACTAAGATCCATAACCGCTAACGTTGGGGTCAGACCCCAGCGTTAGCGAATTCTCTCCGCTCAGTCCTTGGGCACACTGCTGAAAAACGTACCCCTTCTTTCTTTGACCGAACAACCCCTGGTTGCGTGACTTCAGATGGTTAACCGCTAACGCTGGGGTCTGACCCCAACGTTAGCGAATTGGCAAAATATGTGGGCTGACCTGGGTCCGTCCCAGGAGGTTTTAAGCGGATGCTTCCCGCTTGCGGGAGATGTGATACTGTCCCGTGGCTTTGGCTACAACCACACCCTCAGTATCCGCCAGCTCTATCGGCAGCTCCAGTTGAGCCTTGCCGGTGCTTTCCAGGGTTTCAATCAAGTTCTGTTGCTGAGCCTCGGTAATGATTGCCGTGGCTTCCACGTCCGTCATGGCCGGTTTGACAAAGTCGATACTCAGATTACGTACCACCAGGCGGTAACCCCCGCCCCGGATGGCCGGGTGCTGGCTTAAGGCCAGGGCTCCCGACATTTCACAGGCGGCAAATTGCAGGGCTGCATGGACCGCGCCAAAGTGATTCTGGTTCTTGGGTTTTAACGGCACACTGCAGCGGACCGTTTGTCCCAGTTCTTCAACCCGGGCCTCAATATGCCCGTAGATAGGTAGGTTTCGATACAACGATTCTTGTATTGCCTTGGCAGCTTCAGATTGACTCAATTTCTATGACCTTCCGGTGTTGATTATTTGTTTATGAAGGGGATGATTCCAGAGCCTTGGTCCGTGCTATTTTACGGTCCAGGCGCTCTCTGAGACGCCGTTGGCGTGCTTCTGTCAGTGGATAGTTCCACAACATGGGCACTATCAGAAAATTGAGAGTTGCCGGAATAATCGAATAAAGACAGGCAAGCCACAGCAAGCTTGCTGATGAGTTACCGTCAGCAGTACGGGCCAGATTGGGATCTGCCAGCGGGTCGAAGCCAAAAAATGCCGCCGCCGCAACCCCCAGCGCCGCACCGGCTGCGGCGGTGCCTTTGCGCAGGGATCCCCAAACGGAAAAGTAAAGCCCGGCCCGGTTTTTGCCGGTGCGCGCAAAATCAATATCCACGGTATCCGCCGCCATGGACGCCAACAAGGCAAATGTGGCGCCGACAACGCTACCCTTAAAACACATCACCACAATAAAGACCGCAAACTCGCCCTCGGGAATCAGCGGAATCAGGGCAGACCAGAATGCGTACCACACCAAGCCGTACAACATGGCCTTATCCTTGCCCACTCGCTTGGCCAGGTAGGTCCAGGGTGATACCCCCAACACCGAGGCACTGTAATAAGCCAGCAGAAATACCGGATAGAGCTCGCCGGCGTTTATTACGTGCTTAACAAAGAAGTAGGACAAAGAGGCGGTCATCGCGATACCGCCGCCAACCATCATATAAACCACCACAACCCGGACGTAGGGCCCGTTTTTGGCAACAATTTTTGCGCTTCCCAGGGCACTGCGCTGTTGCCGTTCAACAGTGGCCAGCTTTGGCTCGGGCACGGTGACCAGGGCCAGCACAGTGGTCAGCGGTATGGCAATAAGAACAAACATTGCCAACCATTCCAGAATAACGTCAATATTCCCGGCCCGCTCTTTCATGATGGCCTGGAATTCGCTGGTGAAGTTGGCCGCCACGCTGGCAAAGTCGGTGCTGGTTGTGGTTGAGAAATAAATCAGCAGTGCCGCAGTCAGGGGCAAAAAATTGAAGCACAGGTAGCCGATAAAATGAGCCTGTTCCCGCCGTGCGGTGATATGGGTACGAAATTCATAAGACGTGGACAGCTCAGCACCCCAGGCATAGTAGGGCAGGGCAACCAGGGTGTAGCCCAGGTACAGCAGGATAATCCATACGCCAAAGTACCAGCTGGTCACCGTTTCCGGGGGCACCAGCAATTTATACAGGGTGAGCATTAACAAAGGTGTGCCCAGCAGTATCCAGGGTTTGCGCCGGCCCCAGCGGGTATTGGTTTTGTCGGACAATATGCCGATCAAGGGGTCGGTAAAGGCGTCGGACAAACGCGCACCCAGGATGATGGCAGACATCACATACAGGGGAATGCCCAGCTCAGCATAAAAGGGAATCACATAAAGAGAAACCGGCAACAAAGCCATGGACACAGGCAGGTAGAGGCTTGCGTAGCTGAGAACCTTTGCTTCGCTGATGGGATTTTCCGGATTTTTAGGGGTATCGCTCATGCATTAGCTGCCTGATTGTGAATGCGCCTGACTCTGCCCAGGCTTAGTTGCAAAGATGTTGCAAAAGCTGCGCCAGTTACGCGTTGGATTGTAGCGCTGTCTCGCCTGGGGTGCTGTCTTCGGAAAACACAGATTTTCAGGGTATCTGCCTGTGATACGTACATTATCATCATGCGGGACTGTCACCCAGAAAGGACAATTGTACTTAACCCCACCCATAAATCCGGCCAGCACAGATTGATAGAAGTCCACTACCCGTCTTTTCGTCCAAATTGAGAGTTGCGCCGGGGTTGGTCCGGGAAGATTGCCGGACATTATCTCCGGCCCCCCTTTTGGCAACGGCGTTTCTGGCACGATTAATGCTGTTTGTTTTGTCATGACGTGTGGGCGTTCGCCTGCGCGTTTGTGGAGTAAATTAATTGGAGAGAGGGGATTTCATGTCTGGACGATTTAAATGCCATCCCATGGGGTGGCTCGTTATCCTGTTGCCGTTTGTTACCTATTTTCCAGTCAGTTATGGAGAGGCGGTAATTGAGGAAATTGTCGTAACCGCGCAAAAGCGTGAGCAGAATCTACAGGAGGTGCCGATATCGGTATCCGCCTTCAGTCAAAATTTTTTAGAAGAGACTGGCGTAGATGATATCTATGATTTGACCTTTTACACCCCGGGACTGGTGGTGGAAAGCGGTTCTAACCCAACCTATGCCCAAATTTCGCTCCGTGGGGTAGGAACCAGTGGCGCAAACCTGGGACTGGAGTCTTCGGTGGGTGTGTATATCGATGGCGTATTCCGCCCCCGGCAAAGCTCCGCCATCCAGAGTTTGTACGACATCGAACGTGTTGAGGTCCTGCGGGGTCCCCAAGGCACCCTGTTTGGCCGCAATACCGCATCCGGGGCGGTACAGTACATTTCCGTTGCCCCGCAAAACGAGTTTGGCGGCTACCTGAATGCCGATGCCGGGGAGTTTGGCTTCCTGAATCTTGAGGGGGCCATCAATATTCCCCTGGTGGACGAGGTGCTGGCCGCACGCATATCTGGATCCTGGTTCGAACGGGACGGCTACGTGGATAATCTGACCACGGGTAGCGAAATTAACGACCGCGACCGTTATTCCGTGCGTGGTCAGCTGCTGTATACACCAAACGATACCGTATCGCTGCGTATTATTGCTGAATACTCGCTGCAGGACGAAGCCTGTTGCGCCGCGACCAATGTATTTGACGGTCCAACCGATTCAGCAGCCAACTTTTTTGAGTCCATTGGCGCCATCGCCGCAACGGGTGGTTCCGCGCCGCCGCTGCCGGGCATCCCGGCCTTTCTGCCCATTGACATAACCCTGGGTTTGCTGGCCTCAGACGATCCGTTTTTCGGCGACCCCACATTTACCTCACGGTTTCCCAACGGCCCCAATCAGGTGTTGGCTGATCGTTTTGATGATTTTGAGGTAGGCCAGACTTATGATCCGTTTGCCAGAATTGAAGAACAGGGCATTTCCGCAGAACTGACCTGGGATTTCAGTGATAACGTCACCTTCACGTCGATTACAGCGTATCGCGACTACGAAGCACAAAACGACGTGGATGGGGACTTTGCGCCGGTAGATTCTTTAAATCCTGCTGACAACGACACCGAAATCACCACGTTCAGTCAGGAATTCCGTTTGTCCGGCAGCCTTAATGACAAAACTGAATTTGTTGTGGGTGCCTACTACTTCAAGCAGGACCTGGACGATCAAACCGAACTGGGTTGGGGTCCGGACGGCAACGGCCAGGGTGGGGGCTTTTTACCCTCTGCGGGATTTGTTTCCCTTGGCGCGGTTGTAGGGGTACCCGGCGCGGCGTCCCAGATCGGCATAGAACCCACGGCCCTGCCCGCAGCTTTGGCCTTTGGTGATTTTTTTGCTGCCTTATTTACACCGGGGTTGTCGGTGGCACCGGCGACCATTGATGCCTTTGTCGCTTACTGTCAGTCTCAGTTGAACGACACCTACGATCCAACGTGTGCCCTGCCGACCTTCCCGAATCGATCTTTTGCCATTGATGACGTAAAGCTGGAACAGACCAGTTGGGCGGTGTTTGGCCAGCTTGACTACAGTATCACCGACGATCTTGTGGCAACCATCGGGCTGCGTTACAACGACGAAGAGAAAGAACTGGACGAGCGGTTCACCCAATTTAATCCGGACAACGCAAACATTGGTGTTGATCCGGCACTGGCAGTGGCCACATTTTCCTTTTTTACCCCCTTCAGCAATATCCTCCCGGACCGCACCGGTGAAAAGTTTGAAGATGAAACCGTTACGGGTACCGCCAAACTTACCTACTTCTGGAATGAAGACCTCATGACCTACGTCTCTTACGGTCGTGGTTACAAGGCAGGTGGGATAAATGTTGACCGCATCCCATTAACGCCAGCCACACAAGCTGCCCGGGCCAACGAGTTGTTTGTGCAGCCGGCGGCGACCATCACCACTCCGGGTGAATTGCAGGGTCCTCTGACCTTCGATCCGGAAGTGGCCACGTCCTGGGAAGTTGGGCTGAAGGGCACTTTCTTTGACGGTCGTCTGCGCACCAATGTGGCGGTCTTTACCTCTGAATTTGAGGACTTTCAGGCTGAGTCCTTTATCGGCGACGGCTTTGTGTTGGCCAATGCGGGTAAATTGACCAGCGATGGGGTTGAGATTGATTTTATTGCCCGGCCGACGGAGTGGCTGACCCTAAGCGGCGCCGGCGCCTGGATTGATGCGGAGTACGACAGCTTTACCGCTGCACCCTGTATCTCCACACCCTATATCGGCACACCGGACGGGGTTACCACAACCGATCCTGGCGCTGCGGCGGGTGGGGTGCAGATCCTGGCCAACCGGCCTTTTGCCGGACTGTCCACCTTCTGTGACAAATCAGGTGAACAGGTGCCTACTACGCCTGAGTTTTCGGTGACCGGGACCGTACGTATCGAGGGCCATGTGTTTGATAACATTCTTGGCTACTTCCAGGTGGATGCGCGTTGGAGTGACGAAACGCAACATGGTCAGGATGCGGACCCTAATCAGGTCACGGATTCTTACACCCTGGTTAACATGCGTGCTGGATTGTCCATCGAAGATGGCAAATATGATGTTTCTGTGTGGGGACGGAATATCACCGACGAAGTTTATGCCATTGGTATATTCGACGCAGTGGGTCGTGATGGATCGCTGACCGGATATCACAGCGACCCGCGGGTGTGGGGCGTTTCGCTGCGAGCCCGTTTTTAACAACGGCTCAAAGCCTCGTGTTTTGGCCTCAACTGTAAGGAGCATCTCATAGCTGCTCCTTACTGCCTGGCTGCTTATTGCCTGGCTGCCTAGCCCTACTGCCGGGCTGCTGGCTGACGGTAATGCGGTGCCCAGCCAGCGGTCAATTTGTCTTTACCCTAGACACCGCTTGACTGTTGTGTGTACAGCGGATGGGAAGGTAGATGGGGAGGTATTTGTTGGTGCCCTTGCCGAGAGGGCGAAAAGGCCGTATCGGCCTTTTCTTCACACGGCTTGCTGGGCCACCCTATTCGGCGGTGGCGCCCACGTCGTAGATCCGGTTGGCGGTTTCAAAGTACATGGCGCGCTTTTCCGCAGCAGAGTAGTTTTCGGTAATGCGCTTAAAGGCATTCCACAAAACGGGATAACTGCACCAGTGTTTGTGGACGGGAAAATTGCTCTCAAACATGCAGCGTTCCGGTCCAAACAGCTCTATGCAGGGCTCAATCCAGGGCGCCCAGGCCTTCTGGACATCGATGGATGTGGGTGGCAGGTCCGGATTTGACCGGTCCTGGGTGCGCATGGGCAAGGCACCCAGTTTGATGGTAACGTTTGGCTGCTGGGCAACCTTTTTAATGCCGGTCAGCCATTCTTCGTAGACCTCTGCACTGCGTCCTTTGTTGGGACCGCCGATCACCGGCATGCCGGTGTGGTTCAGGACAATCTTCAAATTTTCGAATTTACCGGCAACTTCGGCCACTTCCGCCAGTTGCGGGTGATAAACCCAGACATCCATTACCAGCCCGCGCTCCTGCAGAACACCAATAGCTTCAAGCACAGGCTTTTCAGCAAGATAGTGCTTTTCGTCGTGGCGCCGGAACAGGCTTTGGTCCTCGTGCCAGGCTGCGGAGACGCGGATGCCCCGAAACCTTCCCCCGCTGGCAACGTCGTGGGCGTCAAAGACCCGTCTGACGTCGTCACCCATCATCATTTCCGCCTGGGCAATCATGGCTTTGCAAATTTCTGTTTCGCCGAATTCGCCGCTGTCGCTCATGGCCGCCATGCCGCTGACAAATTCGCTTTCACCGACAAATCGCATCTCTTCCGGACCATCTTTGCGGTACATGGAGTGGCACTCGGAATACACCGTGGCGACCACCCTGTGTCCGGTATACAAGTCTTCCACAAATTCTCTTAAGAAATAGGGGGGTGTTTGCCTCATCCACAGGTGATGGTGAGGGTCGATGATAGGTAAGTCCGGCTCAAGGGCATCCTCGTGCACCAGAGCCAGCCACTTTGAATGATCGTCTGAATTACCGAAATCGAAATCTGTTGCCACACTTTCCCCCTTATACCGGCGCGTGCTACTGGAATGACCGCAGGTCTGGCTGGCGATAGATCGTCAAGCTTCTGCAGTCTGGTTATTTATGCACCTTGGTGTACTGCAATCGTTGTGCCAAATCTTTTGTGTTTTGTGTGTGGATCTTGGACCAATTTGGCGACGATGGCGCGTTGTTTGCATAGTCGGATTCATATAAGGCATTTCACATAAAGCTATCTGCATAAGACTGTTGCGTAAAAAATACGCGCATAGAACCATACGCGGATGGCGATTCGCCAATAAGCCTTGGCAAAAGCAAGGCACGAGGGTGCACAGATTGCGTAATTGGCATGGTGCACAGGTTGTATCAGTAACAGTTGTGAGGGGACACGTGTATTTTAGTTTCACCGACGAGCAGGAAGAGTTCCGCTCGGTACTCCGTCGGTTTTTGACGGAAAAATCTTCACCTATCGAAGTTCGCCGGCTCATGGAAACCGATGAAGGTTATGACAAGGTGGTTTGGCAGCAACTCAGTAAGGAGCTGGGGTTAACCGCTCTGGCCATACCCGAAGAGTTTGGCGGGTCGGGCTTTGGTGTGACGGAATTGGCCATTGCCAACGAGGAGATGGGCCGGGCATTACTGTGCGCACCCTACTTTTCTTCCGCGGTCCTGGCTACAACAGCCATACTTCGGGCGGCAACCAAGGAGCAAAAAACACGCTGGTTGCCGGGACTGGCCAGCGGGGACAGTATTGCTACATTTGCCTATGCTGAACAAGGCGGCAACTGGTCCGACGCGGAGGTAGCCACCACCGCCGAACCGGCGGCGGACGGCTACAAGGTCACCGGCACCAAATGTTTTGTCACCGATGGCGGGGTGGCCAATCAGATTATTGTGGTCGCCCGCAAGCCCGGGACCGTGGATAGCGACGGATTGATGTTGTTGGCCGTTGATGCGGGTGCACAAGGCGTGGCGTGCAGCCAGATGCCGGCCATGGATCCAACCCGCAAACTTTCCACCATTACCTTCGATGCAGCTCAGGGTGAATTGCTGGGTACGGATGACGCTGGGGCTGCCTTAGCAGAGACCCTACAGGTTGCCGCAGTCTGTCTTGCCCACGAAATGGCCGGTGGTGCGGAGCGCCTGTTGGAATCCGCGGTCGACTATGCCAAGTTGCGTTTTCAATTCGGGCGCCCCATCGGCTCCTTTCAATCGCTTAAACACAAGTTAGCGGATATGTTGATGGATGTGGAATTAACCAAGTCCGGAGCCTACTACGCTGCAGCGGCGGTTGACGAAGGTGACCCGGAAGCGCCGGTAACCGCAGCTTTGATCAAGGCCTTTGCCAGTGATGTTTATATGCAAACCGCAGTCCACACAGTCCAGATCCATGGCGGTATTGGCTTTACCTGGGAAAATGACACGCACCTGTGGTTTAAGCGCGCAAAAAGTTCTGAAGTTTTTTTGGGTACCGCGGCATCTCATCGTGAGCAGATGATGCGGGCCATGCAGGTTTAGGGGGTTAAATGCAGCACACAGAAGAAGAAGTACGCAGTGCACTCAGACAGTGGCTGGAACAGAACTGGGATCCGGACAGCAGTCTGATAGAGTGGCGCAACAAGCTTGTGGACTCCGGCTGGGGGGTTGCTGACTGGCCCTCGGAATGGTTCGGCAAAGACTTGCCCCTGGCGCTGATGCCCATTGTTAACGAAGAATTTCAACGCGCACACGCCATTGGGGTGGCCAACAAAGGGGCCGGCCGGCTGGCGGCTATGACCCTCCTAGAGCACGGCACTCCGGACCAGAAGTCTCAGTTTTTGCGTCGTATCCTGACCGGTGAAGATGTGTGGTGTCAGCTCTTCAGCGAACCCGGCAGCGGCTCCGATCTGGCCGGCGCCAATACCCGGGCAGTGTTACAGGGTGATCATTGGCTGGTAAACGGACAAAAAGTATGGACAACGTCCGCACACCACGCCGACTATGGATTCCTGTTAGCGCGTACCGATATGGACATCCCCAAACATCAGGGTTTAAGTTTTTTTCTGATTGATATGCGCCAACCCGGGGTTGAGGTTAAACCGCTGCGGCAAATGAACGGTCATGCGTCTTTTAACGAAGTATTCCTGACCGATGCGATCATCCCCAAGGAGTATCTGGTACTCAGCGAGGGTGATGGCTGGAAAATTGCGACCACAACCCTGATGTATGAGCGCCGCAATGCGGACAGTACCCTGCGTGGCAAAAAGGCACATGGCGGTGAACAGCGTATCTATCAGGAAGAAGCTGAAGAGATCCGCGTTGCCAACGAACCTTATACGTGGTATCCCCAGCGTGCGGGAAGAGTAGATCTGGTTGTGCAACGGGCGCAGGAAACGGGCCGAAACACGGACCCGGTTGTGCGCCAGGAAATTGCCAAGCTAATTTGTCTTAACCGGTGTGTGGAATGGACCGCGCGCAGGGCCCGCACCGCCCAGGAACAGGGGCGGCCACCGGGACCGGAAGGCTCGCTGGGAAAACTTGCCAGCAGTGTGGTTGCCCGAGCGGCTAACCGGGTACACACCATGATTGCTGGTGGTGACGCCATGTTGACGGGTGAGGACAGCCCAATGCAGGGGGTGATTGCTGAAGTGTTGGTGTCAACACCGGCAATTTCCATTGCCGGAGGCACGGACGAGATTCAGAAAAACATCATATCGGAACGGGTTTTGGGTATGCCCAAGGAGCCGCGAACAGATGTGGATGTACCCTTCAGGGACGTCAAAAAGAACAGTTTTTAACCCTAACGTTGAGCCGATCCGCCCCGGAGTCCCCAGTACACTGGGGTAAACAGGTGCCGGTTACCCAACAGTGGCTGGCACGACAATTGCGGGAAACTCACAGACGGCGCAACACGCTTTTCGAAAATGAGGTTTTATGTACTACCCAGGTAGCCACGCCGAGAGTCATCCGGACCATCCGGCGTTAATTGTCGCCGGCACGGACATCGTGATCGATTACCGGACACTGGACCAGCGTTCCCGGCAAATTGCACAACTGCTGCGCCAGTCCGGATTGGAACCCGGCCAACATATTGCGGTATTTATGGAGAACCACCCCGGTTATTTTGAGGTGGTGTGGGCCGCACTCCGGTCCGGGCTGGTGATTACACCGGTGAACCGGTATTTCACCGCGGATGAAGCCGCCTATGTGATTAATGACTGTGGTGCCCGGGCGTTGTTTGTATCCGGCTTTGTGGGTGAGGTGGCGGCAGAAATGGTGGATATGCTGGAAAGCTGCCGCTTGCGTTATAGCGTGGATGCGCCGGTTGACGGCTATCAGATGCTTGATCAGGCCCTGCAGATAGTACCGCCGGGTGTACAGGAGAATGAACCCGCGGGACATATCATGTTCTATAGCTCCGGCACCACCGGGCGACCCAAGGGTATTCTCCGGCAGAGAGAGCAAGCCCTCATTAAGGACGGTTACCCGCTGATAGAAAGGCTGCGCGGCTACGGCATGGATCGTGAGTCGGTCTACTTATCCCCGGCACCCATTTACCACGCGGCGCCACTGGCCCACTCCATCGGTGTGCAAAGCCTGGGTGGTACCGTGGTGATGATGCCGAAGTTCGAGGCGTTTGAAGCCCTGCAATGTATTGAGCGCTACCGGGTGACACACAGCCAATGGGTACCCACCATGTTTGTGCGTATGTTGAAGTTGGACGAGCAGGATAGGACAGCCGCGGACTTGAGCAGTCATCAGGTTGCCATTCACGCAGCGGCACCGTGCCCGGTTGAAGTGAAACGTCAGATGATCGATTGGTGGGGGCCAATCCTGCTGGAATATTATGCGGGATCCGAGGGTAATGGATCTACGGTAATTGATTCCGAGGAGTGGCTGAAAAAACCCGGGTCCGTCGGGCGAGCGCGAATCGGTACCATCCATATATGTAATGATGACGGTGATGAAATGCCCGTGGGCGAAGAAGGTGTGGTCTACTTCGAACGCGACGAAATCCCGTTCTTTTATCACAACGATGAGGCTAAGACGCGAGACTCCCAGCACCCGACGCATCCCACCTGGACCGCGCTGGGGGATGTGGGTTATCTGGATGAAGACGGCTATCTTTTTCTAACGGATCGTAAAAGTTTTATGATCATTTCCGGCGGGGTCAATATATATCCCCAGGCCGTTGAAAATGTGCTGGTGCTCCACGACAAGGTGGCGGATGTTGCGGTAATTGGCGTGCCGAACGCGGACTTTGGTGAAGAAGTTAAGGCGGTTGTGGAACTCCTGCCCGGTGTTGAAGGCAGTCAGGCTCTGGCGGCGGAACTGATCGACTTTACCCGTAAACAGGTTGCGGGGTACATGGTACCTCGCAGCGTGGATTTTACCGATGCCCTGCCCAGGCTGCCGACGGGCAAGCTGTACAAGCACAAGGTGCGGGAAAAATACTGGCCCAAGCAGGATAAGGGGTAAACTGCCGGGCCTGTAGCCTGACGGCAAACCGGACCGTTAACGGTCCGGTGTCAGTGGCCAAAGGATTTAGAGGTCAAAGGTCAAAGGACAAAGATCAAAGAGCAAACGCGCAAAAGAACCTATGCGGAAATAGTCTCAGTGGCGTCCGCGCCTATGGTATTCGACACCATGGTGATCAGGGTATTCATCAGGGTATGCAGATGACGCTTGTTATTTGCCTCGTGTTTAATGGCTGATGATGAGCGTTGGACAAAGTCCGAGACTTGTTTGGCGCTGGTGCCTTTTGCAGACAGGGCCTTGCGATAGGGCCGCAGAATGGATTCTATAATCATGCGCAGCCGCTCATCCTGGGCCTGAATCTCTTCTTTTGCCACTTGATTACAGCCTTGGATAAAATCCGCGGCGTTGGGCGATTCGTGCAGGCGAATATAAGGTGCATACACCGTATGTGCAAAAAACACCTTGAGTTTTGCTTCTAATGTATGAGCGTCCGGCAGCTCTGCGGCGATCAGTTTGTGGCTGCGCTCATAAAATAGCCGGATGGTGGCGCGCAAGACTTCGTTCTTGCCGGCAAATGCGTTGTACAAGGTTTGGCGGGCAACATTGGCCTCTTTGGCAATGTCGCTCATGCTCGAACGTTGTACCCCATACCTTAGAAATACGGTGATGGCTGCGTCGAGTATTTCTTCTTCTCTTTCGGTCATGTACTTCCTGTTGTTTACTGCAGTGTGAGTAGCGGACCTATGATTGACAAATCAAAACGTAATGTCCATAGTCGACAAAAAGATAAGAACTATCCAAATGTCTAACCAAACCAAGTCTGCAAAAAGCCAGTTTACGTTGATTGGTCGACAACCGCATACCGTTATAATAATAGTACGAAAATACCAACCAGAGGAGACCCTGTGACCGACGATACCTTGTTGCTGATTTCGGAATTTGAGTACGCAACGGAATACAATACGGAAGTTAAAGCCCTTGCGCGGGAGGCATTGGAACTGGTGCAGGACGAAGCGGATACCCTGATATATTCCTGGTATCTGGATGAAGAAGGTTGTCAGGGCCGGATTTTTGAACGTTTTCGCGATTCTCAGGCATTTTTTGCTCATCTGGCAAATTCCACAAGCATCGTTAAACGTTTTAACGCCATGTGTTCAATCACAAAGCTCACGGTATTGGGGACGCCTTCGCCGGAATTTCGCCAGGCCATGTCGGCAGCCGGAGCGGATCTGTCGATCTTTACCAACGAGGTTGCAAGTTTCAAAACCTGATTGGGCGGGAGTCTGCTGAAAAGCAGACGCCTGATCAGCAGCGGCCTAGATGCCCCCGTCCACCTCCACTACGGTGGCGTTGATAAAGTCATTTTCGATCACGTGAATAACCAATTGTGCCACGTTAGCCGGTTGTCCAATCCGGTTGACCAGGTTGCCGGTGCGCATCTTTTTAATCTTTTCACTGGAGAATGTTGCCAGAATATCCGTTTGAATAATGCCGGGTGCAATGGATACGGCGCGGATATTGTGCTGGGCCAGTTCCAGTGCCCAGACGTTTGCCATGGCAACCAGACCCGCCTTGGATGCGGAGTAGTTGGATTGATGGCGCAATCCATGCCGGGATCCGCTGGATATATTGATGAGGATTCCTTCTTCTACCGAACTGTCCAGCATCCAGGTGACAGCCTCCCGGGCGCACAGGAATGCGCCGCGCAAATTGACGTTCATCACTGTGTCGAAAGCCTGGGTGGACATGCGTGAGATGGTCTTGTCCGGCAGCACTTTGACCAGGGCACTGTTGCTGACGATGCCGGCGTTGTTGATCAGGCCGTGCAACACACTGAACCGGTCAAGGCCGGTTGCAAATGCGTCAGTGACAGACTGCTCACAACTGACATCACAGCACACTGGAAAAAAATTGTTGTTGTTGATCTGCTCTGCGGTCTGCCCCAGACCATCTTCGTTGATGTCCAGGCCGATGACACGGCTGCCCCCGGCAACCAGACTGCCAGCGAGTTGCCGGCCAATTCCCGCCCCGGCGCCGGTCACTGCAAATATCTTGCCGTCCAGCTTCATACAGACGAGGGGCCTTGGTTATACATTCCCCGGGTAGATGGCGGATGCAAAGCTCCGGCCTGCATGGTCAGGCCCCGGTACCGGCGGCCTGGTTGGATTCAAAACGACAGATGGTACTCATCTGGCGCATGTACCTTCTTTCCTCGGGATCCCATTCATCCCGCCGGTGCAACATACCCAGCGCGTCAAAAATCACCAGATCACCCACCTGCCAGCTATGCGCATATACATTTGCCGGGTCGGTGGCATGTACGTGCAATTGCTTGAGGAGCGCGCTGCTTTTTTGCTTGTCGTAACCCAACACCTGCTTGGTGGCACCTCGGGAGACGTAGACCAATTCGCGCCCTGTCTCCGGGTGTTTAAGGATGATGGGGTGGACAGCCTCCGGTATTTCCGGGCCTTCCAGACCCTGGGCGCGGTTACGCTGGACCCGTTCCAGAACATCCCGTTCCGGCGCGTGCATATAGTCGGTCACGCTGTGCAGGCTGGAGAGTCCTCGTAATTCCTCCTGGAGTTCGGGGGGAATGGTGTCAAAGGCATGGTACATGCTTGCAAAATAGGTGCTGGGGGGATTATCCGGGAGTTCAACAGCATTCAAAAAGCTGATTTGTGCCGGGGTTGGCGAATGTGAATAGTCGCAGTGCCATTCCAGACTCCCGGCGCCGTCAGCACCGATGACCAGGCCATCGTCGTCCTTGATGTTGGTGACCGGCAGTATTTCCGGGTATTTGCCCGCATTGGCAAACCAGGGTGATCCCATGATGGGTTCACCAAAGGCATGGACCATATCCACCAGGTTGGCATCGGTGGCCTGGGCCTGGCCGCGCAAGAGCAGGACTGAATGTTGATTCAGGGCTTGTTTGAGTTGCGTAACCGTTGCGTCGGTCAGCTTGTCGGCGGGTTCCCACCCGGTCACCAGAGCACCAAAAGGCCGGTCTGCAAAGGGATTGATTTGTAGCGTCATATGCGTCCTTAAAAGGGGAAGGGCACCGTTTCACTATTGTTGATCCAAACGGCTTTAACCTGCAGGAATTCTTTGATGGCTTCAATGCCGTTTTCTCTGCCGATGCCACTGTTTTTGTAGCCGCCAAAGGGGGATACATAGTTGATGGCGCGATACATATTTACCCAGACCATGCCGGACTTTATGGCCCTGGTCATCCGGTGGATACGCCGGACATCTTCAGTCCACACCCCCGCGCCAAGGCCGTACCGGGTATCGTTGGCGATGCTGACCGCTTCAGCTTCGTCGGCAAATGGAATCACGCACAACACAGGCCCAAAAATTTCTTCCTGCGCAATTTGCATAGTGTTAGCGACATGGCTGAATACCGTGGGCTGGGCAAAGAGTCCGTTGCCGAGGTGGTCGCCGGTGGCAGCCTCGCCGCCCATGACGCACCTAGCCCCTTCTGCTTTGGCAATATCGACATAAGACAGAATTTTGTTGAGTTGATCTTCGGTGGCCACGGGACCCACTTGTGTCTCCGGGCTCATCGGGTCACCCAGGCGCAGATCCCGGCACCGTTCGACAATCATCTTTATCACTTGATCGTATACGGACTGTTGCACCAGCAAGCGTGATCCGGCAATGCAGGTTTGTCCGCTGGCATTAAAGATGCCGCCAATGGCGCCGTTCACCGCGTTATCCAAATTGGCGTCTGCAAATATGATGTTGGGCGACTTGCCGCCAAGCTCCAGACAGACCGTGGACAGGCGTTCGGCGGCCTGCCGGTACACCGCCTTGCCACCGGCCTCTCCGCCGGTAAAGGAGATTTTGGCCACCCGGCGGTCCTGGGCCAGATATTGCCCAATTTCCGCACCAAACCCGGTCAGCACGTTAAAGACCCCCGGGGGAAAGCCAACTTTGTCGACAATCTCCGCAAATTCCAGGGAAGAAGCAGACGTGTGTTCAGATGGTTTTAAAATGGTGGTATTGCCTGCGGCCAGGGCCGGTGCAAGCTTCAGGCTCGCTATAAACAGGGGTGAGTTCCAGGGTGTAATGGCTAACACCACACCCAGGGGTTCATAGATGCTGTAATTTAATATGTTGGCGTCTTCGTTGGGTAAGACGGCACCTTCGATTTTGTCCGCCAGGCCGGCATAGTAACGCCACCAACGGGGTATCATGCGCATCTGGCCAAGCATTTCCGCAAAGCGCTTGCCGTTATCCCGGACCTCAACAGCGGCAAGGTGTTTTGCCGCGCGCTCAAGTTCGTCTGCCAGTTTGAACAATAGCTTGCCACGCCGGCTGGGGCCCAGGTTTGCCCACTCCGCAAAAGCGCCGTCTGCAGCGGCCAGGGTTTGGTCCGCGTCTTCCTCCTGAGCCTGGGGAATGTGTGCCCAGACCTCACGGGAATAGGGGTTGATGGCGTCGAACCATTCTCCACCGGCGGCGGGTAACCAGCTCCCGTTGGTGTACATCTGGTAAGTCTTAATTTCCGTCATCTGCTGGGTATCCCAATTAGCCGGCTGCCATCTGATTGATGCCGTATTTGTCACTTACTGGCAAATCTATCCAAAAAAAGCAAAAACAGACCACAAAGAGTTTGGCGCCAAGACCCGGTTATCCTCAGTCCCGCAGCGGTGGCTTGACATTCCTTTACGAGAAATAGAGCATAGACATATATACCTATATTGTCTATATGACAAATCGTGTTTCGAATTCTAAACCCTTTGGCGATGTCAACCGCAACACCTTTTGTTGTGCCTTGGTAAAACCAATTCCACCCGACAGGAGACAATTATGACAAAAACGGTATTAATTACGGGTGCCTCATCAGGCTTTGGTGCACTAACGGCTAAGAAATTTTCCGAAGAAGGCTGGAATGTTGTGGCCACCATGCGTTCGCCGGATCGTGATCAATCACTGGGCAAGTTGGACGGTGTGAAGGTAATTGAACTGGACGTGACCAAACCCGAGACCATTGAGCGTGCGCTTAAAACCACCCTGGATACCTTTGGTCAGCTTGATGTTCTGGTGAACAACGCCGGTCACGGCGGTCATGGCGTCTTTGAAGCTTTCACCGACGCCGAGATCAGGGCAATGTTCGAAACAAACTTTTTTGGGGCGCTGGCGGTATCTCGCGCCGCCCTGCCGTTGTTACGCAAGCAGGGCCACGGTGTGATTATTAACGTCACATCTATTGCAGGTATGATTTCCGGGCCAACCAGCGGGATTTATGCCGCCACAAAATTTGCCCTGGAAGCCGTTACCGAGAGCATGGCCACCGAATACGCACCGCTGGGCATCCGGGTCAGATCCGTAGCACCCGGCGCCTTTACCACGGGTTTCAGAGGGGCTAACCGGGATGGCACCGCGCAAGTAGATGATCAACTGGCTGCTTATGCCGGTGAGTTGTACAAAGAACTTGATGTGAGAATTGACGCCATGTACGAGGGGGCGCCCCATGCTTCCATGGTTGCTGACAAAATATTCCATGTTGCCACTACGGCAGATACACCCTACAGAAATCCGGTAGGGCCTGATGCTGAAGCGGTTGACGCCGCCCTGCATGCCATGCCCCGCCAGGCATTTCTCGATCAGATGGGGCAGCCTCGGGACTAGTTCCCTGGGCGGATGGATTTTTGTGGATGTTAGACAAAATAGACAAATCAACAAATAATGACTAAATGTATTCTAAATGTGTATTTGCCGCGTACTGGTGTCCGTCCCGTGAACAGAATTTTGGTAAGTTATTCACCGAGGCTGCCCCTGCGATGATCCAGGCAGCTTAACAACTCGGTTGGCCCGCAAATTGCAATCCCAATATCCGGGTAGTTACAACTGAACCGTCAGCCGCTCCATGCGCGCCGGATGGTTCGAGTGCACAAACGGGGGGTGTTATGCGGCCAGAGTTGCTTGGTTCGAAGTTTCTTTTCTTTTTCTTGTTATCTTTGCTGGTTCCGGTGCAGGGGGTTGCGGAACCGGCAAATGTGCTGTCAGTGGATGATGCTATCATTGAGGAAGTGGTGGTTACCGCCACCCGGCGGGAGCAAAGCCTGCAAGATGTGCCCATTGCAATAACCGCCGTGTCTGGTGAACAACTTCAACAACAGGGGGTCCAGGATCTGACCACCTTTGCCGCGGTATCTTCCGGGTTTCAGATGAATACCTCGGATCGCGCCGGCTCCAACGCAACCTTTCGTTTAAGGGGTATTGGTACAACAGGTAACAATACCGGCCTGGAAAGTGCGGTGGGTGTTTTCCTGGATGGTATTTACCTGTCGCGCCCGGGAATTGCCCTGGCGGATCTGGTGGATGTCGAACAAATCGAAGTGTTGCGTGGCCCCCAGGGTACGTTGTTCGGCAGAAATACTTCCGCCGGGGCGATCAACATTAAGACAAAACTACCTGATCTGCACGAAATTGAGGGTTTTGCAAATCTAACCACGGGTAACTACGACCTGCTCAATGTGCAGGCCGGTGTAAACGTCCCGCTGGTGGATAATGTTCTCGGCTTTCGTTTATCCGGTGCGTATCGGGAGCGGGATGGATATCTTGTTGGCGCGGATGACTATGAAACATATGATCGCGACCGCTACCTGTTGCGGGGACAGTTGTATTGGGATGGCGGCAGTGCCGGAACGCTGAGATTAATTGGTGACTATGCTGAACTCGACGAACAGTGTTGTGATGCGGTTGTATTGCAGGATGGCCCGGGACCTTTTGGCGACCCCCTAGGCAACGGTGGCATAACCCATGTCGGGTCAGGCGCCCTGGAAGACCTCGATGCCAACAGCCGGGACTTTGACCAGCCGGTTGAGCAGTGGGGTATTTCCGCTGAATATCAGGTTGACCTGCCCTTTGGTACCCTGACTTACATTGGGTCGTACCGGGAATTTGAAGAACAAACCGCCAGAAGCACGGACTCGTCAACGTTAGCCGTGTTTACCGTGGGCGCAACGCCTCAAGCCCAGGCATTAAGCGGTGACGATGCGGGTAACTTCGGCGTTGATTTTACGGAATTTGAAACTGTCACACACGAAGTGCGTTTGCAGGGTGTGGCCTTTAACGATCGGGTTGACTGGTTGGTGGGTCTTTACTACTCGGATGAGGAGATTGAAGAAACGCGTTCTCTGACGTTGTTGTCGGACTACCAATTGGCCATCAGCAACGCATTCTTTGGTCAAGCGTTGGGCACTTTCAATTTCCTGAATTTTGCCTCAGCAGGGGTGGAAGCAACGGGTGATTTCTCCTCCGGGGACTACACCCAGAGTGGCGAGTCTTTTTCCATCTTCACCCACAACATTATCTCCCTGGCTGACGACTGGGAACTAACGGTGGGGCTACGTTATGTGGATGAGTCGAAGGATAATACCTATATCCAGGCTGACGGTGATCACAACGCCTGTTTTTCTACCTACGACAACATTGCCAATATAGCGGCGTTGAGCCCGGATCTGGTGGCCCCGGCGGTCATTTTCAACTGTATTGTATTTGCAGGACCCACGTTTGATCCCAACGATTCCAACGACCCGCTGGCATCTTTGGTCGGGACACCTGCGGAACCTTTCCTTGGCTTGCTGGGCCAGGAGTACGACTCAGAGTTTGAGGATGATGAGTTTACTTATACGATTAAGCTGGGCCATGCCTTGAACGATAACGTAAATCTGTTTGCCGGATATTCCCGCGGTTTCAAATCCGGTGGGGCAAATTTGGATCCGTCAGCGGCGGCCGGTGGTGGTGATCCCACTTTTGACTCCGAAACCGTGGATGCTTTTGAAATTGGCATAAAGTCTCAATTCTGGGAAGGTCGTGCCCGGCTGAATGCCACCGCTTTCCACATGATTATGAATGACTTCCAGGTGCTGCAATTTGATGGCATTCGCCTGTTGACCTTTAATGTGGAAGAAGCCTTAAGCACCGGCATCGAAATTGAGCAAACCACTCAATGGAACAGTTATTTCAGCACCCATTTTGACATGACCTATGCGGATACCCGGTATCCGAATGACTGTGCCACGGACAATACGGCGGATCCGGGATTCCTGGAGCCCGCGCTTAGACTGTGTGGATTTCAACTCACAAATGCACCTGAATGGACAATTATCGGCGCAGCCAACTTTGAACTGCCGGTTTTTGATGGTACAGCCAGTTTTTTTGCCAATGTTTCCGCCCGTTATGAGTCCAAGCGGCGCACCACAACCCAGGCTGTGCCCGCTATCGGTGCGGCAAGGTTCCCGTTTGATTTTCAGAAAGACAATACCAAGGTAAATCTTCGAATAGGCTTGGCAGCACAGGACGAAAGCTGGATAGTAGAGTTGTGGGGAACAAACATTACGGATGAACGTACCTATAATGTTTCCTCCGGCACACCGTTTCGCGGTGATCAGTCGTTTTGGGTGTTTGTACAAGACCCAAGACTGTACGGTTTAACTTTACGAACCAGATTCTAGGGGGGATGAAATAGCCCGCCTGGAATAGAGGATAAAATAAAAATGATACTAAAAAATCATGTTGCTGTGGTCACCGGGGCTGCGTCGGGTATCGGCCAGGCCACGGCTGTGCGTCTAGCTCAGGACGGAGCGGATATTGCAATTCTGGATCGCAATGGTGACGGTTTGGCCGCCACCAAAAGTCTGGTTGAAGAAACCGGGCAAAAGTGTTTGCCGGTGCAGGTGGATCTGCTGGAAAGAGCATCGATTACGGCAGCCTTTGCGGAAATAGAACAGGTGCTTGGGCCCGTGGACATTTTACACAACAACGCCGGTGGCCCGGCCCGCAGCGGCAACAAACCTTTCCCCAAGGCGCCGGCGGAACAATGGGATGAGGTTTTGGTACTGAATCTGCGTTCGGTTGCGGATTGTACCCGCGAGGTGATCAGCGGCATGAAGGAGCGCCGCCGGGGCCGGATTATCACCACGGCATCCGAGCAGGCCTTTAAGGGTGGGGCCGGATTTACCGATTATTCCGCAGCCAAGGCCGGTGTACTTGGTTTTACCCGCTCTTTGGCCCTTGAATTGGCGCCCTTTGGTGTCACGGTTAATGCGGTCTGCCCCGGGGCAATTAAAACCGGCCTGACCAATGCCATGCCCGACGAATACATGGAACGGGTGGTGGCCAGCATTCCCATGGGCCGCCTGGGTGAACCGGAAGAGATTGCCCATGCGGTGGCTTTTTTTGCCAGTCCGGGTGCCAGTTATGTAACCGGCTCCTATCTGCTGGTAGCGGGCGCCAGAACACTCCACTAAAGGCCTTTAAGGGCCTTGTGCGTCCTGTCTTTGTGACGTGCGGTTCTATTTTGCGCTTAAGCGGTCCCGGACATGGGCCGGGACCGGATTCCCCGGGTCCGGGACGGGGCTCGTACCCGGTTTCGGCCTGCTCCAGGACCTGATTCACTCCTGTGACCTTATATGACCTTGCCAGCAGCGTTGTGGACACAATTAGTACACATTGATTACTATATATAGTGTGTACTAATATCCGGGTAGAAAAGTAGTTACCCGCTCGCCTGCAAGGCCGGGAGGTCCATATGGTTCGTACGTCACTTTCATCCGATCTGGTTGGGCATCAATTCAAACCCGTGGCCCTGTCCTGGGAGGACAAGGACGCCATGCTGTACGCCTTGGGGGTAGGTGCCAAGCCGGTTGACGAACTGCCGTTTTTGTATGAGGGCAAGGGCCCGCTGGTGTTACCCACCTACGCGGTCATACCGGGGATGCGGGCGCTTGCCAATCTGAGTGAGGTGGTTATGTTGAAATTACCCAGACTCCTGCATGGCGAGCAGGGCATTGAGCTTTATCGCGCCCTGCCCGCTAAAGCCGCAATCACCCTTGAGAGTGAAATTTCCGCAGTCTGGGACAAGGGTAAGGCCGGGGTTATCGAAGTCACCGCCACCGCTAAAGACGATGAGGGGCCGTTGTTTGCGTCTACTGCGTCCTTGTTCTACATCGGTGGGGGTGGTTTTGGTGGTGAACCCGGACCTTCGTTAAAAGACAGGAACCTGCCGCCGGATCAACCGCCGGACCATGTGGTGTCTTATCGCACCCAGCCGGAACAGGGGGCAATTTACCGCCTCAGCGGAGATCGGGTACCCCTGCATATCGATCCCGAGTTTGCCGCGGCGGCAGGCTACTCAAAACCCTTTATGCATGGGCTTTGCACCTATGGCTTTGTTGGCCGGGCGGTACTGTTCAGCCTGTGTGACGGTGACCCGGGACAATTTAAATCCATGACCGGCCGCTTTGCCGAGCGGGTTGAGTTTGGTGATACGGTGGTGACAAAAATCTGGCGAACCGGCACAGGCCGGGCGATCGTCCGGGCTGAAAACCAGGCCGGTGAGGTGGTCTTGAGCCAGGCAGCGGTGACGTTCGGCAAGTCCGGGGATGGTGCAAACCAAGGATAATCTGAAGTGAAATTTGCAGACTGCATACCAACAACCCGGATCAGCGAAACGGTCTGGCGGTTTGAATTACAGGATGCGTTGAACGGCGGTTTTGGCGGCACCAACGGTGGGGTGCTGGCGGCGATCTGTTTACATGCCGCACGTCATGCCGCCCCGGCGCATACCCCGGCGGGTATTGACGCCCGTTTTGTGCGCAGCTTTCCACCGGGTGTTGCCCAGGTGCAAACCAAGGATAATCTGAAGTGAAATTTGCAGACTGCATACCAACAACCCGGA
>JANQMF010000042.1 GCA_028280225.1 Pseudomonadales bacterium | reverse complement strand
CCGTTATATCGCTGACTAAACCGGGCCGGTCGTGGCCGATGGTGGCAATTGCTGCGTGTGCCATGTGTCCTCGTTGTGCTGTTAAACGCTTGGGCTTTTAACCGTTATGTTCAGCGGATAAGTGCGCTTGCACCAGGTGACCCAGTTCGCTGACCGGGATTCGTTCCTGGTTCATGGTATCCCGGTTCCTCACCGTTACCGTATCGTCCTGTTCGATGGTTTGGAAATCCACGGTGACACACAGCGGTGTTCCCACTTCGTCGTGGCGGCGATAACCCTTGCCGATATTGCCGGTATCTTCGTACAGAATCCGTCCCAATCCCAGTTTTTGCAGGCTTTGACGTATTTCCCGGGCTTTGGTCACAATACCCTCGTGATTGCGCTTCAGCGGCAGCACAGCCACCTTGATGGGTGCCAGGTGGGGTTTAAATGCCATGACCGTTCTTTGCTTACCGTCACCCAGATCTTCCACCCGATAAGCTTCGTTCATGATCGCCAGCACCCCTCTATCCACGCCTGCGGAGGGTTCAATAACGTAGGGCACCTGCCATTGTTTACTGGCCAAATCCTGTATCACCAGCTTGGCGTTGGAATCCGGATTAGGTTCAACCTTCGCCTGAATCTGATATTCCGCCTGATTTTTGGTGTGCGAACCCAGGTCGAAGTCCGTGCGGTTGGCAATCCCTTCCAATTCCTCAAGACCGTGGGGGAAACGATACATCACATCCACGGTTGCCTTGCTGTAGTGGGCTAACTCATCCGCGGGCACGTGGTAAAGCTCCAGTTGATTGCGGTCGACACCTTGCTCCGACCACCAGTTCAACCGTTCTTCCACCCACTTGGCATGCCACTGTTCGTCTTCGCCGGGTTTAACAAAAAACTCCAGCTCCATCTGTTCGAACTCCCGTACCCTGAAAATAAAATTTCGCGGGGTGATTTCATTGCGGAACGCCTTACCAATTTGCGCAATCCCAAAAGGCAACTTGGGTGAGGTGGAGTCCACCACGTTTTTAAAGTTGGTGAAAATGGCTTGAGCCGTCTCCGGACGCAGGTAGGCAAAGGAACTGCCATCGTCCACGGGGCCTACTTGGGTTTTAAACATCAGATTAAAGGGGCGGGGCTCGGTCAGGTCATCGGATCCGCAATTTGGGCATTTATTGGATTCCAGATGATCCGCCCGCCAGCGGCTCTTGCAGGCCCGGCAATCTACCAACGGATCGGTAAAGGTCGCCTCGTGTCCGGAATAACGCAAGGTCAGGGGATTGGTCAAGATGGCCGCGTCCAGCCCTTCCACGTCGTCACGGTTGTAGACCATGGCCCGCCACCAGGCAGCTTTTAGATTGTTCTTTAACTCAACACCAAGAGGACCATAGTCATACATACCCTGCAGACCACCGTAGATATCACTGGACTGAAAGATAAAGCCCCGGCGTTTCGCCAGGCCCACCAGTTCTTCCATGGACGATGCGGTCACTGTGTTCTCTCTTATCACCTGTTCAAGCGCGCCGAACTATACCGGAAATACCCGGATGGGGAAGCGAAGCCGCTACAAATTCTTACAAGGGGCCACATTTTACTGCTACTTGTTGGTGGGGAATTTTGGTCAAATGCTCTACATAGTTTTTTACGCGATATCTAAAGGCAAGGAAATTGACGAATGCGTCGTGATGACCCCAAACAGAAAACCTATTTTCGTAGTTCGGAGCGTGTGTTTCGAATGAACGAATTGTGGTATTTCACCTCGCGCGAGGGGGATCAGGGGCCGTTCAGTGATGAAGCCCAGGCCCGCAGCGAGGTGGCGCGCTATATTGTGGAAAAAACGGAACTTGCAGCTTTTCAGCAGAATCGCGAAAGCAAATCAAAGGTGTGCAAGTTGCCCCCCAAGCGCGGTGTATTGGCCAATGTTCAATCCGCCAATCTGACCGTTGAAATGCCGGCCCAGGACCTGATGATCTAGCCCGATCTTCCGGTGTGTGCTGTTAAACTGCGTGGGTACCGGCCCCTTCCATTTGTCGCTGCTTTTTGTTTTCCTTCGTGCTCACGTGGATAATGCTCGGGTGAATGACGCTGATGCGGATCATGCTGGGTATGTTGTAGCTGGATGGTGTGGAAGTGCGCTCGGGAAACCAGTGTGCGGGAATCAAGAGGGGAAATTTATGAGTGAGGCTGCGGTTGGCGGTGCGAATCGAAAATGGTGGGCAAGCGCGCTCCTCATTGGGGGGATTTTGGCCATTATGTGTTTGCCCATTGGCGCCTTGGGTAGCAAGTTGGGGATATGGCCCTTCACCGGAGGTTTTATGCTGCTTGCGGTGGGGGTGGTCCTGGCAACGGCGGTTTTTTTCCTTGGGGTTATTGCCGCGGTTTTATGTTTTGTCCGCGGCATGCAGGCTGAGCGGGGGGCTGTACTTACCGGGGTAGTCATCAGCCTGGTGGTTCTGGTCTTTGCCGGCTTACAGGTGTCCACGGCCACTTCGGTCCCCAGTATTCACAACATCACAACGGATACGCTGGATCCGCCCGCTTTCGACAAACTGGTGGCGGTGCGGGAAGCGGAAAAGGCCAACCCGCTGGCGTACGATGCAGCCAAATTAGCGCCGCTTCAGCAGCAGGCTTATCCCGCGGTTAAACCGCTTATTTCCGATATTGCCCCGGCGCAGATGTTAGACAAGGCAGTAGCCGCGCTTAAGGCCATGGGTCTTGAGGTGGTGGATGTTAATCGCCAGGGGGGTATGGTTGAGGCCACCCATGAAACCTTCTGGTTTGGTTTTAAAGACGATGTGGTTGTTCGGGTGCGTGCGGAGGGGTCGGGGTCGATCGTCGATATACGCAGCGTGTCCAGGGTGGGGGAGTCGGACCTGGGCAAAAACGCTGAGCGGATTGTGGAAGTCCTCAATCTGCTCATGAATAAGGGGCTTTAGAACTTCAGCAATTCAACCTCCATGTGCACAAGGTCGACAACACCTACAGCATTGTAGCCTTCCATATGACCCGCACACTCGCCGGGGTTGAATATCGTCTGCACCCCGGCAGCTGAATTTTCCCTTTCCAGCCGGTAGCGATGGGTATGTCCGTGCAGGGCCAGGTGGTGGTGATCACCCAGGTGTCCGGCAAATTCCGTTGGGTCGTGGACCACAATAATCCGGCGATCTGCCCACACATCCACAAAAGGCGGATCGCAGAATTGAAAATGGTTCTGCGCAATAGCCGCCTCCAGCTGAGGCCGCTCCTGGTCGTTGTTACCAAACACGCCGTACATCGGCATGCTCAAGCCGGCAAAGGCGTGAATGGTTTTGGCCTGGGTGATGTCGCCCGTATGGATAACCCGGTCCAGTTGTGCGGAATTAAAAATTTCCACAATTCTGGTGACGTTTTTTAAGTTGTTATGGGTGTCGCTGACTACGCCGATGCGCATGTTTGTATACTCTTGTTAGATTCAGCCCTGCATAGAAAAAACCGGTAAAAAGAACAACACGAAAAAGACACAAAAACGCCGGGAACCAGGCCCGGCGTTTTGCTCAACTCTCCGATGAGGAAAGGGCTAGGCTTTTTCCAGAATGTGGATGCCGCAAGCTGAACCCAGACCAATCACGTGGGTGAGGCCAATGCGTGCACCCTCAACCTGGCGCTGGCCCGCTTCGCCCCGCAAATGGGTGCTCACCTCATAGATATTGGCAATACCGGTGGCGCCCAGGGGATGCCCCTTGGATAACAAGCCGCCGGAAACGTTAACGGGTATGCGCCCACCCAGGGCAACTTCACCTTCATCAATCAAGCGGCCGGCTTCACCATCCGCACACAGACCAAGGTTTTCGTAGTGCAAAATCTCAGCGGTGGCAAAACAGTCGTGTAACTCTATCAAGTTGATGTCCTGCGCACCCAGTCCGGCCATTTCATAAGCTTCCTTGGCCGCGCGGCGGGTACACGAATTGACGTCCGGCATAACCAGATCGCGTTCCTGCCAGGGATCCGAGGCCATAACCGAGGCCCGGACCTTCACCGCTCGTTTCATTAAACCCAGTTCTTTGGCCTTAGCCTCGGAACAAATCACCGCGGCGGCTGAACCGTCCACATTAACTGAACACATCAGCTTGGTATTGGGATAAGAGATCATTTCGGCGTTCATGACCTCTTCAAGGGGTGTTTCGATCTGGTACATGGCCTTGGGATTCAACGTGGAGTGATGGTGGTTCTTCACGGATACCTTGGCAAATTGTTCAAAGGTGGTGCCGTATTTGCGGGCATGTTCCATACCAGCTTCGGCAAATACCGCCGGCATTGTCCCTGAACCGAGTAAACCTTCTTTGGGAATACCGGTGCCGCCGCCGGAGCCACCCAATAGGCCCTTACCCATCTGTTCAACACCCACCGCAAGAACACAGTCATACAGCCCGGCTTTGACCGAGGCCCAGGCTTCTCTGAACGCGGTGGCCCCGGTTGCGCATGCGTTTGCCACGTTGACCACGGGGATCCCGGTTTGACCAATTTCTTGAAGAATGCGCTGGCCCACCATGCCCGATGCCTGGCCCAGGTTGCCTGAATACAGCGCCTGCATGTCGTGAATGGTCAATCCACAATCATCCAGTGCCATCAGGGCAGCCTGAGCGCCTATTTGCGGCACGGTCCGATCCGGAAATCGGCCAAATTTGATCATATCTACGCCAACAATGTATGCGTCGGTCATTTATATCTCCTTAAAATCTTGTACTTGTGTTACGCAAACTTAGGGTCATTAACCTGCCTTGGGCTGAAAGAAATACGCCATGTAGGCGTTGCCTTCCCGGTCCTTACGTCCTAAAGCGTCGTCGAATACCACTTCAACCGGCATATCAAATTCGATCTTGGCGGGGTCCGGTTCAACCCCGATTAAGTTGCCCTTAATGGCGGTACCGTCATCCAGATCAACAATGGCGCTGACATAGGGTACTTCTATACCCGGAAACGAGCGGTAAACAATGGAGAAAGAATACAGCTTGCCGCTATTGGGCAGCTTGACCTTGGACATCTGGTCCCGGGCGCCACACTTGGAGCAAACGTCACGCTCACCCAGGTAGGTGGCTCCGCAGCTATCGCACCGATGACCTTCCAGATAGGGGTCTGCATCTTCGGGAATTTTTAGAAAGGGTACGGCGGGTAAAGGTTGAGTGCTCAAGTGTCCCCCTGGGTCTGAATCAAGAACCGCGTAGCTTACTATTTGCCGGGGCGTCGCGCTACAGGCACCCGATTGTGTCAAAACCAGTGGTAATTAAAATTTATCTCATAATAATCTATACGTATAAGCGTGGGAGTGCGGCGTCGTGCTAGGGTAAGGGCTGTACGGGGCAGATACGCAACAAAACCCAAGGACTAAAACCGCAGTTTTTGTCGCGTGATAAGAGAGGGCACAATGAAATCGCTGAAAGTTAAAGACTATATGACCAGGCGGCTTGTGACGTTTTCGCCCAAGACCAATGTGGTGGAAGCAATGGATGCATTCCTCAAACACAGTATCTCCGGGGCACCGGTGGTGGATGAAGAGGGAAAACTGCTGGGCCTTTTGTCAGAAGTTGACTTGATGCGGGTCATCGTTCAGGACAGCTACTACGACGAGGCGGCAGGCATTGTGGCGGACTATATGCGTACTCCGGTGGACACCGTGGATCCCAACATGGACATCTATACCCTGGCGGAGAAATTTATCAAGGAACACCGGCGCCGCTATCCGGTGGTCAGCAATAACCGCCTGGTGGGACAAATCAGCCGCAGGGATGTACTACGAGCCACCGAAGCGTTTTTGCAACACAAAGCCTGACGCAGTATCAGGGCCTACTTTGTTGGACAAGTACTAGATTTTTTCCCGAATCAGTTCGTTAACCTGCTTGGGGTTAGCCTTACCCTGGGTTTGTTTCATCACCTGACCCACAAAGAAACCTAACACTTTTTCTTTGCCGGCTTTGAGTTGAGCTACCTGATCCGGGTTGTCAGCAAGGATCTGATCGATAATTCCACTCAGCTCGCCCGTGTCGTTAAGCTGTTTTAAACCCAGCACTTCGATGGCTTCATCAACCTCCCCACCTTGACTGCACAGATGGTCGAACAGGGTTTTGGCGGTTTTGGAAGACAGGGTGCCGTCATCCAGACGGGCAATTAATGTGCCGACCTGCTCCGGGGATACCGGACTTTGGTCAATGCCCAAATCCGCCTTGTTCAGGTATCCGGAAAGGGCGCCCATAATCCAGTTGGCGCTTTGTTTGGCGTTGTTGCAGATGTTAAGGACTGCTTCGAAGAATTCGGCAACATCCGGGTCATTGCTCAGCCACCTGGCATCGTAGGCAGTAAGTCCCAGCGCTTCTTCGTATCGGTGTCTGCGGGCTTCCGGCAATTCAGGCAGTTCAGCGGCCACCGCATCCACAAAGGTCTGGCTGATTTGCAGCGGTAACAGATCGGGGTCGGGGAAGTAGCGATAATCTTCGCTCATTTCTTTACCCCTCATCACCCTTGTTTCGTCGCGATCCGGATCATATTGACGTGTTTCGCGCTCGACCGTGCCACCACCTTCAAGGATGTCGATGTGCCGGTCAATTTCGAAGCGAATGGCCCGCTCCACAAAACGAAAAGAATTGATATTTTTAATTTCTGTCCGTTCGCCGAGTGTTGTGGATCCGGACGGGCGCACGGATACATTGGCGTCGCAGCGCATACTGCCCTGGGCGAGATTGCCGTCGCAGATCTTCAGGTAGCGAACCAGGTTATGCATCTGGCGGAAATAGTCCGCGGCTTGTTTGGCTGAACGCAGATCCGGTTCAGAAACAATTTCCAATAGTGGCGTGCCGGTACGGTTGAGATCAATGCCGGTCTGGTTCGGAAACAGATCATGTATGGACTTTCCGGCATCTTCCTCAAGGTGTGCCCGGGTAATGCCGATACGCAAGTTGTTGCCGTCTTCCTGCTCCAGGGTGATGCTGCCGGCGCCGACAATGGGTGTTTCGAATTGACTGATTTGATAACCCTTGGGGAGGTCCGGATAAAAGTAGTTTTTGCGGTCGAATATCGAATGCAGGTTGATTTGCGCGCCAATGGCCAGGCCAAATTTGACGGCCATTTTTACCGCGTTTTCGTTGAGCACCGGCAGCACGCCCGGTAAACCCAAGTCTACCGCGCAAGCCTGCTCGTTAGGTGCCGCACCAAAGGCGGTGCTGGCGCCGGAGAATATCTTACTTGAAGTGGCTAGCTGTACGTGCAGTTCCAGGCCAATAACCGGTTCCCATTGCATCGCTTAGTCCTCCACCCATTGACAAGTTTGTTGGTGCCAGTCCGTGAGTTGCTGAAATTGGTGGGCCAGGTCAACAATGTCCTGTTCGGCAAAAGCCGGACCAATAATCTGCGCCCCCAGGGGCAGGCCGTTGGTCTGGCCACAGGGAATGGAGATGGCGGGCAGACCCGCCAGGCTGACCGGGACGGTGAACTTATCCTGATTGTACATGGCTACCGGATCAGCAGTGAGTTCTTCCAGGCCAAAGGCTGGTCCCGGGGTAATGGGGGTGAGCAGCACATCCACTTCTTCAAATACCCGGGAAAAATCGTCCGCAATCAAACGCCGGATTTTTTGTGCCTTTACGTAGTAGGCGTCGTAGTAACCTACGGACAGGGCATAGGTCCCGGTTAAGATACGCCGTTTGACTTCAGCGCCAAACCCCTCGCTGCGGGAGCGGTTGTAGAGGTCTTCAAGATCCAGGGGGTTTTCGCAGCGGTGGCCAAAGCGGATGCCGTCGTAACGCGACAGGTTTGTGGAGGCTTCAGCACCGGCAATCACATAATAGGTGGATACAGCGGCATCGGTATGGGGCAGGTCCACATCCACAAAACGGTGGCCGGCCTTTTCCAGCACGGCTTGCATGTCTGCCAAGGCGGCCTGCCCAATAGTGTCCGTATAGTATTGTCGCGGCAGGCCGATACTGAAGGTTCGATTTTCCCCACGGTATCCTTCAGCGGCAACCTGGGCCAGCCAGGCATCACTTTGTTGTACATCCTTGCGGCTGGGATCGGCGCTGGTGGAATCCAGAGGATCAAACCCGGCCATGGCGCTGAGCAACAAAGCGGCGTCTTCTGCCGTGGTTGTCATCGCGCCGCCCTGATCCAAACTCGAGGCGAAAGCCACCATACCGTAGCGGGATACCCGCCCGTAGGTGGGTTTTAGCCCGGTAATGCCGCAAAAGGCGGCGGGCTGGCGAATGGAACCCCCGGTGTCGGTGCCGGTGGCAGCGGGGCAAAGGCGCGCCGCCACCGCAGCCGCGGAACCACCCGAGGAACCCCCTGGCACCTTGTCCAGTTGCCAGGGATTGTGCACTGGCCCAAAGTAGCTGGATTCGTTGGAAGAACCCATCGCAAATTCATCCATGTTGGTTTTCCCCAGCATGACCATACCGGCGGAATTCAGCTTCTGCACAACAGTGGCACTGTAGGGTGCCACAAAATTCTCCAACATCTTTGAGCCGCAGGTGGTCAACACATCCTGGGTGCAGAAAATGTCTTTGTGCGCCATGGGTATGCCGGTCAGTATGCCGGCCTGGTTTTGCCGGTATTGTGCATCCGCCTGTTCCGCTTGGGCTAACGCGGCTTCCTCACAAACGGTGATGTAGGCGTTCAGTTTGGCGTTAAGCCGGGAGATACGCCCCAGAAAGTATTGGGTAAGTTCCTTACTGGAAGTGGCGCCGGACTTGAGTGCCGCGCTTATGCTGCTGAGGCTGTGGAAGTTAGGCATGGCTTATTCCACCACCCGGGGCACCAGATAGAAGTGATCTTCCGTTGCCGGGGCGTGTTTTTGGAAATTGTCCGGATTCACCTGTTCGGTGACGATGTCCTGGCGCAGACGCTGGGTGCTGTCCAGCGGATGAGCCATGGGTTCGATACCGTTTGTATCCACAGATTGCATTTGGTCGATCATGTCAACAATTTGCTGCAGATCTTCGGTAGCGGCGGAAATTTCTTCAGCGCTTAAGGAGAGGCGTGCCAGACGGGCCAGGTGAGGAACATTAATGGAAGATTTGTTGGACATGGTACGGGCGATGTCTTAATCGGCTGCGAACCATATGCCACGTTTGCTGTTTTTTCCAGGGTTGTTAAGCCCATATAGTCAAATACCCGTGCTTTTCTAGAGCGGAATGAATATGATTGGCGCTTCTTATTGGGTCATAACGTTAGATGTTCAAAAATATTCGCGGATTGTTCTCCCGCGACCTGTCTATTGATCTAGGTACCGCCAACACTTTGATCTATGTCCGCGACCAGGGCATCGTACTGAATGAGCCTTCGGTGGTGGCCATCCGGGTACAGGGTAATCAGAAAAGCGTTGCCGCGGTGGGCTTGGATGCCAAGCGCATGTTGGGCCGAACACCGGGAAATATCACCGCAATCAGACCGCTTAAGGATGGGGTGATTGCGGACTTTCTGGTGACCGAAAAGATGCTTAAATACTTCATCAGCAAGGTCCATGAAAACTCATTTATCCGGCCCAGCCCCCGGGTACTGGTGTGTGTGCCGTGCAAATCAACGGAGGTTGAACGCCGGGCCATTCGCGAAAGTGCATTATCCGCGGGGGCAAGGGATGTGCGCCTGGTCGAAGAGCCCATGGCCGCAGCCATTGGTGCGGGCTTACCGGTGCAGGAGGCGGTGGGTACCATGGTGGTTGATATTGGCGGCGGCACCACGGAAATTGCCATTATCTCTCTTAATGGGGTGGTTTTGTCCGATACCGTGCGGGTGGGTGGAGATCGCTTCGATGAGGCCATTGTCGCCTATGTCCGCCGCACCCAGGGTAGCCTGATTGGGGAAGCCACCGCCGAACGCATCAAGCAGGAAATTGGTGCTGCATATCCGCAAAAGGAAATTCGGGAAATAGACGTACGGGGGCGCAATCTGGCGGAGGGTGTACCCCGCAGTTTTACCTTAAACAGTAACGAAATTCTCGAAGCCCTTCAGGAACCGTTGTCCATGATTGTCCAAGCGGTCAAAAGTGCCCTGGAACAATGTCCCCCGGAATTGGCATCTGATATCGCCGAAACGGGTATGGTGCTGACCGGTGGGGGTGCACTGCTGAGAGATCTGGATGTTCTGCTGGCAGAAGAGACCGGTCTGCCGGTAATTATTGCCGAAGATCCGCTCACCTGTGTTGCGCGTGGCGGAGGAAAGGCTCTGGAACTGATGGACGCTGCCGGGAACGCTGATCTGTTGTCCACTGCGTAGGGTGTCGTTTATCTGGGTTTAGCCATTTGATTGGGGGTGTTTGATTAAGGCTCTGTTCGTTCGCGAAACCGGTGCCGGATACCTTCTAGTAGGCTTGGGTGTGATATCTTGCCTGCTGATTGCTATTGAATCCTCTACCCGGGTTTTAGAGCCGGTGCGCGGTGTGTTGGCCACCTTGATAAGCCCCATCTACCTGATTGCCGAATCACCCTATCTGTTGTCCAGCACGGTGTCTGACGTAGCGAGCTCCCGCTCCCAACTCCAGGAGGAGAATCAACAGCTGCAGCGCAAGATTCTGGAGCTGTCGCAAATCTCCCAACAGTATGTTGCGCTGAAAGCGGAAAATGATCGTTTACGCGCTTTGTTGGGCTCCCAGGGGCGGTTGCCCTATGAGGTGTTGATTGCTGAACTGGTGGGGGTGGTTCCGGATCCAAATACCTTTCAAATCATCATTGATAAGGGTGCGGATGCCGGGGTTCAGGTGGGTCAGGCGGTGCTCGATGCGCAAGGGTTATTTGGCCAGATTGTCGAAGTAGGTCAATACACCAGCAGAGTATTGTTGGTTACGGATGCAGACCATGCCGTGCCGGTACAGGTTAATCGCAACGGCGTGAGAAGTATTGCCGGTGGCAACGGCAGTTTGGATGTTCTGGAACTGGAGAATATCCCCGTTTCGGCTGATATTGTTGAAGGTGATCTGGTGGAGACCTCAGGCTTGGGTGGCCGGTTTCCATCCGGTTACCCGGTGGGTGTCGTCCACTCCGTGGTTGTTGAGCCCACCTCCACGTATGCGGAAGTTCTGGTCAGACCCAGCGCGCTTTTAGACCGTTCCCGGCATGTGCTGGTCATCTTTAAACCCCAGGCACAGGTTGCTGAACAAAACGGGGACCTTAATTGAATCCAACGAAGGGCGGTTGGCTCATTCTCTTAACCCTGTTGATCGGCATGTTACTGATGGTTGTGCACTTTCCGGAAACCTGGCCCAACTGGTTGGGCTGGCTACGTCCAAACTGGCTGCTGTTGATCCTGTTCTTCTGGGTCATTGAGTTGCCTCATCGTATTGGTCTTATCGCAATCTGGCTGCTGGGGTTTTTGGTGGATGGATTGCTGGCTGCCCCGCTGGGGACAAACGGCATAATATTGGCTGGGGTCACCTATGTGGCCTGGCGCTTCTTTGAACGGCTGCGCATGTATTCGGTCTTACAACAATGTGGTGTGATCTTTTTGCTGGTCGCCGCGGCGGAGGCGATTCGCGTCTTTGTGATTGGTATCAGCAGTGCACGGCAGTGGGGTATTACCCTGTTCACCGTGCCGTTGATGTCGATGCTGATGTGGCCCTTTGTTTACCTGATATTGATTCGGTTACGCACGGGCATGAGAGTAGAGTAAGCGTGTCGAAGATCACTACCGATAAGGCCATCTGCCGGCTTGTGCTGGCCTCGTCATCACCCCGCCGTGCCGCGTTGTTGCGTCAGGCGGGCTTGAACTTTACAACCGTTGCGCCCCGGATTGATGAAACGGTGCAGCCCAACGAAATCCCGGCTGATTATGTGATGCGGTTGGCCCGGAATAAAGCCGTGGCGGGATATAGTCAGTACACAAAGTCAGCAGCCGGGGGCAACGGGGATGGCGTAGCCGGTCCTGGCCAGCTTGTTGTGCTGGGTGCGGACACTTCGGTTGTGGTGGATGATGAAATTCTTGGTAAACCTTGTGGTCCAATTGAGGGTGAACAGATGTTAATGCGTCTGTCCGGACGACACCATGAAGTGGTGACAGCGGTGGCGGCATCCAATGGTCAGCAAATTGAAGCTTGTTTGTGTTCAGTCAAAGTTCAGTTTCGCACCATTAATAAGGCTGAAGCCCGGGCTTATCTGGCCACGGGTGAAGGGGCTGATAAAGCCGGCGGTTATGGTATACAAGGAATTGGGGGTATATTTGCAGAGCGCATAGAAGGTAGCTATAGCGCGGTGGTGGGCTTGCCGCTGGCACAAACAGAAAATTTGCTGCGTAAGCTCAACATTGATACTTGGAGTATGAGGATCGATGGCTGAAGAACTCCTGATAAATGTTAATCCGTTCGAAACCCGTGTGGCCATGGTCTCCCATGGGCTGTTGCAGGAGATTCATGTGGGGCGGGCTTCGGGATATAGCATCACGGGCAATATCTACCTCGGCAAGGTCGAGCGGATTGTGCCGGGGATGCAGGCTGCCTTTGTTGATATTGGTCTGGCTCGGCCGGGTTTTTTGCACGCCCGGGACATCGACCGGCCAAGGATTACCCTGGGAGACAATCCGGCTGCGCAAAACAACGCTTCCCAAAAGGGGAGTCAAAAGGCGCCACCCAAATTAGATATCAGGGAACTGCTCCACGAAGGCCAGACCGTGATGGTGCAAGTTGAAAAAGACCCCATATCCAGCAAAGGCGCCAGGCTCTCAACCCAGCTTGCCCTGGCGTCAAAATACCTGGTTTTTATGCCCAATGAGCAACATGTTGGAATTTCCCAGCGTATTGATGAAGAAGAGGAGCGGCAGCGCTTGCGCGAAACGCTGGGCCAGATCAAATCTGAGTTGGATCTACCCGGAGGCGTTATTGCGCGTACCGCCAGCGAACGGGCGGACGCAGAGCATCTGCGCTCGGATCTTGGGTTGCTGCAACGGGTTTGGCACCGCATTCAAAACCGTTCGGTGGGCAAACAGGCCCCCAGTGTTATTTTTGAAGAATTGCCGCTGCATACACGCATTGTCCGCGACCTGGCCGGACCGGAAACCGAAAATATTCTGATTGATGACGAACCCACCTATCGGCGTATTCGAAGTTATGTCGAAGAATTTATTCCGGGTTATCAGGATCGCTTACACTTTTACCACGAAACCCGCCCGTTATTTGAGCGGCACGGGGTCGAAGATGAAGTAAGCCGGGCGTTACAGTCGGTTGTTGCGCTGAAATCCGGAGGCTCCCTGGTGATTGAGCAGACCGAAGCGATGATTAGCGTAGACGTGAATACGGGAGGTTTTTTAGGTGGGCACAGTCTGGAAGAAACCGTATTTCGCGCCAATATGGAAGCGGCTGCGGCGATTCCCAGGCAGCTGAGATTGCGAAACCTGGGCGGCATTATTGTCATTGACTTTATCGACATGGAAGATGAAGAACACCAGCGGCAAGTGCTGCGGGCTTTGGAAAAGGCGGTGGAACTGGATCCTGCGCGTACGCGCCTTGAGGGATTTTCGTCCCTGGGATTAGTGCAGATGAGCCGCAAGCGAACCCGGGAAAGCCTGGCCCAGAGCATGTGTGCCCCTTGTGACAACTGCTCGGGTCTGGGCCTGGTGCGCACGCCGGAGTCGACCAGCATTGCGGTCATGCGCGCGTTGTCTCAGGACTTCCAGGCGCGCTGTCGTCACAAACCCGTTGAGGGTGACTACCTGATCCGGGCTACCGAGTCTGTTGTCGATCGCTTGTTAGACGAAGATGCCAAACACCTTGCCCAATTGTCCGAACAGATTGACAGAGAAATTCGCATCCAGCTCGAACCTTCGTATAAAGAGGGAGAGTTCGACATCGTTTTGGTGCAAAAAGTGGCGCGCTGATCGTGTCCCCTGCCACCATTCCGCAAACTTTTTTAAGGCCCCTGTTTGGTTTATTTACTCTGGTTGTGGTGGTGATTGCCATTATTCAGGCCAGTGGCCGGATGGGGGCCTCGGTACTCCACCTGTTCGAGAAGGACCTTAACGGTCTGCTCAATAGCTACGATGTTTCTGTCGAAGGACTGCGTGGCGACTGGTATGGCTTAAATCCCGCTGTGGCTCTGGATCGGCTGGTGATGCCGGCGGCTGAGGTGGATGGCATCGACGTGGAAATCGATCTGCTCGAATCACTTTTCCGGGGCACCCTGGTGCCCAGGCGTCTTAACCTTGAGGGTGTCAGCGTCTATTTTGAAAAGCTGGGCCAGGGTTGGCGGCTGCGCGGTATGACCCAGGGTGAGACGCCCATCGACGTGCAGGCGGTTTTACAGACCTTGATGGACGGTCCGCTACGCCATGTGGATAACTTGTCGGCCAGGGTCACGGCACACTTTATCGTTGACCCCGGAGTGGTGGATACCGAGGCCTCTTCCACCGCCCGGATGTCTGCAAGGTTGACCTTGATCAATCGGGGTGGGCAGCACTACGCCAGGATTAAGCTCAGCAATGATGCCATTGCGGATCAGGGGGTCAGTTTTGAGGGTTGGCAACAGGAGGCCTTACTTTGGGTCACCGAGGCGGCCACGGCGGGCAATTTGGTTGGTCAACTCAGGGTGCCCCAGGCTCTGGTGAATATGGCGGATCTGCATCTTGAACTTGAACCCAGCAGGTGGTTTGACCAGGGTGGTCAGGGTGGTGGTTACGCCCAGGTTCAGGTTCAAGGCGTGCAGCTTGCGGGAGGTGCCCCAACAACCGTAACCGCAGAGTTTGTGGGGCAGCGGCGAGGCAGTGAAATTGACGGCCGGATCGGACAATTTGTATTGTCTTCCAAGGCGAATACCCTGGATATTGGGCGTGGTTTCTGGTCATGGCAGATTAACCCTGACGAATTGGTTGTGGGCGGAGATTTCCTTGAGGAGACGCCGCGGAAATCAATGTTGCGGGTTTGGCTGGCTGACATCGATCTTGCCCACGTGAGCACCTATCTGCAGGATACCCTGAACCCGAAACAGGCGGCTTGGCGTTGGATCGACGCCTTGGATCTGCAGGGGCGCGCAAGCAATATTTTTGCCTTCTATGACAACACCGGTCTGGGATATCGAGCGTCGATAGCCGATCTGCATATGCTGGGTTATAAGGGTGCGCCAACCATCGAAAATGCCCATGGTGAGGTGTGGGGATACGACAGAGGGGTCACCATGCGGCTCAACGGGGACAATGTCGGGGTGCAATTCCCTGATCTTTTCCATACCAAGTGGACCATGGATCACATCAGCGGGCTGGTGTCCGCGTGGTTTGCGCCGGGTTACCTGGCCCTGGCCGGTCACAATCTCAAAACGCAAATGGGCGATACGTCAATATCCGGCCAATTTTCTTTAACCCGTCCTGACGAACGATACGAACAACGGGTTGGCCTGGTCCTGAACGTTAACCAGGCCGGTTTGGAGAAAGCTAAAACCTATGTGCCTTACAAGATTCCCCAACAGCTTGCCGAATGGGTTAAGCAGGGTCCGCAGGCGGGAGATTTGCAACAGGCGAGTTTTGCCTATCATGGCCAGGTGCATCAGCGCCCGGGTGAACTGGGCCGCCGCATTGAGTTGATTTCCGGGTTTGCCAACGGCGCGGTTAAGTACGATCCGGCCTGGCCCGTAGTTACCGCCGTGCAGGCAGATGTACATGTGGCGGGAAGAAATACTCGAGTCGCCTTGCATCGTGGACGTAGCGTCGGTATCGATCTGGATAACACCCGGCTTACCCTTGTCGACAATGGCCTGTATGCGGACATCAACCTGCAGGCGACGGGGGATGGCGGGGCCGTTCTTGAGTTTGTGCGCTCGAGTCCACTGCAGGACAATATGGCTTTTGTCAGCACAGACTGGTCCAGTCAGGGTGTTGTGGGCTTACAGGGACCGCTGCGGGTGCCCCTTAAAGACCGCGATCTTGAATCCACCCCCAAGTTACAAGCGCAGTTGAACATCCATCTGAACGGTGTGGATTTAGCCATGCCGGAATACCGCACCCAGCTGAAACAGTTGGCGGGCGGGGGGCAATTTAACTTACCCCATCATTTTTCCGGGAATTTCAGCGGCCAGCTATTTGGCTCGCCGGTGCAAATTACCGCGGATAGTGACGATCAGTGGCTGTGGTTTGATATCGAAGGCCGTGCGCAGCCCGGGGACATATATACCCTCATTGACTATGATCAAGGTGCCCCAATAGCCGGACACTTCAATTTTATCAGCCGGCTTAATATCTCTGTTGGTGATGGGGTTACTCATCTCACTATGAACTCCGATCTTAAAGGCTTACAGGTGGACTTGCCCGCTGAATTCGGCAAAGCTGCCCAGGTGAGTCAGCCCATTGAATTGGATGTGCAGTTCTTAAGTGATTATCAGAGCTTACGCTGGCAATATGCCGGCACCAATGGCTGGCTGCATGTTGGTGCTGATATTGAGCGGGGTGCCATTGGCATCAATCAACCGCCACCCATGACTACCCAGGAAGCAAAAAACATTCTTATCAGTGGCAGCATGCCCCGGCTGGTGCTGAGCGATTGGGTGACTGATGACGATGCTGCTTTGGGGTTGCCGGTGGATTGGGCCATCCGCAATCTTACCATTGGCCACTTTGTGATCGACGAGTTGAGTTTTGCGGATATGACGCTGGCAGGGGAGCAACGGGGTGAAGATGTTTCGTTCCAGTTTGCCGGGGAGGCGTTGCAAGGTGTTGTACTGTTGCCCGGTGATGATCTGCTGACCATTAACCTGGATTACCTGCGTCTACCCGAGGCGGGTGCGTCCCCGGCGCTGGACCCACAGGCACTTGAGGCGGGCACCCTGACAGCAGGTGGGGTCGCAGCGGCGGATCCGCTTTCGGTCGAAGTTGGCCGGAACCTGCCCCCGGCCCGGGTTGATGTGGCCCAGTTGGACCTGGGGGAAACACCCTTTGGGCAATGGCGTTTTGTGATCGAGCCCCAGGGTAATCTGATCACCTTAAAACCCTTTGCGGCGCGTGTGAACGGGGTGCACATCAGCGATAGCACGGTGGTGTGGGACCTGGAGCGGAACGAATCCAGGTTTAGTGGCGGCCTCGAACTGGACGACCTGGAACAAACCTTACCCAAGTGGGACTACGCAGCCAGTTTGCAGACCACCACGGCAACCATGGATGCGGATTTGTCCTGGGCGGGTTCTCCGGCCAACCTCAAACTATTGGAGGTGTCCGGCAATCTGAAGTTGAACGCCCAGGAAGGCCGTTTCCTTGAGGTGGAGAGGAATCAGGGCGGCTTACGAATCTTAAGTCTGATTAACTTCTCGAAAATTGCCAAACGCATTAACTTCGACTTTTCCGATGTGGTGGGCAGTGGCATAAGTTTTGATCGCATCGATGCGGACATTTCGTTGCGCACGGGCCGCCTGAGCTTTAATGAGCCCATGTTGGTGGACAGTTCTTCCGGGCTTTATCGTTTTGGCGGTGAGGTTGACCTGGACAGCGGCCGTTTAGACAACGAAATGATTGTCACCCTCCCGGTCAGCAATAGCCTCCCCTGGTATGGGGTTTACCTTGCCTTGGCCAACCCGCTGGCCGGTCTTGGGGTATTGGTGGGCGAGCGGGTCCTGCGAAAGCCCATAAAACAATTCAGCACGGCCAAATTTGAGGTTTCCGGGACGTTGGAAGACCCCAAGGTAGAGTTTGTCAGTCTGTGGGATAGCCGGATGAGGGCACCGGCGGAGCCGGTTGAAGACGGCGGAACCGGTGTGGAAGAAAGACCGGAGAACTTTTCACCAGGTGAAGGTGTGCCTACAGTACCCGCAACCAGCGGCTGATCAAGGTCAGCGTGGTTCATGCTAAACTAACCTATCTGCTAATCCCCAGGGAAAAAAATGAGTGAGCTCATGGAAGCTGCCCAGGCAGCGCTGTTGACGGGTACGGATGTCACCCGTCAAGACCTCGAAGGCGCCATCGATAACATGCTGGGGCACAAAATCGACTACGGTGAAGTTTATGTCCAGGCGGTACGCGCTGAGTCCTGGGGGCTTGAGGACGGCATTGTTAAGGATGGCAGCTTTTCCGTAGATGCAGGTATTGGCTTACGGGCGCTGAGTGGAGAAAAGACGGGGTTTGCGTATTGCGAAGATATCCGCCGTGAAGGCTTGGTGGAAGCCGCTGGGGCGGCCAGAACGATTGCGCGTCAAGGCAAGGCCCGGCAAGCCGGTAATTACCAGGTGGCCAATGTACCTGCGCTGTACCGGTCGGTTGATCCCATCAGTTCTCTGGATGAAGTGGCCAAGGTGGCCTTGCTGCAGCGTGTAGACAAAGTTGCCCGGGCTTGTGATTCCCGGGTGCGCGAGGTGAATGTCAGAATATCGGCAAACCACGATGTGATGATGGTGATGGCCAGCGACGGCGCCTCAGGTGGAGATATCCGGCCACTGGTCAGATTGGATGTGTCGGTGATTGTTGAATCCGGTGGCCGCCGGGAGCGGGGCAACGCAGGTGGTGGGGGCAGGCATGGACTAGAGCAGATGGCCCAGGGTGATTGGGCGGATGATCTGGCCCGGGAAGCGGTGCGTATGGCTCTGGTCAACTTGGATGCCGTTGATGCGCCGGCTGGGCCCATGCAAGTTGTTTTAGGTCCGGGCTGGCCCGGCGTCCTGCTGCACGAAGCGGTAGGCCACGGTCTGGAAGGCGACTTTAATCGCAAAGGCAGTTCCATGTATGCCAACCGGGTAGGACAACAGGTGGCCTCACCACTGTGTACTATTGTGGATGACGGCAGTATTGAGGGCCGCAGAGGATCCCTGTCAGTTGACGATGAAGGTTTAGCCACACAGCATACCGTGTTGATCGAAAACGGCATTCTCGTAGGTTACATGCAGGATAAACTGAATGCTCGCCTGATGAATGTTTCTCCTACCGGCAATGGCCGGCGTCAATCTTATGCGCACACGCCGATGCCGCGCATGACCAATACCTTTATGCAACCCGGCGAGAGTGATCCGGAAGAAATTATCCGTTCCGTTGAACGGGGCATGTATGCGGTTAACTTTGGCGGTGGCTCGGTGGACATTACCTCGGGACGCTTTGTCTTCTCCGCGACTGAAGCCTACCTGATTGAGGGCGGAAAAATTGCTCAACCGGTCCGGGGCGCAACCCTGATCGGCAACGGCCCGGACGTGATGAACAAAGTGTCCATGGTGGGTAATGATCTGGCTTTGGATTCGGGCGTGGGTGTCTGCGGCAAGGATGGTCAATCGGTGCCGGTGGGGGTGGGTCAACCCACGGTAAAAATTGATGAAATTGTGGTGGGGGGTACCCAGGCTTAGGTCGGCAGATTGTCACTATCGCTGACATCCCGTAAAAAGCGGAACAGGGCGCGAGCGGTTTGTGCTTGTTTTGGTGAACCCACTGCCCGACGGGCCGCTTTAACCACCTGGCGAAGTTGTTGGCGGTCAACCTGGGGGTAGGTATCGATAAACTCTGTCAGCCCGCTGTCGTCACTCAGCATCCGGTTGCGCCACTGCTCCAGTTGCTGGAAACGATATTGGGCGGCGGCGGATTGTCCCGTCAGGTTTTCCAGTTGCCGGGTAATGTCCGGAATGTCTTCGTTCCGCATTACCCGGCCAATAAATTGCAATTGACGCCGTTTGGCCTCCCGGGATTTAAACCGCTGGTAGTCGGCAATGGCATTTTTCAGCGGTTCCCCCAGGGTCAGCTGGTGCAGATGTTCAGGCTTAAGCTCGGTCAGGCGTTTGCCGATAGATTGTATCTGTTCAGCTTCGCGTTTACGGGCAGACTTGGATACCGGCGGGGGGTTTTCATCAGGTATTGAAGAATGATCTGTCATGGGTAAAAACGGCGCTGAAGGCAAGGGACTATTTTAGACGGATCTTAAGTTTAAGGTATCCGGGTGGGGTTGGCGCGTCACTCTGGAATATAAAGAGGATATAGAGTTGGAAATTATTGAACAGGAACCGGAACTAACACGTTTGGTCCACGCTATTCTTGATGAAGCCAAAAATCAGGGTGCGGATCAGGCTGAGGTTTCGGTAAGTGTGGATACCGGTCTTGCCGTCAGCGTGCGTAAAGGAGAACTGGAGCAGGTTGAATTCAATCAGGATAAGGGTTTTGGTATTACCCTGTATTTTGGGCAGTGTAAGGGCTCTGCCAGCACCAGTGACAGCAGCGAACGAGCCATCAGCGATACCGTGGCTGCAGCCAGAAACATTGCCAGATTTACCGAGGATGACCCCTGCAACGGACTGGCGGATGCGTCATTATCGCCGGATCGCTTGCGGGATCTGAAACTCTTTCATCCCTGGACGATAGATCCCGACGGGGCCGCGGAGCTGGCTTTGACCTGTGAAGCCGCGGGTTTACAGGTGGACAAACGGCTATCCAATTCTGATGGTGCGCAGGTCACCACGCAACAATCGCTGCGGGTGTATGGAAACAGTCACGGTTTTGTGGGGGCCTATAGCGGCACACGCCACGGCCTCAGTTGTGTGCTTATTGCGGAAGATAAAAACGGTATGCAACGAGATTACTGGTACACCGTTGCGCGGAATGCACGGGACTTAGAGGATGCGGTTGCGGTAGGTCAGCAAGCCGGGCAAAGGACTGTTGAGCGTTTGTCACCGCGCACGGCGCCAACGGGTACTTATCCGGTCATGTTCGCCCCCCCTCTGGCAGCAGGGCTGATTGGCCATCTAATTGGTGCCATCAGTGGGGGTGCGTTGTATCGCAAGGCGTCGTTTCTGCTGGACTCTCTGGGTGAACAGGTGCTGCCGGAATGGCTTTCGCTGGTGGAAAAGCCCCACCTGGAGGGGAGTCTGGGCAGCGCACAATTTGACTCGGACGGGGTTGCGACCCGGGAGAAGGCTTTTGTGGAAGCAGGAAAAATAGCCAGTTATGTCCTGTCGACCTATTCGGCGCGCAAGTTGAACATGGAAACCACCGGAAATGCGGGCGGTATTTATAATCTGGATCTGGTAGGTCCGGCTACACCCTATATAGACCTTTTAGGCCAGATGGACACCGGCTTATTGGTTACCGAGCTGATGGGCCAGGGTGTCAACAGCGTTACCGGTGACTACTCCCGCGGGGCAGCGGGCTTTTGGGTTGAAAATGGTAAAATCAGCTACCCGGTAGCTGAGGTCACCGTGGCGGGAAATTTGCGCAACATGTATCAGCAACTGGCTGGCATGGGAGACGATGTCGATTACCGGGGCAACATCCGCGCACCGAGTATGCTGATCGATGGATTAACCGTTGCAGGCCAGTCTTAGCAGCGTTTGGAGTCTAGGCGTAGACCCAGGTGGCCAGCCCCAGAAAGACAAAAAATCCGGTAACGTCGGTAATAGTCGTCAGGACGACGCCGCCGGCAATGGCCGGATCGATATTCATTTTCCGCAAAGCCGTAGGCAGCAAGCTGCCGGAAATTGCCGCAACAACAATGGTGATCACCATGGCTGCGGCAATGACCATGCCCAGGGCAATGTCCTGAAAAGCCAGGGAAGCGGTTACCGCTACCAGGAGTGCCCACAGTAAGCCGTTAAGCACCGCAATAATAAATTCGCGGTTGACCAGCCACATTAAGTTTGCGCGCCCGACGTGCCCCAGCGCTTCCCCCCGGATCACCAGGGTCAGGGTTTGTGTCCCGGCAATGCCCCCCATGCTGGCGACAATGGGCATAAGCACCGCCAGGGCCACCACCTTGGCAATGGTTTCCTCAAACATGTTGATGACGGCAGCCGCAATAAAGGCTGTGATTAAGTTAATCCCCAGCCAGACGGCGCGTCTGCGGATTGATTTGCGGATGGGCGCAAAGGTATCCTCATCAACATCCAGACCCGCGCGCGCCAAAACTGCTTCGTCAGCATCTTCGATGATCACATCAACTACATCATCGATGGTGATGCGGCCGAGCAACTTGCCGTTGTCGTCAACCACTGCCGCCGAGACCAGGTCACGCTCGGAGAACAGTCTGGCGACTTCGGTATCGGAAGTATTTACGTCAATAGCTGGAGTATCGGTGTCCATCACCTCCCGTACGGTTACCGTTGGGTCTGAGGTCAACAGTTTGGCAAAGGGCAACATGCCGACAAATTCGTCCCGGGAGTTGACCACAATTAATGCGTCGGTGGTCTCGGGCAGATCCTTGCGCATACGCAGATAACGAAAGACCAGCTCCAGCGCATGCCGGGGGCGAACGGTGATGGTGTCGGTATTCATCAGCCCTCCGGCGCTGTCTTCGTCGTAGGACAAGACCGCCTCGACCCGGGCGCGGTCCACGGCGTCCATTGAGGCCAGGACCTGGTGGGTGATGGTCTGCGGTAACTGCTGCAGAATATCGGCAAAGTCATCGGTGTCCAGGTCGTCCGCCACCGCCACCAGCTGAGCGGTATCCATATCTTCCAGGAACTCTCCCCGGACATCCTCACCCAGGTGCTGCAGGGCCAGATTGCGTGGTTCCTCATCCAGCAACTCCCACATGAAGCGCCGCATTTCGGTGGGAATGGATTCCAGCACATGGGCAATTTCAGGGGCTCTTAAGCTGGCCAAAAGGATACGTGTTTCTTCCGCGCTGCCGCTGCCATAAACCCGGATGACTTCGGCCAGGGTAGCAACCGGTTGTTCTTGATGGCTGGGGTTGGTCATGGGTTACTGCTTTAACGGAGACACTTATTCATCCAACTCATTAAAGCCAGCATTAACGATGGCACACACCGCTTCAAAGGCTGCGTCTTCATCTTCTTCACCCTCTACGGTCAGGGTGAGTTCTGTGCCCACCGCAGCCCCTAACATCAGCAGTGCCATAATACTTTTGCCATCCACACGCTTACCTTCATGTTCCAGGGTAATTTCGCTGCCAAATTGTTTGGTAACGTCCACCAGCTTGGCAGCGGCACGCGCATGCATGCCCAGGGGGTTGATCAACGTCAGTGTTGTACTTCGCATACCTAGACTCTTGTTATGGCTGTTCCGGGGCAGATGTTAAAACGATGCGCAGTGTAGCTAGTTCGTGCGGAAAATACGAAGCATTCCCCGGCGGTTACTTTTTTCCGGGTAGGGTATGGAACTCGCGGCGGTTTATGCTGACTACTCTAGCCGTCAATCTCCCGATGCCGGACCAGTACGTTTTCGAACTGGGCGGCGAAATGGGCAGCCAGCCGCTCGGTCAAATAGACGCTGCGATGTTGGCCGCCGGTACAACCAATGGCTACGGTGATATAAAGCCTGGCATTGGCTTCAAATTTTGGAATCCAAGTGGTGAGATAGGTGGCGATGTCACGAAACATATCGCTGACCAGGGGCTGATTTTGCAAGTACTCGGCAACCGCCGGGTCTTTGCCCGTTAACGGGCGCAGATCTTCAATCCAATGGGGGTTAGGCAAGCAGCGCACATCAAATACCTGATCAGCATCCACCGGCACACCGTATTTGAAGCCAAACGAGCGGAACAACAAGCTGATTCCCGGTGCGTTCTTCTCGGCTATGCGTACACTGATGGAGTCTCTTAACGCCTGAGAGCTGAGCTGGGTTGAGTCGATGGTCAAATCCGCCAAATCCGCAATGGCTTCCAGCACCTGGGCTTCAGCGTCGATTGCCTGACGCAGATCCGTATCCGCGTTGGTCAGCGGATGGCGCCGGCGGGTTTCGCTGAATCGTTTTACCAGGGTTGGACTGCGGGCGTCCAGATAGATAACCTGGCAATCCACATCCATGCGGTCGATGGACAAGAGAATTTCCGGGAAGCGTTCCAGATCCCTGCTGCGGGCATCAATACAAACGGCCAGGCGACTGTCCTGCTGTGATGGATCTCTTAAGGTGTTGTGCACCAGGGACTGCAGGAGAACCACCGGGAAGTTGTCGATACAGTTGTAACCGGCATCCTCAAGCGCGTTCAGTGCGGTGGACTTGCCTGACCCGGATCGACCGCTGATAACAACAAGTTTCACGCGCTCTTGCTGTGTTCAACTTGTTTGTTCAGGAGATTCTGCATATTGTCCAACAGGCTGGAATTGTCTTGGCAGGCCCGTAATAGCTGACGATTATTTTGGTCTGCAAAAATTTCAGCCAGGCTGGCCAGCGCGTCCAGGTGGACCTGACTTTCATCGGTGGGGACAACCAGCACAAACAGGAGATCAACCCCCTGACCGTCGATGGCTTCATAGTCGATGGGTGCGTCCAGAGATACCATTGCAATTCTCATGCTGGGACAGGATAGACGGCAGTGGGGGATGGCAACCCCATCTCCCAGGCCGGTGCTACCCAGGCGTTCCCGATTCATGAGGCCGTCAAAGAGTTCATCTTCACTCAACTGACCGGCACCGGTGGGGTGTTCGTCGCACATAAGGCGCGCCACGGTTTGCAGGATGCGCTTGCGGCTGCTTGCCGGTTCGCGGCAGCGGACGTTGTTTGCGGTCAGGAGTTCAGCAAGGGGATGCATTGGCCTAGTTCATATCATGATGCCGAGCATGGCGGTCGTGGCTGCCGTTGTGACGGGCAACGGTTTTTTCTTTGTGTTTGATAATTTGACGATCCAGCTTATCGACAAGATTGTCGATCGCGGCGTACATATCGCTGGCGTTGGCGTTGGCGAACAGTTCAGCCCCGGTTACATGAGCGGTGGCTTCGGCAAGATGGCTGAGTTTTTCGACGTTTAGAACAACGTGCACCTGGGTGATGTGGTCGTAGTGCCGTTCTAGTTTTTCGAACTTCTGGTGGATAAAGGCGTTAAGAGAGTCGGTTAAGTCAACATGGTGTCCTGAAATGCTCAGCTGCATGGGTCCTCCTTATAGATATTAGCTTTATACAAGCTAGTTCTTAGATCAATGTACCAGTGCCCCACTCCATTTGTGGTTTCCCCCAACCGGTCCGCTGGTGCACCTCCTGCCGGGTGTGCTGATGGTTAGATCCGTGTCCAACTAGACCAACTGCTTGCGCTCATTAGAGGGTGGAATGGATAGGGATTCGCGATACTTTGCCACGGTTCGCCTTGCTACATTGATATTCTGTTCTTTCAGTATTGCCGCGATTTTGCTGTCACTCAATGGTTTCTTAGCATTCTCTTCTGCGGTAAGCTTCTGGATTAACGCGCGAATTGCGGTACTCGACACTTCCCCCCCGGTTTGCGTGCCTACGTGGGATGAGAAAAAATACTTCAGTTCATACACGCCCCGGGGAGTGGACATGTATTTGTGGCTGGTGACCCGGGATATGGTGGATTCGTGGAGGTCAACCGCCTCGGCAATATCTGCCAGGATCAGTGGCTTCATGGCCTCCGGACCATAGTCTAAAAAGCCCCGCTGCACCTCAACAATTTTGGCAGCAACGCGCAGTAAGGTGTCATTTCTGGTTTGTAAACTTTTCAGAAACCATTTTGCTTCTGTCAGGTTGTCTCGAAGGTAAGCCTTGTCTTCTGCCTTGGCGGCACTTTTTACCATGCCTTCATAAACGGGGTTGATGCGTATTTGTGGTGTAGCCTCACTGTTGAGTTCCACCAGCCACCGGCCTTCGTCTTTGCGCACAACCACGTCCGGCACAATAAAGTCTGCTGCTTCGTCAGCAATGGCATTGCCGGGTCTTGGGTTAAGGCTGCGAATCAGCTGCATCGCGCTGGACAGCACATCGTCGGATAATTTGGTCTTGCGTCTGAGGGTGGTAAAGTCCTTGCTGCCCAGCAGATCCAGATGGTCTTTAATCAGCACCAGCGCTTCGCTGAGCCAGGGGGTTTGCTCATCCAGGGCATTAAGCTGGATAAGCAAACATTCCTGCAAGTCTCTGGCCGCCACACCAATGGGATCAAGTTCCTGAACACGCACCAGGACAGCGCAGACGTCTTCGTGAGTAATTTCTTCCCCCGCGGTGGCTTTCAGGCCTTGCCAGATTTCTTCTGTGGTCTGGGTGAGCAGACCGGCATTGTCGACGGCGTCGATAATGGCCAGGGCGATAACCCGATCAGTATCCGCCATAGGGGTCAGGTTCAGTTGCCAGGTCAGATGTTCAGACAGGGTTTGCTGTTCACTGCGATTAGCCAGGGGATCATAGTCATTGTCTGCCGCCGGCAGGCTGGTTGTGGTTGGATAATTGTCTTCCCAATTGGAATCTACCGGCAATTCCTCGCTGATGGGTTGTTCAATCTGCTCGTTGACCGATTGCTCATTGGCTGCTGTTTCGCCGCCTTCAGAGGAAAAATCAAAGTCCTGTACGTTGTCCTCGTAGACGGTTTCGCCGTTAACCTGTTCCGGGGCAGGGTCGCTGTCATAAGCATCCTGATCAGCGGAGTCTGTTGATTTTGCAAGCTGGGTATCCGCGTCACCGGATTGTTCCGGTTCGTGTTCGTGTTCGTGCTGATGCAGGGTATCGGCTGCATAGTCGTCGGCAAATTCATCCTGCATTTCCAACAAGGGGTTGGCATCCAAGGTGCTCTGAATTTCCTGCTGAAGGTCCAGCGCAGACAATTGCAGCAGTTTTATCGCCTGCTGCAGTTGTGGGGTCATTTTCAGTTGTTGACCCAGTTTTAGCGCGAGTGACTGTTTCATTGGTTTATTTCAGCTCGGTTTACTTCAGCGCGGTACGGTTCAGGTTAAGACTTAAAAATGCCTAAGGATGCCTAGGAAGGTATCAATACCAGGTCTTAATGGCTAAGCAGCAATGTCTGCGAGGCTTCGGAGTTCGTTTTCCCATGGTTTGCACAAGGGCTAAATTTACCATGCCTTGAGGGCCTTGCGTGGGGATTTTACGAAATTTGAGACAGTTTACAGCGATGATTTGCCCGGATGCCGATCAGGTGGATGAGCCAGGCAGTCCGCGGATAGCCGGTGCGCAGAAGGGCTGAGCGTGCGCCAAAATAGTGCAGTTTTCCGCTAAATTGTGAACCCTTCACCAAGATAGACCTGGCGTACCGTTTCGTTGGCCAGAATGGCCTGTGGGGTGCCTTCAGCAATGATGTGGCCTTCGTGAACAATGTAGGCGCGGTGGCAAATATCCAGAGTTTCTTTGACGTTGTGGTCGGTGATCAGGACACCAATTTGACGTGTGCTCAGGTCTCTTATTTCGTTCTTGATATCGTTGACGGAGATCGGGTCCACACCGGCAAAAGGCTCGTCCAGCAGCATGAATCGTGGCTCGCTGGCCAGGGCGCGGGCAATTTCCAGCCGGCGCCGCTCTCCGCCGGAAAGGCTTTGGCCCAGGGAATAGCGCACCTGCTGCAGATTAAACTCCTGCAGCAGCTGTTCCATGGCCTTGTGTTGGGCCGCCTTGTTCAGATCCGAACGCATTTCCAGAATAGCCCGCAGATTATCTTCGGTGCTCAGGGTTCTAAAGACGCTGGCCTCCTGAGGCAGATAGCCAATACCGCTTTGCGCACGGTGGTGTACCGGCCGGTGGGTGAGATCGTCTTCGTCTATGAAGATGCTGCCGGAATCAGCACTCAGCAGTCCAACCACCATATAAAAGCAGGTTGTTTTGCCGGCACCGTTGGGGCCCAAGAGGCCCACAATTTCGCCGCTGGATACCGCAAGAGAAACATCCTCAACAGCCAGTTTAGTGCGATATTGTTTGCGTAGCGATGTGGCGCGCAGGGTGTGTTGGTTAGCGGTAGGCATCAGTGGGGTCGATCGGCGGATGGGAATGGGCTATTTTTTTGCCGCTGCGGGATCCAGCACCATTTTCACACGACCTTCCTTGTTTGCGGTACTGGCGTCGACCCTGCCGTTGACGATGTCGTAGCGAATAGACTCACCCTCAAGCTGGTTTCCCTGTTGCACTAAAGAAGCCGCGCCGTTGAGGTAAACGCGTTCCTGGGCGGTGTGGTAAATGATTGAATCGGCATGTGCATTCACTTCACCTTGATCGTCTTCCAACTGTTGCTTGTAGCGCGCCGGTGAGCCCATGGTGGTAATTCGTTCAACCTGATCACCGTTAATTTTGACCACCATGCGATCGCCGCGCACGCGCAGGGTCCCCTGCACCACCTCCACCGAGCCGGTATAGATAATGGTTTCGTTGTTTTGATCAATTTCCGCATCATCCCCTTCGATGTGAATGGGCTGATCCGCATCTGTTGTCAGCGCAAAGGCAATGGGGCATGTTGTCAGATAAAGTGCACACAACATGAGCCTTAGAGACGTCAGGCAGCTAACTGGGGTTGGACTTAGTGTTTTTGAATTGCTCTGGCAAGACAATGGTGTGCACTCTTTGTTTGCTGTTTGAAGATAAACGAAGCAGTCCGGATTTCATATCCGCTACCATACCCGCTGCCCGGGTACGCCCAACTTCAGTGTCGATCATAACACTTTGATTGGTCTCCGCGAATTGGCGATCAGGGTAAATATAAAAGGTTTCCGAGCGCAGGGTCACCAGGCCACTGGTGGGGTGCAATTGCACCATTTCAACATCCTGATGCAGATAAACAACGTCTTCCTCGACACCTTCAGGGGACAGCTTTTTGTCGATAAAACCCCGGTTGGACTTAATATCCCACGGCGGTTGCTCAATGGAGGTCAGATGCAGTTTGGGGGCATTCATGCGGGTCATCTGATCTTCTTCAAATTGGGTAATATGCGCAGCATGCAGGCGGTAGTGCAGGCTGCCGTCGGGGTGTAGTTGACGGAATTGAACGTCAGTCGCCTCTATATCCGGATTGTTGGTGGTTATGATGGTGTCCTGGGGCGTTTCGGTTGTTGGTTCAAAAGGACTGCCGCGCAGCAGCACCACAGCCGCCAAAATGACCACCGCCACGGCAGCCATTGGTTTTGACACGGCTTGTGCTAATACGGCCATCGGTTCTGGGCGGTCAGTACAAGCTGAGCAATTTCGACACAAACTCCCTCGCCACCGCCGCGTTGAGTAATAAAGTGAGCCCTTTCTTTAACCGCAGGGTGTGCATTGCTGACGGTGATGTTAAATATGATATTGGGCTGGGCAAACAGGATGAGGTCCTGCAAGTCATCTCCAACGGCGGCAATGTTTTCGCCGGGAAAACCTTCACTGATCAGGGACCCCCATGCGGCGGCTTTGTCCTCTACCCCTTGCTTAAAATATTTTATGCCAAGTTCCGCACAGCGACGTTCCACCATTGTGGAGCGCCTGCCGGTGATGACCGCTATGGCAATCCCTTGCTGCATCATGAGTTTGATGCTGGCGCCGTCTTGGACATGAAAGTGCTTAAGTTCGGTACCGTTGTCAGCGTAGATGATGTGGCCGTCGGTTAAGACCCCATCAACATCCAGGATAATCCCCTTCACCGCTGCTGCCAGAGCTTCAAGGTGTTTGTCCATAGTTGCTGTGTCGCTAAGCTTGTTGAATGAGCAGAAGGTTATAGCCGATCCACGCCATTAACATGACCGCACCTTCAAAACGGGTTATCACCGCACGTGAATTTATACCGTAGGCGAACAGGGCTAACATGAGAGTTAAAGCTAACATCATGCCTCCGTCGCGCCAGAAGGCAACAAAGTCTATGGCGGTAGGGGCAACCAGGGCTGGTACCGCCAGAACCGCTAGAATGTTCAGGATATTTGAGCCCACCACGTTACCAATGGCGATATCCGGGTGGCCCTTGATTGCAGAGCCGATGGTTGCCGCAAGTTCCGGAAGGCTGGTGCCGATGGCGACGATGGTCAGACCAATGATCATGTCGCTGACGCCCAGTTTTTGTGCAATGGTACTGGCGGCGTAAACCAGCACTTGTGCCGAGACCAGCAGGATGAGCAAGCCAATCACCAGCCAGGCCACTGCATGGAGGGTGGTCATGTTGGGGAGCTCGTCGAGCTCTTCCTGTAAAGAAGGAGACAGCTCATGGCCGGGAGAGGTTTGTGATCGCACCAGGCGCCATAAAATGGCGCTGAGTCCGGCCAGCAGGATCAGCCCGTCGAACAGCGAGAGGTATCGGTCGAAAAGCAGGGCCAGGGCAAGAAAGGTTGCCGCCAGTAGCCAGGGTAATTCAGCCTGGCGCACTTGAATGGAGAACGGCAGCGGCGCCACCAGGGCGGTGATGCCCAGCACCAGGCCAATATTGGCAATATTTGAACCCAGCGCATTCCCCACGGCCAGGAGTGGATTGCCGTCGACCGCGGCAAACAACGCCACCAGTATCTCCGGCGCGGAAGTACCAACTGATACCACGGTCAGACCAATCAGCATTTTGGATACGCCCAAATTTGTTGCACACGCGGCAGCGCCTGACAGAAAACGATCCGCGCTCCAAACCAGGGAAATGAAGCCCAGAATTAGCAGTAGAAGGGGAACCCACATAAGTGCAGTTGGTCTGATCTTTTTTGATTAGATTTCGATAAATAGAACTTTAGTCGGAACCGTAGCCGGAGCCAACCGGTTAAATGGATAAGATCGTTCAAGCGATGTGCCCTATTTGCGCCGGGTCATGCTGTTTTGCAGCGTGGCAGGGAAGTTCAAGCCCGGAAAATGCGGTTGTGGCCACGGGAATTTGCGCTAAATTTGGCAAGAAATACGTCTTAAGGGTTCGTTCAGCCTCAATGCTATACTCTGCAAGGTTAGATTGCCTAAAATTTGTGTTTTTTTTCACAAGGAGCCAAGCATAAACAACTTCCTGCCAGTCCCGGACGGATCACAGACAAGCCATGAGTGATAATTTGATTGAAATCTCCCACCTCACCTTCTTTCGGGGTGAGCGGGCTATTTTTGATGACATCAGTCTGTCGATACCCCGCGGCAAAATTACCGCCATTATGGGACCAAGTGGTACCGGCAAAACAACGTTGTTGAGGATCATTGGTGGCCAGTTGCGACCGGACCGTGGCCGGGTGCTTGTCAACGGCACGGATGTCTGTCGCATGGACCGCCACCAACTTTTTGCCTTCCGCCGGAATCTTGGCATGTTGTTTCAAAGCTCCGCGCTGTTCACGGATTTGTCAGTGTTTGAGAATGTAGCCTTCCCCATGCGGGTCCATACCAAACTGGGTGAAGAAACAATTCGTGATATTGTGTTGATGAAACTTAATGCAGTAGGTTTGCGCGGTGCGCGTGATCTTTCTCCGGCGGAACTGTCCGGCGGCATGGCGCGGCGTGTTGCCCTGGCACGTGCGATATCACTGGATCCGGATTTGATCATGTACGATGAACCTTTCACCGGGCAGGATCCCATTGCCATGGGGGTTCTGGTGGGCCTGATCAAACAGCTGAATCAGGCGTTGGGCACCACCAGCCTGTTGGTATCCCACGACATTCACGAGACGGTAAGCATCGCTGATCAGATATTTATTCTGGCTGATGGCCGGGTTATTGGTGCGGGAACGCCGGAAGAGCTGCGCGCCTCCCCATCTCCCCGGGTGCAACAATTTATGCACGGCCTGCCGGATGGCCCTGTTCCCTTTCACTACCCGGCAGATGATATCGCCTTCGATATTATGGGTGATCAGCAGGCCGGACGGTCAGCTTAGTATGGGATATGTACGAGCGCTTGGTGTGCGTTTCCTTGCCTGGCTGGAAGCCCTGGGGCGAGCGGCCCTGCTGTGGGTGAACGCCATGCGCGGCTTGCCGCGCTGGTCTGATGTCAAACTCGTAGGGCGGCAGATCTATAACGTTGGCTTTTTATCCCTGATCATCATTGTCTTGTCCGCTTTTTCCATCGGGGCGGTCTTGGCCTTACAGTTTTATACCCAACTGGCCAGATTTGGCGCCGAGGATGCGGTGGGATTAGGCTTGGCGCTGGTGGTATTGCGGGAATTGGGCCCCGTGGTCACCGCCTTGTTATTCGCCGGACGGGCAGGGTCAGCCTTAACCGCCGAAATTGGTCTCATGAAAACCACGGAACAGCTGTCCAGTATGGAGATGATGGGGGTTGATCCGCTGCATAGAATTGTAGCGCCGCGAATCTGGGCTGGCATAATCAGCGTGCCGATCTTGACGCTGATTTTTAATATAGTGGCAATTTATGGCGGGGCTTTAGTGGCTGTCGACTGGCTGGGGGCGGACCCCGGTGGTTTCTGGTCCGGCATGCAGGATGTTGTGCAACTTTGGGAGGATCTGGGCAAGGGCATGATCAAAAGTGTTGTTTTTGCGGTTCTGGTCACCTGGGTTGCGGTATTTCAGGGTTACGACTCGCCGCCCACCGCTGAAGGCATGTCCATGGCCACTACCCGGACTGTGGTCATTTCTTCGGTCCTGATCCTGGCAGCAGATTTTCTCTTAACCCTTGTTCTATACGGAGACTTTTAGATGCGCATGCGGACGGTTGAAATTAGTGTGGGTGCCTTTGTCCTGGCCGGTCTCATTGCCCTGGTATTACTTGCCATTCAGGTCAGCGGCGTCAGCTTGACGCAGTCGGAGCAGAGTTATTCCATTACCGCGCGTTTTGATGATATTGCCGGGCTGCGGCCAAGAGCCAAGGTCAGCATGGCGGGAGTGACCATTGGGCGGGTGCGGGATATCGCCGTGGATATGGAGTGGGGGGATGCCATTGTTACCATGGAAATTTTTGGGGAGCCGGGTAGTCTAACCACGGATACCGGTGCAAAAATCCTCACTGAAGGGATTCTGGGCGCACGGTATGTCGGTTTGTTGCCCGGCGGCGACGACGAAAAGTTAGGCGCCGGTGATGAAATCACCGAAACCCAGGGTGCGCTTGTTCTGGAAAATCTTATTGGAGACTTTCTGACTAGTCTGGGTGATTAGCGGTATCCGGGGCGTAGCGGAACGCAGCACCGGCTCGATCAGTTAAAGGAAATGGTAATTGTCATGAATGATGCAAGAAAATATCGTTGGTTAAACCAGGTGCGCCTGTTAGTGGCAACAGGCTTGTTGGGTTTGCTCCTGAACGCACACGCTGCTTTTGCGGCTGAGGCAACTCCGGCCGGTGCTGAGCTGACCGGGCTGACGGCGCATGCAACGGTAGAGTCCGCCACGACTGATGTGTTGGCGCTGATCAAGGCAGGCCAGGCTTATGTGGCGGAAGATCCGGAGCGGTTCTATGTGGAGGTAGAAGCGTTGTTGCGTCCGCTGATTGACTTTAAGCGTTTTGCCCGCAATGTCATGGGGGTGCATTATAAGGTGGCGGATTCCGCACAACGAGAACGTTTTGCGGAATCGTTTAAGTGGAGTCTGGTGAGAACCTATGCGGTTGCCTTAACCGAGTTTCGTGACGGCCAGGTAGAAGTGGTGCCCCCCAAGGGGAAACCCCGTTCGCCAAACAGGGCGGATGTTACCCAGCAAATCACCTATCAGGGCAAAACCTACGTTGTTGTCTACAAGATGCGTAAAAACAAGTCAGATGTGTGGCGGGTACAGAATATTCTGATCGAAGGGGTTAACATAGGGCTCAACTATAAGTCTCAGTTTGCCGCAGCAATGAAAGACCCAGCTCATCAGGGAGATATGGACAAGGTCATCGACGCCTGGTCTGACTTTATTGATCAGGAAACGGAGACAACCTAACCTCGGCTCTCCAGAATTTTAAGAAAGGTTAAGAGTAAGTTGAAGGAAAGCTGAGCGCATGTCAGTGCAGGTCGATAAAAACTTTACTGTAGTGGGTGAAGAAATTACCTTTGAAAATGCCGAAAAGGTCAAGGCCCTGGGTTATGCCCGGGTGGACAACCATCAGGGTGATGATGAATTGGTTGTTGATCTGGGTGGACTGACCCATGCCAATAGCGTGACCGTGGCGGTAATGATGGCCTGGCACAGATATGCCCTGGCCCGGCAGAAAAACCTTTCGTTTGCTCACTTGTCACCGGGTCTGCTGAATATTGTTGAGTTTTCAGGGTTGAATCCAGTGCTTTCAACCCGGTGAGTGCTTAGCATTCGGTTGGAAGCTCTTTAAGTCGTTAACAATTTAGGTTGGTTGTGGAAGAAATTATTAGACAGCGTCTGCTACAGGCGTTTCCAGACGCGCAAGTTTTGGTTGAGCTGGAGGGTAACCGGGCATCTTTGCAGGTGGTCAGCAATCACTTTGCCGGGATGTCCAGGGTCAAAAAGCAACAGGCCGTTTACGCCTGTATCGAAGACTATATCGCAAGTGGGGAACTCCACGCGGTAACCATTAACGCATCCGTACCTGATTCACCCTAGGCGCCTTGACGCGCCGGCCGGGTCAGGTGGAGGGGACCATCCATGGATAAGCTCAGCATTACCGGGGGCAACCCACTGTCGGGACGTCTGCGCGTTTCCGGGGCCAAAAATTCAACCTTACCCATTCTGGCAGGCACGCTGCTAACCGATCAGCCGGTGACCATTTGTAATGCGCCGCATCTGCACGATGTGACCACCATGATAGAACTGTTAGGATCCCTGGGTGTTGAGGTGGTGGTGGATGAAAAACTTAATGTAGAAGTCTGTGCCCGTTCTCTGGGGGAATTGCTGGCACCCTATGAACTGGTTAAAACCATGCGGGCTTCTTTTTTGGTATTGGGTCCATTGGTGGCGCGTTTTGGGCAGGCCAAGGTTTCACTGCCCGGGGGTTGTGCCATTGGTTCAAGGCCGGTTGACCAGCATTTAAAGGGGCTTGAAGCCATGGGTGCGGACATTGAAGTTGTTGACGGCTACGTGCTCGCCAAGGCACCGGCGGGGCTTACGGGCCGGGATGTCTATATGGATGTGGTCACGGTTGGGGGCACCCAGAACTTAATGATGGCAGCCTGCCTGGCCCGGGGCACCACCCGGCTTTATAACTGTGCCCAGGAACCTGAAGTGGTTGATCTGGGTAATTTCCTGGCCACGCTGGGTGCAAAGATTCAGGGTTATGGCTCCTCGGTGATTGAGATTCAGGGAGTGGAAAGCCTGCACGGGGGTACCCATATGGTAATGCCGGACAGGGTGGAAGCCGGGACGTATCTGGTTGCCGCAGCGGCTACGGGGGGTTGTATTCGGGTGGTGGATGCCGACCCAACAACTTTGACCGCAGTGCTGGAGAAGTTACAACAGGCGGGTGCCCGGATCACGACCGGGGACGATTGGATCGAACTGGACATGCGGGACAGGCAGTTGCGAGCGGTGGATATTGAAACTGCGCCCTACCCGGGTTTTCCAACGGATATGCAAGCTCAATTTATGGCGCTCAACGCCGTGGCGGAAGGTGCGGCAACCATTCGTGAAACCATTTTTGAAAACCGGTTTATGCACGTACAGGAAATAAACCGCCTGGGCGCAAATATAGAGGTGCATGGGCAATCCATGGCGGTGGTGCACGGTGTGGATGGCCTTACCGGCGCGCCGGTCATGGCCACGGATCTGCGGGCTTCCTCCAGTCTTGTTATTGCTGCCCTGGTTGCGCACGGCACAACTGTCATCGACAGGATTTATCATATCGATCGGGGTTATGAAACCATCGAAGAAAAGCTCCAGCAGGTTGGCGCACAGGTGCAGCGCGTGAGCTGAAGCAACGCCCGCGTTACGAGCGGGCTTCATCAACCCCAGCAAAGTGATAGCATGCGCGCCGAATTATAGTATTCGCCGTGGGAAGAAATTGGCAGGGAGGCCAATTTCTGGACAGGAGCTGATTAGTCTCTGCCCGGAATGTGTAGCATTCAGGGCAGAGACTCGAGGGCAGGATGCCCGAGTCAAAAACCGCAGGTTTTTGGGAGGGTTGCGCAGCAACCCGTGGGAAGAAATTGGCAGGGAGGCCAATTTCTGGACAGGAGCTGATTAGTCTCCGCCCGGAATGTGGAGCATTCTGGATAGGAACTGATTAAGAACTAATTAAGAATTAACTAAGGACGTGGCATGGGTCTGGTAATTGCCTTAAACAAGGGACGCATTTTGAAAGAATGTCTGCCCTTGCTTGCGGCTTGCGAAATTGAGCCTGATGAAGATCCGGAAGAATCCCGCAAACTCATTTTCAACAGCCGCGCGGGAAATCATCAGTTGATTGTGACGCGCAGCGCGGATGTACCAACCTATGTTGAAAATGGTGTAGCCGACGTGGGGATCACCGGCAAGGACACCATCTTGGAATATGGTGAAGCCATGGGCTTTTACGAACTGCTGGATCTTGGCATTGGCAGGTGCAGGATGATGACCGCGGGCCCGGTAGGCGTCCCAGAGCCACAGGGTGTGCTTCGGGTGGCCAGTAAGTTCGTCAACATCACCCGGAATTATTACCAGCAGCAGTCCCGCCAGGTGGCTTTGATCAAGCTATCGGGTGCCATGGAAATAGCGCCGCTGTTGGGTTTGGCGGATAGCATTGTTGACATTGTTGATACCGGCAACACATTACGCGCGAATGGTTTGGAGGCCCGGGAGATGATCTGTGATATCAGCACCCGCCTGATTGTCAATCGCGCTTCACTGAAAACCAAATTTGATCAAGTGCAGAATCTTGTATCGCAACTAAAGAAAGTTGTTTAAACTCAGCCTTCGAAAGTTCGGCGAGTTAAACCTGATGAACATAAACCGACTCAATACCACGGATGCAGACTTCGACAGTCAGTTGGATGCGCTGCTCGCTTGGGATACCGCGGACGATGCGGGAGACGGAATTGAAGAAACTGTTAGAAATATACTGCAGGACGTGCGCAAAAACGGGGACGCAGCGGTCCTCAACTACACCCGGCAGTTCGATCACCTTGAAGCAGCGGATATTTCCCGGTTGGAGCTGTCCCCGGATGAACTGATGGCGGCGGCTTCCAGGGTTGCTGACCACGATTTGTCCGCGTTGCGCAAAGCCGCGGAGCGGATTACTGAATATCACAAGCATCAGCGCGAGGCGGATTGGTCTTTTACCGACGCTTTGGGTAATGAACTGGGCCAGCGGATCAGCCCGCTGGAAAAGGTGGGAGTTTATGTCCCTGGCGGGCAGGCAAGTTATCCCTCAAGTGTGCTGATGACGTTGTTGCCCGCCAAGGTGGCGGGTGTGGACGAGCTGATTGTTACCGTCCCCACCCCGGACGGCAACCGCAACGATATGGTTCTGGCTGCGTTGTCTATTGCCGGCGCGGACCGGGTTTTTACCGTTGGCGGGGCTCAGGCGGTGGGGGCGTTGGCCTATGGCACACAAACCATACCCCGGGTGGATAAAATTGTGGGTCCGGGTGGTGCCTTTGTGGCAGAGGCCAAGCGTCAGGTTTATGGTCATGTGGGCATTGATATTATTGCCGGACCCAGCGAGATTCTGATCGTAGCGGACGGCACCACCAATCCCGAATGGTGTGCGTTGGATCTATTTTCCCAGGCGGAGCATGATGCAGCGGCCCAGAGCCTGTTGATTTCTCCTCAGCGTGAGTTTCTGGATGCGGTGCTGGCTGAAATGGAACGCCTGCTGCCCCAGCAGCCGCGGCGGGAGACAATTGGCGCATCCCTGGCCGGTCGGGGTGGTTTAATTCAGGTTCGCGACATGCCCGAGGCACTGCGTATTGCCAATAGAGTGGCGCCGGAACACCTGGAACTTCATGTTGAAGACGCGGACCGGTGGCTGAGTGATGTCCGTCATGCGGGGGCCATATTTTGTGGCCCCTACGCTGGCGAAACCCTGGGTGACTACGCAGCCGGGCCTTCCCATGTATTGCCGACCTTTGGGACCGCGCGCTTTGGTTCTCCGCTTGGTGTTTACGATTTTGTTAAGCGCAGTTCCGTGATCAGGATATCCGCGGAAGGCGCCGCTCACCTGGCAGACATTGCGGTGCCCATGGCAAATAGCGAGGGGCTCCATGCCCATGCCCAGGCTGCGGCTGTGCGCGGTGCTGATCAAAACGTCTAAGATTTAAAGACAAAGCCTTTACAGCACCGGTAGTTCACCGGCTATGGCGGTTGCGCGAAAGCGGGCCTGATTGCGCATAATTTCTATATTAATGGCCTCTCCGGGCGGGGTTGCCGCAATCAGTTGAGTGATCACGTAGGCATCGGTGGCCAGTACTTGATTGACCGACAAAACGATATCACCGGTGCGAATACCCGCAGCCCGGGCGGGTCCACCCGGCGAGACCGAGGTCACCCGGAGCCCGGCCGGGGCGTTGGGCAAGGGCTGGGGAGTCAGGCTCACCCCCAACCACCCTCTTATGACGCGCCCGTGTTCAACAATTTGTTCCATGACACTTAAAGCAATATGCCAGGGAATGGCAAAACCAATGCCTTCGGATCCACCTGACTGTGAATAGATCATCGTGTTGATGCCCAGCAGCCGGCCCTGGTGGTCAACCAGGGCACCGCCCGAGTTTCCGGGACTGATGGCCGCATCGGTTTGAATAAAGTCGTCGTAAGGTGAGTTGGTGATCACCGTGCGTGCAAAAGCGCTGATAATACCCTGACTCACGCTGTGGCCCAGACCAAATGGATTACCTATGGCCAGGGCAACATCCCCCACTTGGGGTATGCTGTCTTCCAGTATGGGGATTACCGGCAGTCCCTGCGCAGCCACCTTTATTACCGCAAGATCGGTGTGGGGATCCGAGCCGATGACCTGTGCGGAGGTGGTTTGATGGTTGGCAAACATCACCAGAATTTCGTCCGCTCCGGCAACCACGTGGTTATTGGTAAGCACGTATCCGTTGCTGCGTACGATGACACCTGAGCCCAGCGAATTCTGCACTTGAGGTGAACCGCCAAAAGTATTGCACAGATCCTTATAAGCCGGGATACGGCAGAGCAAGCCGCGTTGGGAAATTTTTGTGGAATAGATGTTGACCACGGCCGGGGCAGCCTGGGCCACCGCTGCGGCAAAACCGGGTTTGTTGGTGTCCGGTGAGCGGACGAACATGATCACCAGCCCCAATACAATGCCGATGAGCGCGGGGATCAACACAAAACGCACAAGTGGGTTCATATCAGCTCCGGGAATGGGGCAGGTGGGGTCGCGTCATGTTGCAAGGTTTGGGGCGGCTCGTTAAAGTCCGCGCCCGGAAAAATTGATATATGGCTGAATGTCAAAGCTGAGCCCACGACAAAAGTACCAGGAAAAGATTCGCAGCGGCGAGTTTCAAGAAGACCCGGGCCAAGCGCAAGTGGTTGAGCATCTTGAGCAGCTCTTTCTGCAGCTGACCCAGCGCCCTGCGCCGCCGGGCTTGTTGCAAAACCTGCTCAGCAAAATTCGCCGGCAACCGGCTGAACCGAGGCCAAAGGGTCTATATATCTGGGGTGGTGTGGGGCGTGGAAAAACCATGCTCATGGACCTTTTTTATGATTGTTTACCATCACAAAGACGTTTGCGCATGCACTTTCACCGGTTCATGCGCAGGGTCCACGATGGGCTCAAACATTGGGCCGGTCAAGCCAACCCGCTGGAGAAGGTGGCAGATGACTTTGCCCGTGAAGCCGACGTCCTGTGTTTTGATGAATTTTTTGTTTCGGATATTGGTGACGCCATGATTCTGGCGGAGTTTATGAGCGCGTTGTTTGCTCGAGGCGTCACCCTGGTGGCCACATCTAACGTTGAACCGGACAACTTGTACGAAAACGGGTTGCAGCGGCGGCGGTTTTTGCCGGCAATTGATCTGCTGCATGAACATACACGGGTTGTAGAGATTCAGTCGGGGATGGACTTCCGGTTAAGGGCGTTGGAGCAGGCAGAGATTTACCACTGGCCCCTGGACCCGGCTGCCGAGGAAAGTTTAAGCCGCAGTTTTGCCGCCCTGGCACCGGACAAGCCGCAGGAAAACGTGCGCCTGCGGATTGAAGGCCGCCACATCCAGGCGCGCATGGTAGCGGACGATGTGGCGTGGTTTGAATTTGCACAACTGTGTGAAGGTCCCCGCAGTCAGAACGACTATATTGAATTGGCCATGGTCTATCATGCGGTCCTGTTGAGCAATTTGCCGGTGTTCACCGCCAAAAATGAAGATTCCGCCAGACGCTTCATCAGCCTGGTGGATGAATTCTACGATCACGGGGTTAAACTTATCATCAGTGCCCAGGCCGCCATTGTGGACATTTATCAGGGGGAAAGGCTGCGTTTTGAGTTTGAAAGGACACAAAGCCGCCTGCTGGAGATGCAGTCGCATGACTACTTGGCGAGGTCTCACCACCCGGGTTTCAAGCCCTGATTGCGGTCAATTTTCCGTGCGGTAACAATTCCAACATAAGGTTGTAAAGCCGCTGATGCTCCTCTATCATTCGCGTCCCAAAATTCTCGAGCCCCCTGGCTTTTTGCAATTTTTGGCAAATTTTGCACCGGGGTGACTGATCAAAGGCATAAGAATGAAGACCGTAAGCATGCGCGCCCAGGACGTGGAAAGGGCCTGGTGGATTGTAGATGCTGAAAATAAGACCCTGGGTCGTTTAGCTACTGAAGTTGCTCACCGTCTGCGTGGCAAGCATAAGCCTGAATTTACTCCCCATGTGGATACGGGCGATTACATTATTGTGGTCAATGCGGAAAAAGTTCGGGTTACGGGAAATAAAGAAAACGGCAAGGTTTACTGGCGTCATACCGGCTTTCCCGGTGGCATTAAGGGCACCACGGTGGCTGATATGCGCGCTAACCATCCCGAACGCATCATCGAAAAAGCGGTTAAGGGTATGTTGCCCAAAAATCCTCTGGGCAGAGCCATGTACCGCAAGCTTAAGGTCTACGCCGGTGAAGAGCATCCCCATGCGGCCCAACAACCTCAAGTTCTGGAGATCAGCGCATGAGCAACTATAACTATGGCACCGGACGGCGCAAAACTGCTGCCTCGCGAGTATTCATTTCTTCAGGTACCGGCAATATCGTGGTAAATGCCAAGCCACTTGATGAATTCTTTGGCCGGGAAACCTCCCGCATGGTCGTACGCCAGCCTCTGGAAGTTGTGGACATGACGGATAAGTTGGACGTTAAGGTAACGGTCAGCGGAGGTGGTGCGTCTGGCCAGGCGGGTGCCATTCGCCACGGTTTAGCACGTGCCCTGGTAGACTACGATGAAGGCTTGCGGGCTCCACTGCGCGCCGCAGGGTTTTTAACCCGGGATGCTCGTGCTGTGGAACGTAAGAAAGTTGGGCTGCGTAAGGCGCGCAAACGTCCTCAATTCTCCAAACGCTAACGGCGTTCCGGCTGCTGACAAGTTGTGTCTGCGCCTGGTGCCACAAGCGTCTGCTCTACAACGGGTCAGTGAGTAAAAAAATCGCGTTCGGAAAGGCAATCTGGCGCTAAGAAGCGACCTTAGTATGCTACAATCGCGCGGTTTTGAAAGGACGGTATTAACCGTTCGATTGGACCCAAAATCTTTGTGCTGGCAAAACCAGCGGTCCAATTCAGTGAGTTTAAGAGCAACAATTGGGAGCACGAAGTCTTGAGCGATGCTAGTCAGGATGCACCGGCTGCGGAAAGAAGTGTAAACACTTCCCGACGCTATTTTTTGATTGGTGCTACGTCAGTGGCGGCTGGTGTAGGTGTAGTGGGGGCGGCAATTCCCTTTGTTAAGTACTGGAACCCCAGTGCCAAGGCAAAAGCGGCCGGTGCCCCTGTAACAGTTGATATCAGCAAACTAGCGGTGGGTGAAATGTTAACCGTGGCGTGGCGGGGCAAACCCATATTTATCCTGCGGCGGGATAGTCAAACCGTCGCGGCGCTGGAAGAAAATCAACTTGATTTGGCGGACCCCAATTCCGATTTACCCCAGCAACCGGAGTATGCGAAAAACCTGACCCGTTCCACGCGTCCGGAAATAGGTTTGTATCTCGGTATCTGCACGCATCTGGGTTGTTCACCCAAACTTGTTGAGGCGGATAATTTTGAAGACGGACAGGGTGGATTTTTCTGCCCCTGCCACGGTTCCAAATTTGACCTGGCCGGACGGGTAGGTTCCGGTTATCCGGCACCGACCAACCTGGAAGTTCCTCCTTACCGGTATGATTCAGATACCGTGATTACCATCGGTTTGGAGGGCGCAGCTTAATGAACGCACCAGATTCTCAAGGCAAATTTGGCGTTATGTGGGGCGGCTTCATGACCTGGCTGGATGCAAGGTTCCCGGCGACGGAAACCTTCGAATATCACATGTCCCGGTACTATGCGCCAAAAAATTTCAATTTCTGGTACTACTTTGGCGTGCTGGCCATTTTGATGCTGGTCAATCAGATCGTTACGGGGGTGTGGCTGACCATGAGCTACGCGCCCACGGGAGAGGCGGCTTTCGCCTCGGTTGAATACATCATGCGGGATGTGGAGTACGGCTGGTTAATCCGCTATCTGCATTCCACCGGCGCATCGTTTTTCTTTATCGTGGTCTATCTGCACATGTACAGGGCCATGTTGTACGGCTCTTATCGAGGTCCGCGGGAACTGCTCTGGTTGATCGGCATGGTCATCTTTGTGGCACTGATGGCCGAGGGTTTCTTCGGTTACCTGCTGCCCTGGGGCAACATGTCATACTGGGGCGCGCAGGTCATTGTATCCCTGGCCGGAGCCATTCCGTATGTGGGTCCGGATCTGATGGAATGGGTCCGCGGTGATTATCTCATGTCCGGTGCTACCCTGAACCGCTTCTTTGCCCTGCATGTCGTGGCCTTGCCGCTTGTGTTGGTGGCCTTGGTATTCGTACACATTGTGGCCTTGCATCATGTGGGTTCCAACAATCCCGACGGCATTGAAATCAAGAAAAATAAAGGTGCGGATGGTATACCCCTGGATGGTATTCCTTTCCACCCCTACTATACGGTGCACGACATTCACGCGATGGTGCTGTTCCTCATCGTATTTTGCGCTGCCGTATTCTTTGCCCCGGAAATGGGTGGCTACTTTATCGAAAAACCCAACTTTGTACCGGCGGATTCCCTGGTCACCCCGGACCATATTGCTCCGGTCTGGTACTACACCCCCTATTACTCCATGTTGCGGGCGGCAACCTATCCACTGTTGGGCATGGATGCCAAATTCTGGGGGTTGGTTGTAATGGCGGTAGCTATTGTTATTCCAGCGGTTTTGCCCTGGCTGGATCGCAGCCCGGTCAAGTCGATTCGCTATAAGGGTATGTTGTCCAAAGTGTTCTTAGGCGTTTTTGTGGTGTCCTTCTTTATTCTCGGGTACCTGGGTACCTTGGCACCCACTGCTGGACGTACGGCGCTGGCACAGTTTTGTACTATCTTGTACTTCCTCTATTTTGTGCTGATGCCCTGGTACACCCGGGTCGAAGCAACCAAGCCAGAGCCGGAAAGGGTGACCGCCTGATGAAAAAACTAATCCTGATTGTCACTATATGTCTGCCGGGCTTGGCCTGGAGTGCCAGTGAAATTAACTGGGACATGGAGAAAATTGATACGGATCTGACCAACCTGCCCTCCCTGCAGAACGGGATGCGTTTGTACATGAACTACTGCCTGGGTTGTCATGCGCTGGGTTATCAACGCTACGAGCAAACTGTGAATGCCTTGGGTATTCCCCATGAGATAGCCCTGGAAAAGCTGGTTTTTTCCGGACAGAAAATTGGTGAACTCATGACCAATGCCATGTCCCCGGATGCCGGTAAAAAATGGTTTGGCGCACCGCCGCCGGATTTAACCATGATTACCCGTTACAAGAGTCCGGAGTATGTCTACAACTATCTCAAGACGTTCTATGTAGACGAATCCCGTCCGTTTGGTGTGAACAACAAAGTTTTTGCCAATGTCGGCATGCCCAATGTTCTGGCGGAATTGCAAGGGGTGCAACGCGAAGCCTGTATTCAGGTACCCAAGATTGCCGCCAACGGGGGAGAAATGCGAGATCCCCTGGAACCGCACAAAGCCATCACCGAAGAAAAATGCGGGGAACTGGTGGTGGACGAAGGCACAGGCTTGTACAACGCGGAGCAGTTTGATGCGGCAGCCTACGACATTGCTAACTTTCTCTATTACGTCGGTGAGCCATCACGGCTGGAGCGGCATCGCATCGGCATCTATGTACTGTTATTTCTGGTTCTGCTGGGTGGATTGACCTATCTGTTAAATCGCGAGTATTGGAAAGACGTGCACTAAATTGCTGACTTCGCGGGTTTGCGGTGTGCCCCTTCATAAATTTATAGAGTACCCATGAGTATAGTTACAAAACGATCATCTATGACTCTTTTCTCGGATGCCCGGGACCATTATTCGCACCGGGTGCGCATGGTTCTGGCTGAAAAAGGTGTCACGGTGGACATTGTGGATGTGGATCCCGGCAAAAAGCCGGAGGATCTTGCGGAAATCAACCCGTACAACAGTTTGCCTACGCTGTTGGACCGGGATCTGGTGCTGTATGAAGCCAATGTCATTATGGAATATCTGGATGAGCGATTTCCACACCCTCCGTTGCTGCCGGTATACCCGGTGCAAAGAGCGCTTTCCCGGTTGTGGATCAGTCGCGTGGAAAAAGAGTGGAGTACTAAGCTTGATATTCTGATGGCGGGTAAGGGTCGTGAGACCGTCATCACCAAGGCGCGCAAGGAATTGCGGGAAAGCGTTATTGCCATAGCGCCCATCTTTGGCGAAAAACCTTATTTCATGAACGAAGAATTTTCTTTAGTCGACTGTTGTGTGGCGCCGATTTTGTGGCGCCTGAAAGAAGTTGATATTACCCTGCCGGAAAAATCCACGCGTCCGCTGTTAAAATACATGCAAACCATGTTTGAGCGCGAGGCGTTCCGGGCGAGCTTGACGGAAGCCGAGTTGGAGATGCAGGAGTGATGCCTCAGCGCCCTTATCTGATCCGGGCGCTGTATGAGTGGATAGTCGATAGCAACGAAATACCCTACGTGCTGGTAGATGCAACCGTTGAGGGGGTTCAAGTACCCCAGGAACATGTTGCTGACGGTCAGATTGTCCTCAACCTGAGCAGTAATGCGGTTCGTGACCTAAATCTGGGGAACGAATACGTCATGTGTTCGGGCCGGTTCAGCGGGCGCGTTTTTGAGCTATGCCTGCCGGTGATGAGCATCAAGGCCATCTACGGCAAAGACTCGGGTCAGGGCATGGTATTTCCTGAAGAGACATTTCCCCCGGCCGGGTCAGACGACAATCAATACCAGGTTAAAGATCTGGAGCCGGATACCAGTGGTGTAACAGCGCCCGAACAATTCTCCGCCTCTGACGCTGCCGCAGGCAAACAAGACCCCAAGGATGGTGGTGACGACGATAAGCCCAAGCTACGTCTGGTTTAAGAGAGGCCTGGTTTAAGAGGGATTGGTATCAGAGGCACCTGGCTTACGTAGCGTCCCGCAACAGCGGCGCCTGTGATAACAATCTAGCTGTCCAGGTATTCAAAAACCTTAACAATCTTTTGTACCCCATAGACCTGTTTGGCTTTGTTAACGGCAAGGTCGGCTTGCTCCCTGCTGACCAGACCCAATAGATAGACCACACCGTTTTCAGTTTGCACTTTAATTTTTGTGCCCATGACATCTTTGGCGGCAATCAAACGGCTTTTAACCTTGGAGGTCAACCAGGCGTCGTTGGAGCGGGCAAAAAACGAGATGGGGCCGCCCACCGTCAATTCGTTGTGAACCCGCTTAACCCGGCGCAGAGTTTGTGCAACCTGGCTGGCCTGGTCTTTCAAGGCTTGGGAGCCCACCTGGCCGGCCAGCAGTACAACCCCGTTATAAGATACAACAACAATGTGCGAACCCTTGTAACCGGTATCGGACTTGCGGATTTCACGCTCCACCAGGCTTTCCAGAACTTCGTCGTCGATAATCACACCGGGAGTACGCCGTCCGGGATCGTTGCGCAAGGCACAGGAGGTTAACAAGACTGCCAACAATACCAATACACCGTATCGGGCCAGATTTGAAGTTCGCAGAGTGTCAGCTTGGGTGGTCATCATCACAACCGATAATTGAAAAACTAAGTTTGGTTATTCCATGAGTTATCGTCAATGAAAATTGCTTAATATGCAGTGAACGCGGCCCTGATCCATTGCACTTTACGCCGGGTAATGGCCACAACGTCAAATCTTGCGGGCCATTGGGCATAAGGTTTATTTTGCAGACGGAACACTTCGGCTGTCCGAATCAGCTTTTGTTGTTTGCGCTGATCAATACTGATTGCCGCGCCCCCGTACCGGTTGCTGGTCCGGTAGCGAACCTCAACAAAAACCAGAACATTGGGCTGAATCTTGGTCGCGTCCCGCATCACCAAGTCTATTTCACCCATCCGGCAGGAGAAATTACGCTGCACCGGTTTAAGTCCCCGGGACCTCAGATACCAATAACTTAAATTTTCCGCCCACCGGCCCCGGGTGTGTGGGCTTGGCCCGGGGGATTTCATTCAACGTATTTTAACGTGCCGCCTTTTTCGACCCGGCTGAGGCCCAAGTCCCGTTTAAACCGCCCGGCCTTGTCCAGCCAGATGTAGCCGCTGGCTGCGGGAAGGGCTAACTGTCCTTCGCTGTTGAGCAAGGGCAGCCAGGTGGCCAGGCGATATGCGTCATATCCCAGCGCGTATAATTCAGCCTGGGCGTTTGATTTAAGCGCAAAAGCATCATACAGCGCGCTTTGTGATGCCGTGGGATGGGTAAACAGCGGCATTTCCGTCAGATTAAATCCAACCAGTTCATCCACCTCAGATCCGCGGGCGATTTGCGAGGTAGCGTACAACGGTAAGTTTGAGGCGAAGTGGAACCTCAATGCGGGTCCCAGGGCGCGGGCCTCTACCTGGTTGGTAAAGGCCACAACAGCGTCCATGTCCTGACGCCCACGGGCAAGAAACTCCAAGGGTTGTCCCAGAATGTTGGCAATTTCTGTTTTCCTGGACTCACTGGCTTCTACCTGCATGGCGGTGCCAATGGCCTGAGTGAGTTCTTTGATGTCGGTAAAATAGGCGTTGGTCGCGGGATAAGGCCAGTGTTTTAAGTATTCGGCACTGGCACGCTGAGACCAGCTGCGGTTACTGGATACGACGATCAGTTTCTCGTGGCCTGCCAGCAACACCTGGTTAGCCAGGGCGCGAGCCTCGTCTTCTATGGCAATGCCGAATTGAAATAACTTGTTGGCGGTGGGTGCCTCCACCCGCGGGTCTGGGGGCAGCGCCGGGTCAGCAACGGGATTTTCCAGATAGTTGAGTACCAATCTGGGCTGATCAGCGTAGGCGGTGAGCTCACTGAAGCGCAGCACCTGATCCTTCAGCAGGGGGCCAACAGATACTTGAGCACCTTCTGCCAGTGCTTGTTCCCAAAGCTGCCCGATGTCAGCGGCAGCGGTGTCGTAAATCCTAATATTTGGCCGGTTGTCCCCGGCTTCGCTCAACAGGGCGCTGATCAAACCGTCTCTTATGGCTTGACCCGCGCTTGCCACGGGCCCGGTCAGGGGCAAAAACAGGGCAATGTTGGGTGCTTCGTACAGGTCTAAGCGGCGCAAGGTTTCGGGTGGCCGCAGACGAGCCGGGTGGCTGGGGTAACGCCGTTGCCAGGTTTGCCAGACTACCTGTTGCGCTGGGATGGAGCTTGCTTCGCGCATCTGCTGTTGTAACAGCCACCAGGCGTGGTGATAACGATGGGTAAAGACTTCGGGTCCACTTTGCGCCCGGCTCAGGTTTTGCCAAATCAGGTTATTGACCTGGTCGGGTAAATCCGGATGGTCCAGGCCCAGGGCCACCGAGGCCTGAATATATCCGTCGGCACTGCAGCGATAGTCATTTAAGGCCTGGCAGATATTTGCGATCAGCAGATAGTCCTGCGGGGTCCAGACAGGTAATTCTGTCAGCGCTGCCTGGGCGGCAATATAATCCCCGCTATGGTACTGGGCGCGGGCTAACATGCGGGCATAGTCCGCCCTGCTTTGCTCATTGACCAGCGCGGTGCCAAAACTTTGATTAACCAGGCTCAGGGCGTCAGCCGCAGCCGCGTATTGCTGGCCGTCCAGCAGCAATTCAGCCGCCGCCATGCGTAGCTTGAGTTGCCGCCTGGGATCGGTTGCGTCCGCTGCTTGGGCCAGCAGCGTCTGGGCGTCTCCTCCGATGATTTCGGGTGTTGCCGTGCGTGGCGTTTGCGGGGTGCTTTGGCAGCCATTCATTGTCAAAATGACGACTATCAATAAGGGGCTGACGGCGGGGAACTTTTTAAACATGTTACAGCGTTCCGGTTGCGGAATTTTATATGTTGTGGCGACACCCATTGGACACTTGGGCGACCTGACACGTCGAGCCGAGGATGTACTGAAGTCAGTGCAGATCATCGCGGCAGAGGATACCAGACGAACGCGCGTGCTGTTAGAACACATTGGCCATCGCGCCCCCGAAATATTGAGCCTGCACGTGCATAACGAAGCGGAGAAAAGTGGCGGTCTTGTGCAACGCCTGCTCCAGGGGGCTGATATTGCCCTGGTCTCAGATGCAGGGACACCGTTGATCAACGATCCGGGTTATCCGCTCATTCAACAAGCCTGGCAGGCTGGCATACAGACGGTTCCGGTGCCTGGCTCCAGCGCTGTCACAGCCTTGCTTTCTGTGTGTCCGCTGCCGTGTCAGCCCTTTATCTATATTGGTTTTTTGCCGGCCAAAGCCAAGGCGCGCAGGGTGGAACTGAAGCAACACTTACAACACGGCGCTGCCCTGGTATTTCTTGAGTCTCCCAAACGCATCCGGCAGACTCTGGCCGATTTACAGCACACCACCAGGCGGATCATGCTGGGACGTGAACTCACCAAGCGTCACGAAAGCTTATATGTCGGCACGGCCGGGGAGATCCTGGCGCAACTGGATGATTCACCCAAGGGGGAGATGACGGTTGTGATCGAATGTGGCCAAGGTGGCGGACAAAATCTGGAACACGAGCGGTTACTGCGTGTCCTGCTTGAGGAAATGTCCCCCTCCCAGGCGGCGCGTCTGGGGGCAAATATTTTGCGGGTCAAAAAATCCGAGTTATATGACCTGGCGGTCCAGCTCAACCGGGCTGACATTTGAATGGTGTCTTGATTCGCTGGCTGCATGGGCCTAATGTGGGCCCTGGAGTCAGCTGAATGGTCGCCGGCTACCCTTGGGTAGCGGGAGGAAAGTCCGGGCTTCGCAGGGCAGAGTGCCAGGTAACGCCTGGGGGACGCGAGTCCACGGAAAGTGCAGCAGAAAGTAGACCGCCGGTTTGGGCGCAAGCCTGGCCCGGTAAGGGTGAAAGGGTGCGGTAAGAGCGCACCGCGCGGGTGGTAACATGCCGCGGCTAGGTAAACCCCACTCGGAGCAAGGCCAAATAGGAATCTAATGATGTGGCCCGCATCGGATTCGGGTAGGCCGCTTGAGGTTGTCGGCAACGGCAACCCTAGATGAATGACCGTTCCAGACAGAACCCGGCTTATAGGCTGACTCCAATTTTTGATAAATCTGTTATTTAAAAACGCTTTTTTATTCCTAATTACCTGCTTACTTAATGTAGATTCTAGGAATCTGATGTAGGCGGTTGCGGAGGCTAATTTTATTTTCTTCAGACGCCCTTGAAAGGGAAAAAAATCCTTATATTTCCGTAGCTTATGAGCCTACAGCCCTTGACTCACCGGATATCAGCTCTATAGTGTCAGAAATTGGGAAATTGTGGAGAAATGTGGGTTATTTAGTCTAAAGGTTACTCGTGAAGAGCGCGCGAAGCATCATCCGGAGACTGAGTTTGTCGGTCGGAACTTCCAAGCCCTCACCAGCAGTTTGTCCGGGAAGCGGGTTACGACCCGCATGGACAAGAGGATAGGTAACCGGATTGAGTAAGCAGATTAAGTCCGATGTTTCGCGGTATCAGCAACGTGACCTTGGATGGCAAAGGCCGCATGGCCTTGCCGGCAAAAAATCGTGATGCCCTCAATGCGGCGGGTGATGGCCGGATTGTGGTCACCATCGATATGCGTGAAACCTGTTTGTTGCTTTACCCGCTTCCGGAATGGGAGGTGGTTCAAGGCAAGTTAGAAGCCCTGTCCAATATTAATCCCCAGGCGCGGATGTTGCAGCGTCTGCTGATTGGTCATGCCACTGATTTGGAACTTGATGCTAACGGACGCATTCTGTTGCCAGGCATGTTGCGTGAATATGCCAGTCTGGAAAAAAAGCTGGTCCTGGTGGGTCAAGGCAAAAAATTGGAAATTTGGTCTGAAGATTGCTGGCGTATGCAAATGCAGTCCTGGTTAAAAGAAGGGCCGGAGACGCTGCTGAATGACGCGGATGCATTTACGGGTTTGTCCGTTTGATCGGTGGAAGATTGATTAGTTGGCCAACAACACCCATCAGCAGGCACACATACCGGTACTCTTGCGGGAAGCCGTTCACTATCTGGTTCAACATTCGGCAGGTATATATGTGGATGCCACCTTTGGCCGGGGTGGACATGCGCGGGCCATCCTTGAGCAGTTGGATGAGCAGGCGCAGATGATTGTCCTGGACCGTGATCCGGATGCTGTTGAGGTCGCGCGGGAATTGGCTGCGGCGGATAAGCGGGTGTCTGCCCACCACGCCGCCTTTGCTGATCTTAGAGCGGTTTTAGACGCGTTGGATATCGGTCATGTACAAGGTGTTTTAATGGATCTGGGGGTGTCCTCGCCGCAACTGGATAGTGCGGAGCGCGGCTTCAGCTTCCGGTTGGAAGGTCCTCTGGATATGCGTATGGATACCTCCAGGGGGCGGTCTGCGGCCCGGTGGTTAAACGAAGCGGATGAAGCGGATATCGCGGATGTCATCTTCAAACATGGTGAGGAACGTTTTGCGCGGCGCATCGCCAGGCGCATTGTCGAGCAGCGTCCCCTGACCACCACCCAGGCTTTGGCTGAAGTGATCCAGTCCGCTGTACCCAGGCGTTTTCACGGGGGTAAACATCCTGCTACCCGCTCGTTCCAGGCGATCCGCATTTTCATCAATCAGGAAGACCGTCAGTTGCATCAGGGCCTGGCTGCGGCGTTTGAGTCGTTGGCGGTTAACGGACGGCTGGCGGTGATCAGTTTTCACTCCCTTGAGGATCGCGTCGTCAAACAGACCTTTCGTCAGTTGAGTCAGCCGCCCAGCGTACCCAGGCGGCTGCCGGTACAGAGCAATAACCGCCAGGTGCCCGGGCGTAAGGTTGCCGGCCCAATCCGGCCCGGCAAGGGGGAGTTGGAAATGAACCCACGGGCACGCAGCGCCACCCTGCGGGTCATTGAAAGAGTGGGGGTTACATGAAACTCCGGGGTAGCA